>NZ_JAMYMO010000011.1:0-182943 GCF_040318575.1 Mesorhizobium sp. M1088 | reverse complement strand
ATCACAACGACCACGCCATCAACTCACAAAGTACATACATCAGTTTCTGAGGGCCGGGCGGTCCGCCCCACGGCTTTGGCGAAAGTTCACTGTATGACGCGCATTACCAGCGGCGCTTTCGCGGACGGGACGGATTGTGAGCGGCAGCAACAGAAACACTACGGTCGAGCAGGCGCTCACCCGGCTCAACTTCAAGCCGCGCCAGCTGGAGCCCGGTCATGTCTGGCTGGCCGGTGCCGGCCCTGGCGATCCCGGCTGCCTGACGCTGGAAGTGCTGGCCGCCCTCGGACAGTGCGACGCGCTGGTTTATGACGCGCTGGTCTCGCCAGAAGTCGTCGCTGTCGCCGAGGGCGCGGAACTGTTCTATGCCGGCAAACGCGGCGGCAAGCAGTCGATGAAGCAGGACGACATAACCGCTCTGCTGGTCCGGCTGGCGCGCGCGGGCCGGCGCGTCGTCAGGCTCAAGGGCGGCGACCCCTATATTTTCGGGCGTGGCGGCGAAGAGGCGCTGGCGCTGGCCGGGGAAACTATCCCGTTCCGCATCCTGCCTGGCCTGACGTCCGGCCTCAGCGCGCTGGCCGCGACCGGCATTCCCGGCACCATGCGCGGCATCAACAAGGCGCTGATCCTGGCGACCGGCCATGCCGCCGGCACCGATGATGATCTCGACTGGGCGGCCATCGCCCGCACCGGCCAGCCGGTGGTCATCTATATGGGCATGGCCAATCTGCCGCTGATCGCCGCCTCGCTGCTCGAGGGTGGGCTGGCGCCTTCGACGCCCGCCGCGGTGGTCGTCGCTGCGACGACCCCGCAGGAACGCATCGTCGTCGCTATGCTCGCCACAATTGCGGAAGAGGCAGCGGCCGCCGGTCTGACCTCGCCGGCGTTGATCGTCGTCGGCGGTATTGTCGCGATGCGCGCGGCACTGGCGGGTGAGCCATGACCCGCGCCATCATCATCGGCGCGCCGCGCTCGGGCTCGGGCAAGACCAGCGTCACCATCGGCATTCTACGCGCCCTCGCCCGGCGCGGCCTGAAAGTGCGCGGCGCCAAATCCGGCCCGGACTATATCGATCCCGGCTTCCACACCGCCGCCACCGGGTTGTCCGGCATCAATCTCGACAGTTGGGCAATGCCGCCCGCCCTGCTCAACGCACTGGCCGGCGAAGCGACCGAGGACGCCGACTTCATCTTCCTCGAAAGCGCCATGGGCCTGTTCGACGGGATCCCTGCTGCTCCGGGCCGTTCCGGCTCGGCCGCCGATCTCGCCCGGCTCTATGGCCTGCCGGTGCTGCTGGTGCTCGACGTCTCCGGACAGTCGACCACGGCGGCGGCCGTCGCCAAGGGCTTTGCTATTTATGACCCCGATGTGCGCATGGCCGGGGTCGTGCTCAACCGGCTGGGCAGCGAGCGCCACCGCCGGCTATGCGGCGATGCCATCGAGGCACTTGGCCTGCCTGTCGTCGGCGCCATCCTGCGCGATCCCTCGCTCAACCTGCCCGAGCGCCATCTCGGCCTCGTCCAGGCCGGCGAATATGAGAATCTGATGGCGCATCTCGACCGGCTGGCCGACATGGTCGAGCGCTCGCTCGACCTTGACGCCATTATGGCGCTGGCGGCGCCATTCACGCCCGCGCCAGGCAATTTCGACGACGCGCTGCCGCCGCCCGGCCAGCGCATCGCACTGGCAGAGGACGCCGCCTTCACCTTCCTCTATCCGCACGTTGCCACGCATTGGCGCAAGGCCGGCGCCGAGATCGTTCCCTTCTCGCCGCTCACCGATGAGGCGCCAGGCGACGATTGCGATGTCTGCTGGCTGCCCGGCGGCTATCCCGAGCTTCATGCCGGCCGCCTCGCGGCCGCGGCGAATTTCAGGGCCGGCATGGCTCGGTTCGCCACCACGCGGTCGGTGCACGGCGAGTGCGGCGGCTTCATGGTGTTGGGCGAAGCGCTCGAGGACGCGTCGGGCGAGACGCATCGGATGCTTGGCCTCCTCGGCCATTCGACCAGCTTCGCCAAGCGCAAGATGAATCTCGGCTACCGCGAGGCGCGGCTGCGGTCCGGCTGTCCGCTCGGCAGCCAAGGCACGCTGATCCGCGGCCATGAATTCCACTACGCGCAGATGATTGCGACCGGCAATGACGAGCCGCTGGCCGACCTCGCCGACGGTCAAGGAAATCCGCTCGGCGCCTCGGGCTACCGGCGCGGCAATGTCAGCGGCACGTTCTTCCATGCCATTGCGAGGGGCGAGAGCATGATCCCGAACCGAAGGACCGCGTTAGCGAAAAGTGGTAGCCGGTTTTCGGAATAGAATCATGCTCAACCTCCAGATCCCCTCGCAACAGCAAATTCTCTATGATATCGCGCTTTGCCTCGTCTTCTTTACCCGGCTGCCGCTGCCGCGAGCCGACTTCCGTGACCGCAGCCTTGCCGCTGCGATCTGGGCTGCACCCGTTGCCGGCCTCGCCGTTGCTGTTGTCGGTGGGCTGGTCTACGCCGTGGGCACAAGGCTCGGCCTTGCCACGGCTCCCGCTGCCGCATTGACCCTTGCCGCGATCTTGCTCGCTACCGGCTGCCTGCATGAAGACGGGCTTTCGGACGTCGCCGACGGCTTTGGCGGCGGCAAGACGCGCGACAGGAAACTCGAGATCATGCGCGACAGCCGCATCGGTGCCTACGGCGCCTGCGCGCTCGGCATCTCGCTGCTGATCCGCTGGAGCGTGCTCTCTGGATTCGCCGGCCCGGCCCATGTCTTCTGGGCCCTCATTGCCGCGCATGCGGGCTCGCGCGGCCTGCTCGGCGCCTTCATGCACCTGCTGCCGCCGGCCCGCGCCGACGGCCTCTCGGCTGATGCAGGCTTAGTCACCGCCGAAACCGCGGGTGTCGGTGCCGCGCTCGGTGCGATCGCGCTTCTAACGCTTGGGGTCGGCGCTGCCATCTTGGCGCTCGTCCTGCTTGCGTTTCTGTTTGCCGCGTTCCGGGCGCTTTGCCTGAACCAGATCGGCGGCCAGACCGGCGACACCGTCGGTGCCCTGCAGCAGCTGGGCGAGATCGCAATCCTGCTCGTCGCTTCCATTTCCCTTTCCTGACTCTGTTTCGGAGATTTTGCCCCCATGCCTTTCAAATCGCTCGATGAACTGCGCGCCGCCTGCCTCGACCTGCCCATTGGCAGCGACGCCGCGGCCAATGCCGTCGCCCGCCGCCAGGACACGCTGACCAAGCCGCAAGGCAGCCTTGGCCGGCTGGAGACAATAGTCGCCTGGCTGGCGCGCTGGCAGGGCCGCGACATGCCAAAGCTCGACCGTGTCAAGGTCTTGGTCTTCGCCGGCAATCACGGCGTCACCGCGCAAGGCGTGTCGGCCTTCCCGTCGGAGGTCACCGTGCAGATGGTGGCGAATTTCGCCGGTGGGGGTGCTGCCATCAACCAGCTTGCCCGCATTGCCGGCGCCGAACTCGACGTCATCCCGCTCGACCTCGACCGCCCGACCGGCGACTTCACGCAAGAGCCGGCGATGGACGACGAGGCCTTCCTCGCCGCCGTCTCCGCGGGCTACGACGCGATCAGCAAGGAACTCGACCTCGTCTGCTTCGGCGAAATGGGCATCGGCAACACCACGCCGGCGGCGGCCATCTCGACCGCGCTGTTCGGCGGCGGCGCGGAGCGATGGACAGGGCGTGGCACCGGCGTCGACGACGCCGGCCTCGTGCGCAAGATCGTCGCCATCGAGGCCGGCCTGAAGCGCCACGCCCCGGCGCTAGCCGACCCCCTGAAAGTAGCGGCAGCCCTCGGCGGCCGCGAGCTCGCGGCGATCCTTGGTGCGACGCTGGCTGCGCGCCACCTAGGCGTCCCGGTGCTGCTCGACGGCTTCGTCTGCACCGCCGCCGCCGCACCCTTGGCGAGATTGCACTCTGCCGGCCTCGCTCACACACTGGCCGCTCACGTCTCTGCTGAATCCGGCCATCGCCGGCTGCTGGAGGCACTCGGCCTGCCGCCCTTGCTCGACCTCGGCATGCGGCTCGGCGAAGGCTCCGGCGCCTGCCTCGCAGTCAACATTGTTCGTTCAGCCCTAGAATGCCATACGCGCATGGCAAGCTTTGAAGAGGCTGGGGTCTCGGAGAAGTAAGGTGGAGCCAAGCGCGGATCGCTTTGATGAACAAACACTCACAGATCTTCGGAGACCCCAAACAGGGGCTTCGCGATATTCTTGCTCGGATCATCAGAGATTTCGACAGCAAGAGCGGCGCTTTTGCCGGGCTGAAATACAATTCGCCGTGGATACTCGCCACCGAGGATTGGGCAGAGCGATCGGGCCATACGGTCGAAGAGCTATGCGAGATGATTTCTCAATGGCGAATCTCAATCTTTTCTGGCGAGCAGACAGACCCGAGCATCGTTCAGATTTTTGAAGATCTTCGCAGCGCCGCGGAAGATTGGCGAACCGAGACAGACTACATCGATCCACCCCTTCCCTTCGATCCTGAAGAGGCAAAATTCCCCAATCGCAAAGAACTGAAAGCGCATACCCCCAGGGCTTGGGATTCTTTGGGATTATCGACGCAATGGCATCACTACGATGCCCGAGACCTTAGTTTTAGCGGAATTATCGAAGATAGATTTGGTCACGAAATTAGATTCTCGATGACCTTCAAGCTGGCATATGGTGGTCCCATAAGGTTGTTCTTCCAATTTCCTTACTATTCTGAAGGCGATCCGAGACATCTAGACCTCTTTATGCTTTCAGGCTGTTTTGTCTGTCAGGAACCTCCGTTTGCCCGAAGCACCCGACCTTAAATGGACCGTCGGTAAAAGCAGGACAAACTTCGATGCCGTCGACGGCGTCTTGGCCATAGTGCGGGCGATCCTCAGCTGTCTGCGGCCGACTATCCAATAGCGGCTGCATAAATGCGGCCACCCGATAGCGGCGAAACATCCCGCTTTCTAGGTCTTTCCACCAATTTTCTGAAAAATTTGGTGGGTGCGCACAGGATTGAACTGTGGACCCGCTGATTAAGAGTCAGCTGCTCTACCAACTGAGCTACGCACCCACTCGGCCGGCAAAACCGGCGTTGGCGGGCATATAGCCGCCGATATCCGCCATGTCCAGCCCCGTGGGATTCATTTCCCGACAAATCGCCGAAGTGCCGCGCCCGTCAAACAAAAAGCCTGCCTTCAGCCACCTTCACCGCATGGCCGCCGATGCGGGCGGCCGCCAGTTTGCCGCCTTCGACATTCAGTTCGAGGCGAATGCGCGAAGGCCGGCCCATCTCCAGTCCCTGCTCGATCCACAGTTGTGAAACGCCGTCCGTCGGGCCGTCGAAATGCATGATCGCGCCGGCGAAGGCGGCCGCCGCTGAGCCGGTCGCCGGGTCTTCGTAGGACGGATTGCCGGGCACCATCATGCGGACATGGAAGGCGCTGTCGTGATGCACCGTCTCGCGGCAATAGACATAGGGGCTGGCGAAGGCCCATTCGCTCTTGCGTGGTGCGAGCTCCGACCAGGCCTGGTTGTCCAGCCTGATCCGGGCGGCCGCCTCCAGATTGGCGACGGGGATGGTCACGTAGGGCACGCCCGCCGACCAGAACGAAACGCGGTGGTTCTCGAAGCCGATCTCGTGCGGCCCAAGGCCAAGGGCCGCGCCGATCGCCTCGGGATCGGCCGACAATGCCAGCTGCGCCGGCAGTTTCGCCAGGTCGAACTCGGCAAAGGTCGAACCGTCGTGCTTGCTGACAGCGCAGCGCACCGGGCCAATATTCTCCTCGAGCACGAAGATGCCGGCGGCCTCTCCCGCAATTTCGGCGAGCGCTATCGCCGAGCCGACGGTTGGGTGGCCGGCGAACGGCATTTCATAATCGGGCGTAAAGATACGGATGCGGGCCCGGTGCTTCGGGTTGTCCGGCGGCAGCACGAAGACGGTTTCGGACAGGTTGAACTCGCGCGCCACCGCCTGCATGGTCGCAACGTCCAGCCCATCACAGTCGAGCACCACGGCCAGCGGATTGCCGGCCAGCCGGTTGGTGGTGAATACGTCGTAAAGCAAGTAATTCCGCGGCTGCATCTCAGTAAGTCCTCTGCCTCATTCCAAACATGAGCGAAATTTAATTTGAATTTTGAACCATAAGGCCTGATTTGTGCACCGATGGGATATCACTGAACATAGGGGTCCGGCGTGGACCAGATTGTCAATCTGCCAAAGACGGAATCCGCTTCCGCCATCGAGACGGCGCTCGGGCTCGACCACCAGGGCCTGAAGACAAAACGCCGTCGCGGTTGGGGTTACGCAGTGTTCGCACTGCTTGCCGTCGCCGCGAGTGTCGTCGGCTACCAGTGGTATGCGGGCTCGCCCGCCAAGATCGAGTATACCACGACACTGGCCGCCATGGCCGACCTTACCGTCGCCGTTTCGGCTACCGGCGCGCTGCAGCCTCTCACCCAGGTCGATATTTCCAGCGAACTCTCCGGCGTCGTCCGCTCGGTTTCGGTCAACGAGAACCAGCTGGTGAAGAAGGGCGATGTGCTGGCCGCGCTCGACACCGCAAAGCTGGAGGTGCAGATCGAGCGCGCCCAGGCCTCCGCCAAGGCAGCGGCGGCGAGCGTCGAGGACGCCACCGTGACCCTGGCCGAAAACGAAAAGGCGCTGGTGCGCGCGGCGCAACTGACCAAGCGCGGCATGGCGACGGACCAGTCGCTCGAAGCGGCAACCGCCACCCGCGACCGCTCGAAGGCGGCGCTTGATATCGCCAAAGCCAACCTCGCCATGGCCAATGCCGATCTCAAGGCGCAACAGACGGATCTTGCCAAGAGTACCATCTACGCTCCGATCGACGGCATCATACTGACGCGCTCGGTCGACCCCGGCCAGACGGTCGCCTCCTCGCTGCAGGCGCCGGTGCTGTTCGTCATCGCCGCGGATTTGAAGAACATGGAATTGAAGGCTGCGGTCGACGAGGCCGATATCGGCGCCGTCAAACCCGGCCAGCATGCGCGCTTCACCGTCGACGCGTTCCCCGAACGGCCATTCGACGCCGAAATCCGCGACATTTCCTATGCCTCGGTCACCACCGACGGTGTCGTTACCTATGATGCAAGGCTCGACGTCGACAATAGCGAGCTTCTGTTGCGGCCCGGCATGACAGCCACCGTCTCGGTCGTCACCAAGCAGGCCAAGAACGTGCTCACCGTGCCATCGATCGCCTTCCGCTACCGGCCGGCGCAGACGGCGGAGCGCGGCTGGAGCCTCACCGACCTGTTCACCGGCCGCATGGGACGCCCCGGCGGCAACCGCCAGCACCAGGCGGCGGCGAAGCCCACCGACGGCTCGCGCACGCTCTACGTGCTGGAGAATGGGCGGCCGCATCCGGTCAACGTCAGGGTCGGCTCGACAGACGGAGAACTGACCGAGATCGTCTCCGGCCTGGAGGAAGGCGCGCAAGTCATTACCGCCTCGCAGCAGCGGAGCTGATCGTGGCATCGGGCGCGACCACCCTCATAGGCTTCGACAAGGTCTGGAAAAGCTATGGCCGGGGCGAAGCCCGGGTGCATGCGCTGGCCGGCGTCGACCTCGCCATCAGGCGCGGCGAATTCATCGCCATTATGGGCCCGTCCGGTTCGGGCAAATCGACGGCCATGAACATCATTGGCTGCCTCGACACGCCGACCGCTGGGACCTACAGCTTCGAAGGCATCGACGCCGGCCGTCTCGATCGCAATCGCCGCGCCGTACTGCGCAACCTCTATGTCGGCTTCGTCTTCCAAGGCTACAACCTCTTGCCGCGCACCACGGCGGCGGAGAATGTCGAACTGCCGCTGATCTACCGCGGCGTTGGTGCCCGCGAGCGTCGCGGCCTTGCCATGCAGGCGCTTGCCGAGGTCGGCCTTGTCGGCCGCGAGCATCATACGCCAGCCGAGCTGTCCGGCGGCCAGCAGCAGCGCGTGGCGATCGCCCGCGCCATCGTCACCAGGCCGACGCTGCTCGTTGCCGACGAGCCGACCGGCAATCTCGACACCGCACGCACGCACGAGATCATGGAACTCCTGACGCAGCTGAACAGCGAGCTCGGGCTGACTATCGCCATGGTCACGCACGAAGCCGATGTTGCCGGCTATGCGCAGCGCACGATCCGTTTCCTCGATGGCCATGTCGCCTTGGACACAGCCAATCTCGAGATGGCCTAGCCATGATCTGGGAAACCGTTCGCCTCTCGCTCCGCTCCATCCGCCGCAACGTGCTGCGCTCGTTCCTGACGCTGCTCGGCATCGTCATCGGCGTCGCCGCCGTCATCGCCATGCTGACCATCGGCTCGGGCACCACCGAGAAGGTCAAATCCGACATTTCCAAGCTCGGCAGCAATCTGCTCGTCATCCGTTCCGGCCGTCCGGCCGGGCCTGGCGGACCTGGAGGGCTCGATCAGGTCGTCCGACCGCTGGGCGACAAAGATCTCGCAGCGCTTGTCGCGCATCTGGACGGCGCGCGTGCCATCTCGCCGACGTCGCAAAAGCAGGTGCGCGTCATTTTCGGCACCGAAAGCCTGACCTCGGGCGTCACCGGAACCGACAGCGCCTATCTCGATGCCCGCGACTGGAAGCTGGTTTTGGGCCGCCCGTTCAGCGATTCGGAAACCCGCTCGGGCACCGGCGTCTGCCTCATCGGTGAGACGGTGCGCCAGCAGTTCTTCGGCGCCGGCGACCCTGAAGGCGAGATCATCCGCGTCAACCGCACTTCCTGCAAGATCATCGGCTTGCTCGAACCGAAGGGCTATACCGGTTTCGGCCAGGACCAGGACAATGTCGTGCTGATGCCGCTCGCCGCCTATCAGCGTCGCATTGCCGGCAATCGCGACATCGATTCGATCTATGTCGCCGCCGACGACCGTACGCCAACCACGGTGCTGCAGCAGCGCGTCGAGGACATCTTGCGCGACACACGCCGCATCACGCCCGACCGCGACGATGATTTCTCGATCCGCGACATGACCCAGATCGCCGATGCCATGGCCAGCGCGACCACCACCATGACTGGCATGCTCGGTGCCGTCGCCGGCGTCAGCCTGCTCGTCGGCGGCATCGGCATTATGAACATCATGCTGGTGTCGGTAACCGAGCGCACGCGCGAGATCGGCATCAGGCTCGCCATCGGCGCCCACGAAAAGCACATCCTCATCCAGTTCCTGGTCGAGGCAACCGTGCTGTCGCTGCTTGGCGGCATCATCGGCATCCTGATCGGCCTGGCCCTTGCCGGCCTCGCCTCGCTGACGCTGACGATCCCGTTTGCGCCAAGCCCGGCGGTCATCCTGCTTGCTGTCGGCTTTTCCGCGCTGATCGGCATGGTGTTCGGCTTCTTCCCGGCGCTGCGCGGCGCGCGGCTTAACCCGATCGACGCGCTGAGGCATGAATAGGCATTGCAGCAAGTGTCGCCTCCAGACGCTGCCAATTTTTTATGCAACCTGCCCTTGTCGCAGCACATTCTGCAATGATAACAATGCTGTTGGGGACTAAGGGGGGAACAATGGATGAGCAAGAAAGCGCGACTGGCTCTGGCGATTGTGATCGTCGAAGCCGCCTTGGCAGGGCTTTGGTGGAATTTGATCCTTTATGGGATGGAGAATCCCGATCGCGTCACCGCTGACTTCCAGCAGGTAATTGGGCAGACGATGGGAACAGCGATGGGGGCGCTCCTGGGTCTCGGCGTGCTGTTGTATTTTGTTGCCGCCCGCAACGACCGCAAGGCTATTGAAGGTAGGCTACGGCGTTAGAGTTGGAAACCTTGCTCGCTCGCAAAGTGCCATTCGATCAGCGGTCTCATATGCGGCATCAGCCCGTCCGGCAGATCGGCGGCATTGCGGATGATTACAGGGCCTTCGATTTCAGGCTCTGATTCGGCGGCGACGAATGCACTGATCCGCTGTGCGAGGTCGTCGGCGGAGGCCGTCTCGCGGTAGCGGCGAAAGATCACCGTGCCGGTTGCCGTCGACAGGGCGTAATGGCGCCTGCCGCGTGTCGCACCTGATAGATCGAGCCCGGTTTCCTCCAGTACCTCGCGGATCATGTTGAAGTCGACGTCAACAATGCCGTCGCGGAAATCGGTTGGCTCGAACGAACCGGCGGCGAAGTAGACGCGCCCGGCATTGACCGTATGCGGTGCCATACGGATCGCCACCAACGCGTTGTCGCCGGCGACCAGCATGGCGTGCGCGTAGGCATGTTCGGCGCCAGGCACCTGTCGATTGCTGCGCCAAAGCATGAAGGTCGAATAACGCACCGCATGGCAACGGCCGACTAGGCGATTGTCGCGATAGCTGAGAGCGGAAAGCAGCACCACGGTGCCGTCGAAAAGCGCCGGCTTGGCCGCGGTCTCACGCCGCCAGTTTGCCGCGATCGCGTCGGCATGATCGCGCTCGAACGGATGCGGGCCGGAATCGAGCCTGACGTCGATGGCATCGACCGGCAGGATGACGTTGCGCGGCAAATCGAAACTCACGCCTGTCTCACACCATGTCGAGGGCAATTGCTACTGGGCAATGGTCGGATGCCTTCGGCCGGTCCCACCCGGCGCGTGGGAAGCGCTCGACCTCCTGGCCCGCCGGAAATATGGTGCGCCAAGGCTGCCCGCTACGGATGATATCGGGAACGGCGGTGGCGTTCTGCCTGGCTAGCGCCCTCGACAAAAGGATGTAGTCGAGCTGGCAGAGATGCCGCTCTTCCGGTCCGCGCGTGTGATAGAAAGTCCAGCGGTCCATTTCCGGCCGCCGCTCGACCGTGTTTTCGCAAAAACCGCCGGCAGTGAGCACGTCGATGCAGGACCGGGTCTCGTCGATCACCTCGAAGCGATGGCCGTCGAAAACATCGCCAGTGATCTTCACGCGCTGCCGGTAGTCGTTCATGTCGCCGCAGATTGCCCAGCGCTTGTCGGCGGCATTATCCTTACCGAAGCGCTCCTCGATGATCCGGCGCACCGCTTGCGCCTCGGCGATGCGCAGCGGCATTGTCGCCTCGCGGCCGTCGAGGCCGTTACGGGGCGAGCCCATCGACTTGAAATGCACGAGATACAGCGTCAACGGCGCGCCAGCGACTGTCAGATCGATTTCCAGGCAGTCGCGTCGGAAGATGCGTTCATTGGCCTGGTGACCAAGCGCTGCCAATTCCGCCGTGTGCAGGCCGAATTGCTCGAACGTGACATAGGCGTAGCTAGTCATGCGCACGAATTCGATTGGCTGGCCCTGCGCGGTCTCGTTGCGCATCATCACGGCGACGTCGATGCCGCGCGAATCATTGCCGGCGGTGGTGTATTTCTGCCGGTAGCCTTGCCCCACCATCTTGAACAGATAGCCATATTCGAAGGCCCTCAGCGCCTCGATATTGTCGACTTCCTGCATGCAGATGATGTCGGCGCGGGTGGCCGCGATCGCCAGCGCCGTCAACTGGCGCGTGTCGTCGGACTGCGCGATCGCCCGCGCCTGCTCGAGCATCTTGTATTCGGCCTCGCTCTGGATGTCGAAAAGCGCCAGTGTGCGATCTTCGTTGAGCTGATTGCGGTATCCGGAATAATCAAACCTGTTCATTAGGTTTTCGACGTTGAAGGTGGCAAGGCGCAGCGACATGGCTTTGAGCTTTGCCCGCAAGCGCGCCCGAAAACAAGGGCGCAGAAACCAGGCGGCTCTGATTGATCGCGCGCTCGCCATGGTTGACGGAACCTTTTTGTTCATCTTCCGTTCAGATGGAAAGTTCCATCAATAGGCCCTTCCCCGAGGTTTCTGGGCGTGGGGCCTGAATTTCGGAGAGTGCGATGAAACCGCTCTTTTTATCTTCCGTCAGATCCGGGCTGATGGCCCTCGGTCTGATCGCCAGCCTCTCGGCCCCGTCGCTTGCCGGGCCGATGCCCAAACCCCTGCTGCCGGTGGCGGGCAACGCTGCCGACATCGTGCAAATTCGTGAAGATTGGGCAGGCGGCAATGACAGGCAGATCTGGCGTTGGCGCAATCGCGGCTTTCGGCAATGGCACGGCGGCGACGATTGGAGATGGCGGTCCCACAATTTCCGCGGCCGTCATTTTTCGAGACACTGGGACAATGGCGGCTGGGACGACAGCTGGCGCTGGCGCCACCATCGCCGCCATTACCGCGGCGGCTACTATGATGATGGTGCGGGTGCCGCGATTCTTGGCTTGGGCCTGGGCCTCGGCCTTGGCAGCCTGTACAACAGCTACAACTACTACGACGCGCCGCCACCGCGCCGCTATTATCGCGCAGGGCGGCTTTCCAGTGCACATGTTCAATGGTGTTACAATCGCTACCGGTCGTACCGCGCCTGGGACAACACCTTCCAGCCCTATTACGGGCCGCGCCAGCAATGCTACTCGCCCTATAGGTAAGCAGGCCGACAACAAGCATCATTCGGCGCCGTGCTTCGCGGCGCCTTTTTCTTCCAGCCAGGAACCGCGAACATCGCCCAGTCCCGACTGCTGATAACGCTATTTTTATCAGGCAGGTCTAATAATCCTCCCGATCAGAACGCCCGAGACGCGAAAAATGGCTGGATTGCGTGCGATGGCCGAGGACGAACAGAGGGACAAACACCGGCAGCGCGTCTTGAAGGGCGCGACGATCCTGACCGGCGTGAGCAATTCCGAGGTCACATGCACGCTGCGCAACATGCACGCCGGCGGCGCCGAATTGAAGGTCTCGATCGACGCGCGCGTGCCCGATGAGTTCCTGCTCTATGTTCCGACCGACGGCATTGCCTACAAGGCCGTGGTCCGCTGGCGCCGCGAGGATCGTATCGGCGTGATGTTCACCGGTACCGAACCAAAGCCCAGTTGGCACTACGGCTGAGATCCCGGCGCTATCCGGGTGGCAGGACTCGCAGTGTCTGCTCGTCAAACAGCGGCTCATCCTGGCCGACGCGAACGAATAGAAGCTTTCGCAGTTCGGGTGATTGCACCTCGAAATACTGAATGCCGTCCGGGGCTTCGCCCCATTCGCCGCAAGGCGGTACGCCGACCTCGTCAGGGTTGGCGACGGTCTTCAATTCCTCACGATAGGCGGCATTGGGACTGAAAACATACCGGAGGATGCGCGCGGGCGTCGCCCCTTCGGTGTAAGGCATGAGCACGCAACGTGTGCTGATGGCTTTCTCGGTCTTCTCCGTAAAAATGCGCTGCAACGCAGCATCGGCGGCCTCGCCAGGCAGCATATCGAAGACTTCGACGACAGGATCGGCCGGCCCGCCGTCGCTGTATTTGATGGCAAGAGCATTGCCGCCAAGCTCGAAATGAATCCGGCGAAGACCGAAATCGCAACGCTGCACCCAGGCAGCCAGCCCGACATCCCTGTCCGCCAGCCGTTCCCAGGTGCATTTGTCGACAGGCGGACGCGACGGCTTGCCTTGGTCGGCGCGAGCGCCGGTTGCCATGGCAACAAGGACCGGCAGGGCGCAGATGCAGGCCGGCAGTCTCTTGCTATTCATCGCTGCAACCCGACAAGGTAAAGGCATCCCAGGCTGAACCATCGGGATTGGCATTGGCGAAATCGGGCCATTCGGTAAAAATCGCGCCGAAGTCAGGCAACAGCAACCCTGCCGGTGCCGGCGAGGCTTCGCGGGAATTCAACTGCTCGGCACCGCCTGCATTGAACGCATAGACCTGCCCATCCCACACTCTGCACAGCCCGGTGCCGTCCTCGAGACCAGCCTCACGATCGTCGTCGGTGCAGGTGTGCCGGATCGTGCCCACAGGAAAGGAGTACTTGCCATTGGTCCAGGTAATGTCCGACGGCAGACGAATGTCGGTGTTGGGCACGATCAACGAAAAGACCTCGGTCGTCAGCGCGGCCGGCTCGTTGTTGGTTGGCCGGAACTGTATCGTCGCTCCCGAACGCGGCTCGCGATAGGTCGCATGGCTGAGCGAACATTCTGTTGCGTTCGCTGCTTGCAACAGGCTCAGCATGCTCAGAAAAATAGCTGCTGCTTTGCGGATGATCATTTAAGTCCCTTGGAGCAGCATCATTGTGAAGTTTGAGCATCGATGCTTTAGCATGGCCCAAGGCCGCGTCGAAAAGAAAGAATCGATGATGCGAAATCTCTTGATGCTCATTTCGATCTTAACATTTACGTGCGGCAGCGCCTTTGCCACGGAACCCTATGTGGGCACATGGTCCGGGGACAGATCGAACTGTACCGCCGTTGCGGATGTTCAACGCCAGACTGTCTACACATTGTACCGCGACGCGCTGTCGGTCCCTGCTCTCGGCTGCGAACACGCATCGTTTCTCAAGACGCCTACGGGCTGGGTGGCTCGGGCCAGCCAATGCTACGGATCCGACCCATCGGCCGAAGAGCCGTTCTCCCGTGTCATCCATATTGTGGTCGACGGGGCGACGGTGAGATTGACATGGCCTGGCTTCGACAGCGGAGTTCTTGTCAGATGCTGAAGACAGGCGTCTTTTTCCGCTGGATATGCAGCCTAGGACAGCAGCTTCAGATGACGCCTACCAGCAGCGCGGCTCCACCGAGGAGGCCAACTGCGCAGACCCACAGGAGCCAAAGCCCGCTCACCCTGCATTCGAGAACCGCTGCAACCGGGTTGTCGGGATCGTAGTGGACCTCGACCTTGTCGCCCTGGAGGTAGCGCTGCGATCGACCGCTGACGAGGCTCGGCAGCGAAGCCGTCACGTTTGCGCCGAACGCGATGCGATCGGCGGCGTAGCGCTGGCCGGCGACGCTATAGCTGTAGACGACGCGGGATTTGAAGACTGTCCGCCAGGGCCGATAGCCGCCTCCGGACCTGTCGCGGGTCTCGAATTTCCGCAGGCCCGAAGCATCGATGCGTCCTGCCGTGATCGGCCATTTGGCCGCCTGTTCCGCAAGTGACTTCTGGGCAAAGCCCATGCGCAGGACAAACAATCCCATGAAAAGCAGCAGGGCAGCGGCGCCGAGGTTCTGCGGCCTGGGCAAAAACGGCCGGATCGCTTCGAGGACGCCGCCGACGGAGAAGACCAATACAAGCGCGCCGACCACCAGCCCGGCCGAAAGCTGGACCATGAACTTGAAGGAGCCGTCGGGCATGGTGCGTTCGATCACCGCCTTGGCTGGATCGGCCGGATTGTAGAAGACGGTTACGCCGGCCCCGTTTGGAAATTTCGCAAGGGTTTCCGCCACTGCAAAGTTTCCAAGGTTCTCCTGCACGCTGTAGTGCGAACTGCGAAATGTCTTGCCGTTCACCTTGTATTCGAAGGTGATTGCCGGGAAGTTGCGGATTTCGGTCGACCCTCTGCTGTCCGAACCGGATCCCGAACTGGTCACCTCGCGGGCCTCGACCCGCGACGAGATGATTTTTCCCGGCGTCGGAGACCAGCGGCTGACCGCCCTAACCTCCCACCATTTCAGCAAGGTGACGAGGGAGAGCATGCCGGCAACCGCGCAGGCAAACCCGATCAACAGAAATTTGAGTTCCAACTCTCACCCCCTTGGCACTTTTGTGCCATGCCCCGCACAGGCATATCACGGTGATGAGGATAGTGCGCCTGTCCAGAAGCCTGGAAACCACACGATCTTGATGCGAAAAGGCCGGCGGATCGCTCCGCCGGCCTTTCTTGATCGGCAATGAAATTGCGATCAGTTCTTGGCCTTGTCGACCAGCTTGTTCATGGAAATTCCCACGCGCCCGCAGGGCGAAGCCCGAGGACGGGTAACGAAACGAACGTGGATGTCCTTCAGTTCTTGGCCTTGTCAACCAGCTTGTTCTTCGAAATCCACGGCATCATCGCGCGCAGCTTGGCGCCGACTTCCTCGATCTGGTGGCTGTCGTTGTTGCGGCGGATGCCCTTGAAGCGCGACATGCCGGCGCGGTATTCCTGCATCCATTCCGAGGTGAACTTGCCGGTCTGGATATCCTTCAGCACGCGCTTCATCTCGGCCTTGGTCTCGGCGGTGATGATGCGCGGGCCCGAGACATATTCGCCCCATTCGGCGGTGTTCGAGATCGAGTAGTTCATGTTGGCAATGCCGCCTTCATAGATCAGGTCGACGATCAATTTGACCTCGTGCAGGCACTCGAAATAGGCCATTTCCGGCGCGTAGCCGGCTTCCACCAGTGTCTCGAAGCCGGCGCGGATCAATTCGACTAGGCCGCCGCACAGCACCACCTGCTCGCCGAACAGGTCGGTCTCGCACTCCTCGCGGAAATTGGTCTCGATAATACCCGAGCGGCCGCCGCCAACGCCGCAGGCATAGGAGAGCGCCAGGTCGAGCGCATTGCCCGAAGCGTCCTGGTTGACCGCGACCAGGCACGGCACACCACCGCCCTTCTGGTATTCGCCGCGCACCGTATGGCCAGGCCCCTTCGGCGCGATCATCACGACGTCAACCGAAGCTTTGGGCTCGATCAGGCCAAAATGCACGTTGAGGCCGTGGGCAAAGGCGATCGCTGCGCCATCGCGGATGTTCGGCGCGATCTCGGATTTGTAGATGTCGGCCTGCAGCTCGTCCGGCGTGGCCATCATCATCAGGTCGGCCCACTTGGCGGCATCGGCTACGCTCATCACCTTGAGCCCGTCGGCCTCGACCTTCTTGGCGGTCGCCGAGCCGGCCTTGAGGCCGATGGCGATGTCCTTGACGCCGGAATCCTTAAGGTTGAGCGCATGCGCCCTGCCCTGGCTGCCATAGCCGATGATGGCGACCTTCTTGCCCTTGATCAGGTTGAGATCGGCATCGCGATCGTAATAGACACGCATTTTTGTTCCTTCCCGTTTTGAATTCAGAGGCCTTGCGGCCCGGTTTTTGCCCCGTAAAGAGCGAGAAACTGCTGCGTCGCCCGGACGGCATCGCCGCCGATCGCCGCATCAGTCAATTCCAGCCGGTCGCCAAGCAGCAGGCGGATCTGCACGTCGCGGGCGACCAGCCCGAAAAAGGTGCGGAACGCCGTCTCCGCGTCGGAAAACTCGAGGAAACCAGCTTCCTTGCCTGCCTCCAGCACCGGTTTAAGGCGCCGGGCCAGTGCGAAGCGGCCGTTCTCCAGCACGATGGCGCCGAGATCGTCCTTCCCCGAACTAGCATGGCCGACCGCCACCCTGTTCAGCGCGATCGAGGTGTCGCTCGAAATTACCTTGAGCCAGTCCGAAGCGAAGCGTTCGAGGCTCGCCGTCAGCGAAGGGAGGTCGAGCCCCTTGCGGTCGACCGGCACTACCCGCACCTTGGACGCCTGCCATTGTACCGTTGCCGTCAACAGCCCGTCGCGATCGCCGAACCATTTGTAGAGCGTCTCCTTCGAGCAGCTCGCCCGCCGCGCCACGGCGGTCATGGTCAACTGATCGCCCTCTTCGACCAGCAGGCGAAGGGCGGCGTCGAGCACGTCCTTCTGCCGCTCCGTCAGCGCCTCGCTGGTTTCGATGTCGGTCACAGCGTGCAACACAGTTTTTCCTCAGGAGGCAAACTCACCGCAGTTCAGATACGAGCTCGATGCGTACCGTACGTTACGGTTCGGCTTTATGGCGTATTGCCCGACCCGACGCAAGCCTTTATTTCTGTAGCTTGCTCCATGCGGGGCATCACGGGAGACACTGATCATGCTCGCCGGATTGCTTGCGTTGACCGTTACCGCAGTGTTCGCGGGTGCGGCTATCTACGTCAGCGTCGCCGAACAGCCGGCGCGGCTTCGCCTCGAGGACAAAGCATTGCTGCAGGAATGGCAGCCTTCCTACAAGCGCGGCGCCGCCATGCAGGCCTCGATTGCCGTCATCGCCTGTTTTCTTGGCCTCGTCGCGTGGTGGCTGACTGGCAATCTCGCTTATCTGGCCGGCGCCGTGCTGATCATCCTGCCTTGGCCATGGACGCTGCTGGTGATGATGCCGGCAAACAGGTTGCTGGAGGCGATGGACGCGAACTCCGTCAATCCTGAAGCTCGGACATTGATCGCCAAATGGGGCAATCTGCATCTGGTCCGCGTCGGGCTTGGCGTTCTGGCGACGTTGGCATTCCTCTTGGGCAGTGCCTGACCTCGCCAATCGGTCGCCATCTTCGTCATGAAGGCGTGTCACTCCAGGGCGGGCGGATCTCGCAGGCGCCCAAGCAGAGCTGACAGCGCGTCCAGTTCAACATTGGAAAGCCGGGAGCCGACCAACTCCGCGATCGACCGGCCGTAGACAGCCCACATGCGGCGGCGCGTCTCGCGTCCCTTGTCTGTGACGCGGACTGTTTGCCCGCGGCCGTCATCGGCAACTGGAAGCTTCTCGACCTGCCCGTCGGCTTCGAGCCGCGCCAGCAGCCGGGAGATGTTGTACTGCGCAAACAGGGTGCGCTCGGTGAGTTGGAACGGCCGCAATCCGCCCTCGCCCGCCTCGGCAAGCTCGTGCAGGATGTCGTACCAGGCAAGCGGCGGCAGGCCACTGTCCTTCAGCGCGTCCTCGGCTCTTTCCAACAACTGGCGCGAAACCCGCATCAGGCGAGCCCAGGCCTTGATGGCTGGAGGTGAAGGAATCCCGGTCATGATTGCATCGTAGGCGATAGATGCAATTGCATCAAGCTTGACGATCGATGCAAGTGCATCTATATAGATGCAATCGCATCAATCACGAGAGGCAATTCCGATGAAGCATGAAATCTGCAAGATCGCCGACATTCCGGAAACAGGCAGCCTCATCGCTCCGTTTTTCGGCCGCGAGGTCCATGTCTACCGCAGCGGCGAGCGTATCCGCGCCGCCGCCAACGTCTGCCTGCATTTCGGTGGCCCGCTCGACTGCAAGGACGGCAAGCTCGTCTGCCAGTGGCACGGCGCCTCGTTCGACATGGCGAACGGTGATCGCCTCGAAGGCCCGGCGCCGAAGGGCTCCCGCCTGATGTTCCTCTCCACCCGCGTCGAGGACGGTGCTTTGAACTATGTCTGGGGGGAGTGAGATGACCGACAAGCTCACTCTCGTCAGCCATCATCTTTGCCCCTATGTGCAGCGCGCGGCGATTTCGCTTCGCGAAAAGGGCGTGCCGTTCGAACGCATCACGGTCGATCTCGCCAACAAGCCTGCCTGGTTCAAGGCGATATCGCCGCTCGGCAAGGTGCCGCTGCTCCGCGTTGAGCATGACGGCCAGGAAACGGTGATCTTCGAATCGCTCGTCATCCTCGAATTCCTCGAGGAAACCCAGCCCAATCCGCTGCATCCCACCGACCCCTACGCCCGTGCCCGGCATCGCGCCTGGATCGAGTTCGGCTCGGCAATCCTCAATGCCATCGGCCGCTTCTATTCAGCTCTCACCGAAGCCGCCTTCATCGCCGAACGCGGGGCTCTGGCAGCAATGTTCGATCGCCTGGAAGTGGAACTGGCGAACGGCGCGGCTGGGCCATGCTTCGACGGCGAGCGCTTTTCACTGGTCGACGCGGTCTACGGCCCGATTTTTCGCTATTTCGACGCCTTCGACCGGATCGGCGATTTCGGCATCCTGGACGGAAAGCCGCATGTCCAGGTGTGGCGCGAGGCGTTGCGCAAACGCCCATCCGTGAAGGGCGCGGTCGCTCCCGATCATCCGCAACGCCTCCATGCATTCTTGCAGGCTAAGGGTTCGCACCTTTCGGAAATCATCCGCCAAAACGATCCGGCCACAGCGCTTCCGCAAGCCCTATCGGCTTGAATGGATTGAGCACCGTTCCTGTAACCATGGAAGCAAGAAACTGCGGCGCCGGCGGGACTTTTGCCAGCGTCGCCACCAGCCTGTCGCGGACGAACGGCATCACAATCGAGTCCGATTGATAAAACGGCGTCAGCACCAGCGACAGCGCCTGGAAGACCCGCACATGCCATCGCCGTGTCCGGACATAGGCCTCCAGTGCAGTATCGATACGGTCCGTTCCTATTAGTGCGTAGTTGAGCGCGGCTGCATCGAGCAGCGCCATGTTCGCGCCCTGGCCGAGCTGCGGGCTCGTTGAATGGGCCGCGTCGCCGATAACGGCCAATCGCCGTCCGGCTGGCGTCTTCATCGCGTGATGGCCATAGCGCGCCAGCGAGAGCTGCTCGAAACTGTCGATCTGGTCGATGAAGGCCGCGCATTCAGGCCACAGCCCGACCAATCTCGCCTTCCATGCCTCGAGACCTGCCGCCCAGACGCGCTCGGCATCCGCCGGCTTGAGGCTCCAGAAGAATGCCGCCATCTTCTGGGCATCCGGCTCGGGCCGGCCGATTGGCAGCACGCCGATCATCACGCTCGCGCTGTCGTAGCGCTGCAGCAGCGCGTGCTCGTCGAAACCCTCGCCGCGCCAGCCAAGCGATGCCCAGAACGCGCCATAGGCGAGCGATCGCGGTTCGCCCGGATTGTTCACGCACCGCCGCAGTTTGGAGCGCGAACCGCTGGCATCCACTACCAGGTCGAACGACCCTATCCGTTGTCCGTTGCCGCAGATCAATGTTGCCCGCTCGCCGGTTTCCAGCGTCTCGAGCTCGATACCTGTCTCAATGGTGAGCGCCTGGCGCCGGGCGGCGCGGAAAAGCACGCCGAACAGAGCCGCGCGGTGCACCGCCAGCCCGAAGCGGCCGCCACTCCGGGCATCGTAGCGGACGTCGAGCACTGTGCGGCCGGTCTTGGCATCTGCACCATGCAGGCGGTCTATGCGGCTGCCCAGCGCCAGAATGTCATCGAGCAGGCCGAGATCGGCAAGCACCGTCAGCCCGGTCGGCTGCAGGATCAGCCCGGACCCGACCGGTTGTGGCTGGTCGAAGCGCTCGAAGATGATGACCCTATGTCCGGCGCGCGTGAGATAGAGCGCGGCGGCAAGTCCAGCCGGCCCGGCGCCGGCAATCGCGATGTCCAGAGAATTGCCCATCTGCCCGCCCCAACCCAGGCCGGACAATCCTTCAGCACCGCCGCTAAATCAAGCCGCCGTCTCGGCCTGGGGGCTCAGCCTTCGGCAGCATCGAAAACCTTCCGTGCCTCGCGTACAGCGCCGTGATTGAGCTCGGCCCATTGGATCAGCTGATGCAAGGGTCCAAACATCGAGCGCCCGAGATCGGTGAGGCTGTATTCGACGCTCGGCGGTTTGGTCGGGAACACCTGGCGATGCACATAGCCGTCGCGCTGCAGATCGTGCAGCGTCTGGGTGAGCATGCGCTGTGAAATATCGGGCACCAGCCGCCGCAATTCGCCGAAGCGGTACGGCTTCTCGGCCAAGGCCTCCATCAACAGT
Organism: Mesorhizobium sp. M1088; assembly: GCF_040318575.1. Lineage (NCBI taxonomy): Bacteria > Pseudomonadati > Pseudomonadota > Alphaproteobacteria > Hyphomicrobiales > Phyllobacteriaceae > Mesorhizobium > Mesorhizobium sp. M1088. The sequence continues at coordinate 161,791 of NZ_JAMYMO010000011.1, read as the reverse complement.
GAACTCCATTTATTGCTTATGCCCTGGATCACGTCGCGAACCGGGCAATCCGCAAGGTTTCCGCCACCGCTGCCTGCTTTGTATATCTCGAGCTTCGATCTCAGATTGACGATCTTGCCGTCCATGGCTGGTTCCCTGGGTGTGCCTACCTCCCGCAAAACTGCCTTCTTTACGAGGATGGGTCAATTCCTATTTTAGTGCTGGTCTCTTTTTGAGACTAACATATGCACCCGCCGCTCCGGCGCAACGTCAGGACATCTCATGACCGACACCCTTCTCGTCACCGGCGCCTCCGGCCAGCTTGGCCGCGGCGTCATTAATCATCTGCTTGACACGCTCAAGGTCTCCCCTCAGCGCATGATCGCCGCCACCCGCAACCCGGAAAATCTGGCCGATCTGGCAGCCCGAGGCGTCACCATCCGGGCAGTCGACTTCGACGACGCCACGTCGTTGGCCAGTGCATTTACCGGTGCGGGCAGGGTTCTGATCATTTCGACAAACGAGCTCGCCGTTCCGGGCAAGCGCCTGAAGCAACATGAGGCTGCGGTCGCCGCAGCAAAAAGCGCCGGCGTTTCGCATCTGCTCTACACGTCGATGCCCAGTCCGGAGCCAGGATCGCCGGTACTGTTTGCGCCTGATCACCACGGCACCGAGCAGGCGATCAAGGCGAGCGGTATCCCCTACACCATCTTCCGCAACGGCTGGTATCAGGAGAACCTGTTCATGGCGCTGCCGCACGCCATCGCGTCGGGGCAGTGGTACACATCCGCCGGAGACGGCCGCATTGCCCATGGCGCGCGCGACGACATGGCCGCGGCGATCGCCGCCAGCCTTGCTTCGAGCGGAACCGAAAGCACGACATACACGCTGACCGGCCCCAAGGCCCACACGATGGCCGAGATTGCAGCCCTCGTCACCGAAGTTACCGGCAAGCCGATCGAGGTCGTCCAGCTTTCGGACGAAGCGCTGACCGGGGGATTGAAGGCAGCCGGCGTCCCCGAAGGTTTCGCGCCTGTCATCGTTTCCTTCGACACCAACACACGCTCCGGCCGCATCAGCATGGTGACGGACGCGATCGAGACGCTGTCCGGCAGGAAGCCGCGGCCGCTGAAGCAATTTCTTGAAGCAAACAAGGCGGCTCTGGTGAGCTGAGCCTGACAAACGGCCGTGCCCTTCGAAGGGCACGGCCGTTTGCTCAGATAGCCACCTGCGTTCCGATCTCGACGACGCGTCCGGTCGGGATCTGGAAATATTCCGTTGCATCGGCCGCCGAGCGCGCCAGCCCGATGAACAGCTTGTCCTGCCAGACCGGCATGCCGGAATTGGGCGAGGCCTTGAGAGAGCGCCGCGACAGGAAGAAGGACGTCGTCATGATGTCGAACTTCCAGCCCTGTTTGCGGCAGATCGCCAGCGCACGCGGGATGTTGGGCTGCTCCATATAGCCGAAGGTCAGCGTCACCCGCATGAACAGCTCGTTGACCATTTCCATCTTGACGCGCTCGCTGTCGGGCACAACCGGCTGCGGTGCCGTCACCACCGAAAGGATGACGTTCTGCTCGTGCAGCACCTTGTAGTGCTTCAGGCTGTGCATCAGCGCGGTCGGCGCGCTCAGCGGATCGCTGGTCAGGAACACCGCGGTGCCCGACACCAGATGCGGCTTCTTCTTCAGCAGATTGCCGGCGAGGAAATCCAGCGGGATCTCGTTCCGGCGCGTCTTGTCGAACAAATAGCGGCTGCCGCGGATCCAGGTCCACATAGTCATCACGATAACTGCGGCGATGGCAAGCGATGCCCAGCCACCTTCAAACACCTTGACTATGTTGGCGGCAAAGAAGCCGGTATCGACGAAGGCGAACACGGCCATCAAGGCGATCGCGACGCCGAGCGGCCATTTCCAGATGCGCGTCATCACAACAAAAAGCAGCACATTCGTCACCAGCATGTTGCCGGTCACCGAAATGCCGTAGGCCGAGGCCAGGCGGCTGGATTCGCCGAAGCCGACCACCAGCAACATCACCACCAGCGCCAGCATCAGGTTGATGCGCGGCAGATAGATCTGGCCCGACTGTTTTTCCGACGTATGCTGGATAACGAAACGCGGCAGCATATTGAGCTGCACCGCCTGTCTGGTCAGCGAAAAAGCGCCGGAGATCACCGCCTGGCTGGCGATGACGGTCGCCGCCGTCGCCAGCACGACCATCGGAATAAGCGTCCAGCCCTGGTTCATCTCGAAGAATGGATGACCGACAACGCCGCCATTTGCCAGCACGAAGGCGCCTTGCCCGACATAGTTGAGCAACAGACAAGGAAACACGATTGCCAGCCAGGCGAGTACGATCGGCTTGCGGCCGAAATGGCCGAGGTCGGCATAGAGCGCCTCGGCGCCGGTGACGGCGAGGAAGACCGCACCAACCGTGACGAAGGCGACATCGGGCGAGTTGACCAGGAACGACACGATGTAATGCGGGCTGATCGCCAGCAGGATTTCCGGATCGGCGATGATGTGGTTAATGCCGGAAAGGCCGATGGCCAGGAACCACAGCGCGGTGACTGGCCCGAACACCAAACCTACGCCGCCGGTGCCGAATCGCTGTACCGCAAACAGGATCGCCAAGATGGCCAGTGTCAGTGGCACCACATAGGGCTGGAATGTCGGCGTGACGACGTTCATACCTTCGACCGCCGATAGCACCGAGATCGCCGGCGTAATGACTGCGTCGCCGAAAAAAAGCGCCGCGCCGACGATGCCGATGCCGAGGATCACCGCCGAGCGGGTCGGGAAACTGTTGCGCGCCAGCGCCATCAGCGACAGCACCCCGCCCTCGCCTCGATTGTCGGCGCGGAGCACGAACATGATGTATTTGATGGTGACGGTGATCGTCAGCGACCAGATGATCAGCGACAACACGCCAAGGATGTCGCCACGGTTGGCGACGTTGCCACCGGCCGATGCGTGCAACGCCTCGCGAAATGCATAGATCGGGCTGGTACCGATATCGCCGTAAACCACGCCGAGCGCGCCCAGCATCAGCACCTTGGTGCTGTGCTGCTCGACCTCAGAATGGCTGGATTGTTCGACAGGTTCTGCCTCGTTACCAGCATTGGTAAGGGCCATGGACGACACTCCGGTAAGCGGGCGGTGCTCTACGCTTGCTGCGCTGCAATATCAAGTGCCGTCACGTAATGGCTCCGTCCCGATATTGCGAGCCCTCCACGACTTGGCAGACTCAGTCCGATCGGCAGACCACCTGGAATGTCGCAACGGACACGTTTTTAAATAGCCACCTGCGTCCCGATCTCGACGACGCGTCCGGTCGGGATCTGGAAATATTCCGTTGCATCGGCCGCCGAGCGCGCCAGCCCGATGAACAGCTTGTCCTGCCAGACCGGCATGCCGGAATTGGGCGAGGCCTTGAGAGAGCGCCGCGACAGGAAGAAGGACGTCGTCATGATGTCGAACTTCCAGCCCTGTTTGCGGCAGATCGCCAGCGCACGCGGGATGTTGGGCTGCTCCATATAGCCGAAGGTCAGCGTCACCCGCATGAACAGCTCGTTGACCATTTCCATCTTGACGCGCTCGCTGTCGGGCACAACCGGCTGCGGTGCCGTCACCACCGAAAGGATGACGTTCTGCTCGTGCAGCACCTTGTAGTGCTTCAGGCTGTGCATCAGCGCGGTCGGCGCGCTCAGCGGATCGCTGGTCAGGAACACCGCGGTGCCCGACACCAGATGCGGCTTCTTCTTCAGCAGATTGCCGGCGAGGAAATCCAGCGGGATCTCGTTCCGGCGCGTCTTGTCGAACAAATAGCGGGTGCCGCGTATCCATGTGGACATGATCAGCCCCATGCCGCAGGCGACCGTGATCGACACCCACCCGCCTTCGAGGATCTTGACGACGTTTGCGAGGAAAAATCCAGTATCGATCGTGCCGAACAGCAGTGTGAGCGCGGCTGCCAGTGCAAGCTGCCATTTCCACCGGAACCGCATCACCACAAACAACAGGATGGTTGTCATCAGCATTTCGCCAGTCACCGAAATGCCATAGGCGGAAGCCAGCGAACTCGAACTGCCAAAGCCGACCACCAGCAGCATCACGCCGAGCGCGACCACCAGATTGACCCGCGGCATGTAGATCTGGCCGGATTGCATCTCGGAAGTATGCTGCACCTCGATACGTGGCAGCAGATTGAGCTGCACCGCCTGCCGCGTCAGCGAGAAAGCGCCGGAGATCACCGCCTGGCTGGCGATCACCGTCGCTGCCGTGGCCAGCCCAACCATGGGCATTAGCGCCCAATCCGGCAGCATCTGGAAGAATGGATTGGTGGGTTTGCCGCCGTTGGCCAGAACGAACGCGCCTTGTCCGAAATAGTTGAGGAGCAGACAAGGGAACACCACGGAGAACCACGCCAGCACGATCGGCCTGCGGCCGAAATGGCCGAGATCGACATAAAGGGCTTCGGCCCCGGTGACCGCCAGGAACACAGCCCCGACCGTGACGAACGCACCGGTGGGCGTATTGGCCAGATAAGCGACCGCGTAATAGGGATTGATCGCCAGCAGGACCGACGGGTCGTCCAGCAGATGGTAGACCCCGGCGGCACCGATCGCCAGGAACCACGCGGCCGTCACCGGTCCGAACACGGCCGCCACCCTGCCGGTGCCAAAGCGTTGCACGGCAAAAAGCATTGCCAGGATGATCAGCGTGATCGGAACAACATAAGTTTCCAGCGTCGGGGTCACCACTTCCAGGCCCTCGACCGCCGAAAGCACGGAGATGGCCGGCGTTATGATGGCGTCGCCGAAAAACAGCGCCGCGCCGCAAAGTCCGATCCCCAGAATGAACCGGGCTCCCTTTGGATAAGCGTTGCGCGCAAGCGCCATCAGCGACAGCGTGCCGCCCTCACCCTTGTTGTCGGCTCTGAGCACGAAAGCGACGTACTTTATCGTGACGATGATCGTCAGCGCCCAGACGATAAGCGACAGCACGCCAAGGACGTCGTTGCGCGCTACCGGTCCCGACGATGCGTGCAGCGCTTCCCGAAACGCGTAGATTGGGCTCGTGCCGATATCGCCGTAAACCACGCCCAACGCGCCCAGCATCAAAACTCTGGTGCTGTGCTGCTCGGCCTTGGAGTGGCTGGATTGTTCGATGGGTTCTGCCTCGCTACCGGCGTGGGCAAGAGCCATGGACGACACTCCCATTGACGTGCGGCGCTCGACGCTGCGGGATGGAAAGGACGCGCTGCCGTGCCCGGAACGCATGGCCTATCGGCTCGCCTTTCTCTACCAGCCACAAGCCTTCAGAAACCGCCTGACCGTTGCGGCCATGCCATACTCCAACGCATCGGCTGTCAACCCATGTCCGATCGACACTTCGGCCAATGCCGGGATGCGCCTGGCCAGCGCCGGCAAATTGCTCACCACAAGGTCGTGTCCGGCGTTGACCTGGAGCCCTGCCGCCAATGCGGCATCCGCCGTCTTTCCCAATTTCTCCAATTCCTTCGCCGCTTTTGCCGAATCGGAATGATAGCTGCCGTATGGACCCGTATAGAGTTCGATCCGATCGGCGCCGGTATCGCGAGCGGCGTTCACGCCAGCGGGATCCGGATCCGAAAACAGCGACACGCGAAAGCCTCCCTTCTTCAGGCGCTTGACGACCGGTGTCAGGAACGCAGCCTCGGCGGCGAAGTTCCAGCCATGGTCGGAAGTCGCCTGCGCCGGGTCGTCGGGCACCAGCGTCACCTGCTCGGGCTGATGCTTTTCCACAAGCGCCAGGAACTCCTCGGTCGGATAGCCCTCGATGTTGAATTCCGCATTCGGGAACTCGTCGTCGATCAGCGCCCTGATCTCAGGCAGATCGGAATGCCTGGTGTGCCGCTCGTCGGGTCGCGGGTGCACCGTGAGCCCATGCGCGCCGGCGGCAAGGGCGATGCGTCCGAGCCCCGTCACGCTTGGCCACGGCAGGTCGCGCCGGTTGCGCAGCATGGCGATCGCATTGAGATTGACGGAAAGCTTTGCAGGCATTTGCACGGCTCCAGGCTGATCTTGGCGCGCATCTATACCGCCTTTAATGGGAACAGACAGAGGGTTTCAGGTGTTCCAAGGTTTGCGAAGGAAATCGAGCGCAAGGAGTTCCCTGTTGAATTTTCTCGAGGCCGTGCCGGCGGTTCGCCGCATCGACACCGATCGCGAAGACCTCTTCGCCATCGATGTCGTCGGCCATGTCGCAGCGGCTGACGCCGAAAACCTGTTCGGATTGCTGGAGGCGGCCTATGCGCTGCATCCGAAGATCGACGTGCTGGTGCGCCTGATCGACCATGAGGGTGTCGACTGGGCCGACGTATCGGACGAGACGATCGAACAGGGCATAGCTCATGCCGTGGAGCATATCGGCCGCTGCGCGGCGATCGGTGAGCCGAACTGGATATCGGAGGCAAGAGCCTTTTTGCCTGCCTCTTTGCCTATCGAACTCCGGCATTTCGAGGCCAAGGACGAAGCCGCCGCCTGGGAATGGCTTGACGCCAGACCGATCGCCCAGCGCTGATACGACGGACCTGACAGCCCTATCGGACGATCGTCAACCGTTCGGCCGCGCGCGTGATAGCGGTATAGAGCCAACGCTGGCGAGTTTCCTTGAATGCCCAGCTTTCGTCGAAAAGCACGATCTCGTTCCATTGCGACCCTTGCGCCTTGTGCACGGTCAGTGCATAGCCATAGTCGAAATCGTCGAAACGTTTCTTCTGCTGCCAGGGAATGTCGGCGTCCGGATCTTCGAATGCCGCCTTGAGCAGCTTGATCTTGGCGACGCCGCGATCCGGGTCGTCTTCCTCCGGCGAAACCAGCAGATTGATGCCAGGCTTGACCGTCTCGCGCGACGAGGTCATCACCTTCCACAACGAGCCGTTGAGCAGTCCCTTGGCCGGATCGTTGCGCAGACAGACCAGCTTGTCGCCGGCTTGCGGATAATCGGCGTTGAACCCCTTCAGCTCGCGCAGCCGCTGGTTGTAACGGCGGCGCGTGCGGTTGGTGCCGACCAGCACCTGGTCCGCTTTCAGCACCAATTCCTGGGTGACGTCTTCCTTGCCGATCACCTGCGCCGCGCCATAGTCGCCGCGCATGAACTCGCGGCCCTCGCGCACGTCGAGCGCCAGCCTGATGATCGGGTTGTCGCGCGCCTGGCGGTGGATTTCGGTGAGCAGAATGTCCGGCTCGTGGTCGGTGAAGAAGCCGCCGCCGGAGATTGGCGGCAACTGGCCGGGATCGCCGAGCACCAGGATCGGCGTGCCGAAGCTCATCAGGTCACGGCCGAGTTGCTCGTCGACCATTGAGCATTCGTCGATGACGACGAGCTTGGCCCGCGAGATCGGGCTCTGCCGGTTGAGCGAAAATGTCGGCGACATCGATGTCTTGCCGGTCACCTCGTCCGCTACCGATTCCTCGCCCTTCGGCCGGTAGATCAGCGAATGGATGGTGCGGGCATTGACCGCGCCCTTGGAACGCAGCACCTGCGCCGCCTTACCGGTAAACGCGGCGAACTGCACCTGGCCGTCGACATGCTCGGCGAAATAGCGCGCCAGCGTCGTCTTACCGGTGCCGGCATAGCCGAACAGCCGGAACAGCTGCGGCTTGCCGGCTTTCAGCCAGCCGGCCACCGCCTTCAGCGCCTCGTCTTGTTGAGGAGAGAATTCCATCAGCGCGACAGACCGGATTCGCGAGGGAAAGACAAGGTGACTGCCGTCACCGGCAAATTTTCATCGCCGGCAATCACGCCGCTGCGACAGGGTCAGGCTATCAGTGACGAACAGGAACGTAAAGAGAACAAGGCCGGGCGGCCGCAGCTTACCCGGCCTGCTGTGGATCGTTCTCCAGCTGGATCGGCTTGCCATGCGGAGTTGCGTGCGCGGCGCGTTCCCAGGCAGCGGCGAGCGCATCGACGTCGCGCTTTCCGGCAACGCCCTTGGCCAAAAGCAGCTTTTCCAGCGCTGCCAGCCAGTGCTCGTAGTAATCGTGACCGTCGCGCGCGGCGCCCGGCCGCTTCACCTCTGCCGACAAAGCATCCGCCCATTCGCTCCACGAAAACAGCCCGTTGTCGTGCAGTGCTACCGTCATGGCAAAGGCCTCTGCTTGCCACGGCTCGGCAAACACAGGCGACTCGACACCGGCGGGCAGCATGGCGGCAACTGAGCCCGTCTCACGCCGGCTCAAGGTAGCTCTCCCAGGCGTCGATCGACACGACAAGTGTCGGATCGGCGCCCTCGCCCCAGATTTCGCCGCCGGTGAAGGCCACCGTATAGACCCATTGCGGGTTTTCGCCCTGGCCGTGCGCATTGGTGTCGGGAAAGACAAAGCCGTCGCGCACAGCCTCGACGACGCCTCGCTTGCCGCGTGCATAGCGCGGCAGTCTGGTGTGGCCGGTCGGATGAAAGTTCTTGGTTCGCACGGGGTCGCCCGCCTTGAACCGCGCAGGCGCGGCGACAGGCCGGTCGCAGTGCCCGCCCTTGGCCAGCACCGCCGGAACGTCCTTAGCCTTCAGCACCCGTTTGGGTGTCGCTGCCGGGTCGACTGCGTCGCCCGTAGTCAGGTCCCGGTCGCTGACGAAACCATGGCGTTTGAGCAGCACCTCCAGCGCCTTGATCCATATCTGGTAGTAGCTGGAGGCATAATAATCCGCTGGATGCAGCGATTCCCGCGCGTGCCGGCTCTCGTCGATGGTCCAGGCGCCCATGGCGCCAGCGCACAACGTCACGCCCAGCGCCCGCCTTTCCCAATCGGCATGGAAATAGGGTTCGTCAGGTTCGGGCGCGACCGGCCCGAAACCCATCTGGCCGCCGAGATCCTGCGGCCCGTTCATGCCGGTTCCCGCACCAACGCCGTGCCGATCATGGCATCGCGCGTCACCAGATCGGCGAGCCTTGCCTCATCCCAGCCCTCCGTACCCCAGGGGCGCATCGGCACCACCAGATAGCGCAGCTCGGCGGTCGAATCCCACACCCGGATTGTCGTCCTCGCCGGCAAGGTCAGACCGAATTCCTCGAGCACGCCGCGCGGATCGATCACTGCGCGCGAACGGTAGGGCGGCGCCTTGTACCAGACCGGCGGCAGGCCGAGCACCGACCACGGATAGCAGGAGCATAGCGTGCAGACGACGAGGTTGTGCGTGTCGGCCGTGTTGAACACCGCCTGCATGTGCTCGCCTTGCCGGCCGGTGTAGCCGAGCGATTCGATTGCCGCCGTCGCATCACGCTTCAGCCATGCGGCAAACCCGGGATCAACCCAGGCCTTCGCCACCACCTTTGCGCCGTTGCGCGGCCCGATCTTAGTCTCATAGGTGTCGACGATAACATCGATCGCCGCCGGATCGATCAGGCCTTTGCGGGTGAGAATCGTCTCCAGCGCGCGCACCCGCGCCGCAAAGGGATCAAGCTCGTTGTCGTGGTCGTGATTGTGCGGCATGGCGTCAAATTACGATCGCGGACCCCCGGCCGCAAGCACCACGGCTTGGGCCAGCGCTATTCGGCTGCCGCCTTTTGCGGCACCGGTTCTTCCTCCTCGTCGAACAGTGACGGCTGGTCGACCGCTTCGACCGGGCTCGGCTCGCCCCGGCGCCGCGCCCACAGCCTGACCAGCCAGCCGGAAAAATGCTCCATGTAGACGTAAATGACGGGTGTGACGAACAGCGTCAGTGCCTGCGAGGCGACAAGACCGCCGACCACCGCCACGCCGAGAGGCTGGCGCAATTCCGCGCTGGCGCCGGTGCCGAGCGCGATCGGGATGGTACCCATCAGCGCGGCAAGCGTGGTCATCATGATCGGCCGAAAGCGCATCAGGCAGGCCTTGTGGATGGATTCGACGGGCGACATCCCCTCGCGCCTGAGTTCCAGCGCCACGTCGATCATCATGATGCCGTTCTTCTTGACGATGCCGATCAGCATCAGGATGCCGATCACCGCGATCACCGACAGATCCATCCCCGCCAGCCGCAGTGCCACCAGCGCGCCGAGCACCGCCGATGGAAGCCCGGTCAGGATGGTGAGCGGGTGGATGAAGCTCTCATAGAGCATGCCGAGAACGATATAGATGGTCAGAATCGCGCCGCCGATCAGCAGCCCCTGGTTGGAAAGCGAATCCTGGAACGTCTTGGCCGTGCCCGAGAAGGCGGTCGAGACCGTCGGCGGCATGCCGATCTTGTCCTTCAGCGCGTTGATGTGGCTCACGCTGTCACCGAGGGCCACGCCTTGCGGCAGATTGTAGGAGATGGTCACTGCCGGAAGTTGGCCGAGCTGGTTGACGGTCAAAGCACCGGCGGTCCGATCGACGCGGGCGAACGCACCGAGCGGCACCAGGCTGCCGCTCGCCGTTCTTACCTTGATGGCCAGCATCCGCTCGGGCGACCACTCGATCTTCGGATCGAGTTCCATGATCACGTCGTAGCTGTCGGCCGAGCCGAAGATGGTCGACACCTGCTGGGTGCCGAAACCGCCATAGAGACTGGAGCGCAGCGTGTCGGTATCGACGCCGAGGTTCGCCGCCTTGTCGCGGTCGATCACCAGCGTCGCCTGTAGCGCGTTGTTCTGCAGGTCATTGGTGACGTCGGTGAAGGCGGCATGATCGGCAGCCATCGCGTCCGTCAGCTTCTGCGCCCAGACGTTCGTCAGGCCGGTATCGAGGCCCTGAACGGCAAGCTGGTAGGCACTCGCCGAAGAACGCGCGCCGAGCCGCAGGTTCTGCACCGGCTGCATGTAGGTTTCGATGCCGGGCACATTGGCCAGCTGGCGCCGCAGGTCCGTAAGCACCTTGTCGATGTTCGGTCGGTGGTCCTTGTCTTTCAGCTGCACAAACAGCTGGCCCTGGTTGAGCGCATTGTTTCCACTGCCCGCCGACCAACCGACATGCGCGACGTAGGGCGAATGGGTGAAGACATCCGCCACTTGCCCCTGCAGCTTCACCATCGCGTCAAACGAGATGTCCTGGCGCGCGATGGTCGTCACCGAGACCTGGCCGATATCCTCCTGCGGGAAGAAGCCCTTCGGCGAAATCTGGATCAGCCACACCGACAGCCCGGCGGTCACGAGGAAGACAAGGAAGACAAGGAAATTGTGGCGCAGGCAGAATGTCAGCAGCCTGTCATAGCCCCGCATGAAGACGTTTTGTCTATGGCCTTCGTGCGCTGCTTTCTGCTCGGCTTTCGATAATGACAACAGCCGCGAGCACAGCATCGGCGTCAGCGTCAGCGAGACGAACATCGACGCCAGGATGGCGACCGTCACCACCACCGCGAATTCGTTGAAGATGCGCCCGATCACGCCGCCCATCAAAAGCACCGGAATGAACACGGCGACCAGCGAGATCGAGATCGAGATGATGGTGAAGCCGATTTCGCGGGCGCCCTTGAGCGACGCCTCGAGGGCAGAGAGCCCGTCCTCCTCCATGTGGCGGAAAATGTTTTCGAGCATGACGATTGCATCGTCGACGACAAGACCGACCGCCAGCGTCAGCCCCATCAATGAGACGTTGTCGATGGAAAAGCCGAACAGGTACATCACGCCCAGCGTGGCGATGAGCGAAATCGGCACCGCCACGGCCGGGATCACCGTCGCCGTTACCCGGCGCAGGAACAGGAAGATCACCATCACCACCAGCGCGATGGTGAGCAGCAGCGTGAACTGCACGTCGTCGACCGCCTCGCGGATCGACGTCGAGCGGTCGTTGAGCAACTGGATGCTCGCCGCCGCCGGCATCTGATCGTCGAAGGAAGGCAGCATCGCCTTGACGCGGTCGACGACGTCGACGGTATTGGCATCCGGCTGGCGCTGCACCGCCATAATGATGGCGCGGGTGCCGTCATACCAGCTTGCCGTCGTCGTGGTCTCGACCGAATCGATGACGCGGGTCACCTCGCCGAGCCGCACCGGATGGCCGTTCTTGGTGGCGATGATGATGTTGGAGAATCCCGCCGCATCGGTCAGCTGCGTGTTCGCGGTGATCGTCAGCTGCTGTTTGTTGTTCTTGAGCACGCCGAGCGGCGTGTTGCTGTTGGCCGAGGCAATGGCCGTCTGCAGCTGGTCGATCGAGATGCCGCGTGCGGCGAGCGCCGTAGGATCGATCTGGACGCGTACGGCATATTTCTGCTGGCCGTAGATCGAAACCTGCGCAACGCCGTCGATCGTCGACAGCGACGGCGAAATCACATTCTCGGCAAACGCGTCGAGATCGGTCAGCGGAATTGTGTCGCTGACCAGCGACATCAGCAGGATCGGCGCGTCGGCTGGATTGACCTTGCGGTAGCTCGGCGGGCTGGTCATCTCCGGCGGCAATTGTCGTTGCGTGCGTGCGATCGCTGCCTGCACGTCGGCGGCGGCTGCATCGATGTCGCGGTTGAGCACGAACTGAATGGCGATCGAGGTCGAGCCGAGCGAGTTGGTCGTCGAGATCGAATCGATGCCTGCGATAGTGGCAAACTGCTTGATCAGAGGCGTTGCCACCGAGGTCGCCATGGTTTCCGGCGAAGCCCCGGGCAGCGAGGCCGAGACGTTGACAACCGGAAATTCGGCGCTTGGCAGCGCCGCGACCGGCAGGAATTTGTAAGCAAATAGTCCGCCCAGAACCAGGGCGAACGACATGAGCAGCGTGGCGACGGGCCTGCGGATGCAGAATTCGGAAATCATGGCTGTGTTCCGCCCGTCCGGTCAGCCTCGGCAACCTTCGGAGCCGCCTGATCGCCGGTGCCGGTCGAAGCCTTGCCTTCGCGCACCGCCGCGCCGTTCTTCAGTTTGGTCTGACCCTCGACGACGACACGCTCGCCGCTTTTCAATCCTTGGCTGATTGCGGTGTTGGTGCCTTCTGTCAGCGCGACCTGCACGGGCCGCATTTCAACGGTGTTGTCCGGCTTGATTACATAGACGAACGGGCCCTTCTGGCTGGGCTGGACGGCGACCGTCGGAACGGACGTCATTTGTGGCATGATCCCGGCATCGAGCACGACGTTGACGTATTGGCCCGGCCATAGCGAAAGATCGGCGTTGGGCACACTGGCCCGCGTTGCGATCGTGCCGGACGCCGTGTCTACGCTGGAATCGACGAAATCCAGCGTTCCCTTGCCGATCGGCTTCGGGTCGCCGTCCTTGGTCAGCGTCACCGCACCTTGCTGCGGCGCTGCCAGCGCCTTGTGCAGCAAGGCAAGATCGCTTTCGGGGAGATTGAAGTTCACCTGCAGCGGGTCGACCTGCGTGATCGTCACCAGTGGAGTCGACGTGCTGCTGCCGTTGCTGGTGGTGACGAGATCGCCGACGGCGACGTTGACTGCGCCAAGCCTGCCGGAGATCGGCGCCCTGATCGTGGCGAAGCCAAGCTGGATTTGGTCTGCATCGATCGTTGCCTTGTCGGCGTCGACGGTGGCCGCGGCGGATTTCTGCGCCGCGACGGCCTGATCGTAGGTCTGCTGTGTTCCGGCCTGCCTGGCGACGAGATTTTTGGCGCGCTGAAGATCGGCCGTGGCGCTGGCAAGCAGCGCCTGGTCTTTTGCGAGCGTCGCCTGATCGCGTGCCAGTTGCGCCTTCAACGAGCGATCGTCCAGCGAGAAAAGAAGGTCGCCGGCCTTCACCATCTGTCCGTCCTTGACCGCGATTGCGACGATCTGGCTCGAGACCCGCGCGTTGATGCTGACCACGGCAGGAGAGGACACAAAGCCGATGGCATAGCGCCGGACCGGGAAATCGGCCGTCGCAGCGGTGGCGGCAACCACCGAAGTCGTACGCGCGGCATTTGCCGCTGCAGCGGGCTTGTCCGCCGTCGCCGTCTGCTTCGCCGACAGCATCTGCTGAAGACCGCTCATTGCGCTGGGCGAAAGATAGAGCCACGCCGCGGCAACGCAGGCTGCAGCGATCACCGCTAATACGATCTTTCCGCGCATCGACAAAAGACCTCTCGATCCGACACGCCGCTATCCGGTGGCCGTAGTCTAGCTCAACTCGCAGCCTCTTGCCGCGCTTTTGCCAGATAATAGAGGATGCCGAAGGCGAAAAAGGGCCAAAACCCGTCATTACGAAGATTTAATGTGCAGTGCACAATAGAACGGCAGCTAACGCAGCATCGGCCACAGCGTCGCCGCAAGCATCACACCCATGGCGATGTTGAACCATTTGAGCCGCACCGCATCCGCCAGAAAGCCGCGCAGCGCCATGCCGAAACCGGCCCAGGTCGAAATGCTCGGCAGCATGACGACGGCGAAAGCGGCTGCGATCAGCACCACCGACACAAACGGGCGTTCCGGATTGGTATAGACGGCCATGGCTGTAATCGCCATCACCCAGGCCTTGGGATTAACCCACTGGAATGCCGCAGCCTCGATGAAGCGCATTGGCTGGCCCTTCGCCTCGCCTTCGCCGCCGAGCGAGCGCGACATGGCGATCTTCCAGGCGAGATAAAGCAGGTAGAGGCCGCCAGCGATCTTCAACCCGGTATGCAGCACCGGAAAGGCCGTCAACACGGCGCCAAGCCCGAAGCCTACGGCAAGCAACAGCACGAGGAAGCCGAAGCCGATGCCGAGCATGTGTGGCACGGTTTTGACCAAGCCGAAATTCACGCCCGAGGCCAAAAGCATGAAATTGTTCGGACCCGGCGTGATCGAGGTCACGAAGGCATAAACCAGCAGAGCAAGGAATGCATCGAAGGTCATGGAGGATCGCAAAGATCAATAATATTGAAATACTGACTTAAATCGATGAGGTGCTGAGTGCAAATGCAATTCGTTGGTCCACGCGCGCCCAGCGTTCTTTCATATCTTAGGCCAATATCCGCTGAGAACATCTATCTGCGGTAGGGCTGCACCGACCATAGATCTGAATCCGGGGCAGTTTCGCGCTGACGGCGCACGCGTCGCAGCCCTTTGCGTCTCGGCGTATTCTCCGGAATCTTGACGCTGTGCGCCAGACCCAGGATCGCCAGAACCTGAATGAATAGCCAGCCGAGATCGATCTGTCCGTGTTCCAAACCAAGCCGTGCAGACTCGGGAAACGCGTGATGGTTGCCGTGGAAACTCTCGCCGAACGTTACCAGCCCGAAACGCGGCAAATTGTATCCTTGCACGGCAACGTCGTCGACGCGCCATCCTTGCTCCCCATCTCGGTGCGCAAAATGCCCAACCAACCAATGCCCGGTAAGCGACACTGAAACGCGCACCGCGATTCCCCATACCACCCAATCCCAGCCGCCAAACGCGAAAAAGAGGATCGCCCAGGGCAGTTGTTGCAGCATCCAGGTGCGTTCGACGAACTTGTAGAACGGGTCATTCCTAATCGAGGGTTCGATGATGAAGGTGGGTGGATTGCGCAAAGCGACCGCGCAATGCATCTGCCAGAAGGCATCGGTGAAAAATGGCCGACGATGGGCATGGAGATCGTGACATGCGGTCTGGCGCTGAGCCCAGTCACGAATATCGTGAGCATAGATCATCCCAAAAGGACCGGCCATGCCGACGAGCACGCCAAGGTAGACCAGCGCATGCTCGACCCAGATATGAACCTTGAACGACCGGTGGATGAGCAGACGGTGCATCCCCACCGAGTGTCCGGCGCAGATTGTCGCCGCCGTTGTCGCAACGAATAAGGCGAAGGCACTCCAGCTAAATGTCATCGGTCCCAACACAATGGCGGCGATCGTCATCGCCCCGACCCAGATCGACTTTGCCGGCACCCACACGACTTTGCCGTCTTCGGCGTCACTGTCCTGTTGGGAAATCATTCTGCCCGTGGATATGGTTTTCATCGGTACCCCTCCTCCTGCATGAACATTTCCGGACCACAGCCTTGCCTTCTGGCGCGTCGTCCGTTACTTAGGCAGTAAGCTAATCGTCTACTACTGTGAATTAGGTATTTAGGCAATAGTCTAAATGAAAATAAGAAAGGCGGACCGAGGCGCAGCCAACGCCTCGGCATCACAAGGTGGCAGACAGTGATCGAAGATGCAGAGCACGCAGCGGATGCCGAAACGGCTGCTCACGCAAATGGCGCGATACAGCGCGTGTTTGAAGCGCTATCTTCAGCGCCCCGGCGCAAGATCCTCGCCTATCTTGCGCACTCTTCCCTAACGGCGGGCGAGATCGCGGCGCGCTTCGAGATGTCGAAGCCGTCGATCTCGCAGCATTTGAGCATTCTGGAGACGGCCGGGCTCATCGCCAAGGAGCGGCACGGACAGTTCATCCACTATTCTCTGGTCCAGAACAATCTTGTGAACACGCTGAATGGATTTGTTCAGGATGTCTGCCCGGTATCGCGCCCTATCAAGAGAGAAAGCAAAGAACTTGGTCGAGGCGAGGCAGCGCAAAGATCGCAGTTGCGCAAATCTGAAAAGCCCTAGCGGCTTTGCATCGTTTTCATGAGCGCCTTGGCGTATCGGCAGGCGTCAAATTCCACAGCGATCTCGCAAGACTTTTTGTAAGCGGCCATCGCCTCGGCTTCGTCCGCAGAGACGCCTTCACCATGCTGAAGGGCGCTGCCATACATGGTGCAACCCCAGGCATCGCCCTCATTGCAGCTCAGTTTGAATGTGCGCGATAAGGGCAAGATTCATTGGCACTACCGGCGGCAAGCAGTTTGTTTAGCCCAAGCCGACCCAAGAGAATTCCCGCGCCGCGATTTGTGCAGCCGCCGATACTGCCAGTTGCGCAGGCCTGGGCGAACATCTCCTCGGTCCATTGCTTGTCTTCTGGCGAGTGCTCCTGGATGACCCTGGCCGTCTCGAAACAGGCTTCGCCCCTGCGTCCGTCGAAACACCGCCTGGCACAGGCCAAGACGTCTTTCTCACAACCTTGGTAATCTATTCCCGCCGTGGAAAAGAGCGCGTCATCGACGCCCGACGCCCTGCGCCAAATATCGGCCGGGCATTGTTGGAAATAATAGCTCGGTGTGCCCCTGCGGTCGATTTCTTCAAACAATTTCGGCAGCACTGACTTGTCGAATACCGGCTCCTGGCTGGCCGCCGCCGTCGTGACCGCAAGAACGATTGCGCCGGCGCCTGCTAGAATTGCCGCCGCGAGCATCATGATCACATCCCTTGCGGGCCGCGGTTCATCGCCGCCACCCCGGTACGGCAGATCTCGACCAGCCCGAGCGGTTTCATGATGGCGATGAACTGATCGAGCTTGGAGCCCTTGCCGGTGATCTCGAAGATGAAATGCTCGGTGTTGGCATCGATGACGCTGGCGCGGAATGCATCGGCGAGCCGGAGCGCCTCGACGCGGGCTTCGCCGGTGCCGGCGACCTTGACCAGCGCGAGTTCCCGCTCCAATGGCCGCTCCTGTCCGAATTCCTGCGACCGCACGGTGAGATCGACGACGCGGTGCACCGGCACGATGCGCTCGAGCTGGTGCTTGATCTGCTCCAGCACGTGCGGCGTGCCGCGCGTCACGATGGTGATGCGCGACAGGTGCTTTTCGTGCTCGGTTTCCGAGACCGTCAGGCTCTCGATGTTGTAGCCACGTCCGGAAAACAGGCCGATGACCCGCGCAAGCACGCCCGGCTCGTTGTCGACCAGGACCGAAAGCGTGTGGTTCTCTGGTTTTTCCGTCTCCTTGGCGATGAAATAGGCGGAGCCGGTCGGTTGCAACTGTGCGTTCATGACATGAATCTCGATTTCAAACTTTTGCGCTAATCTGCTGTTTTCGCACAGCTTCCTTGAACCAGACTACACCAGTTCCCTACCCTTGGCGTCGATCGCGTTGGCGACAGCTTCGTCTGTCGCCTCGTCCGGCAACAGCATCTCGTTATGCGCCTTGCCGGACGGGATCATCGGGAAGCAGTTGGCGAGCGTCGCCACGCGGCAGTCGAACAGGACGGGCTTCTTGACCGCGATCATCTCCTTGATGGCATCATCGAGTTCGTCCGGCTTGTCGCAGCGAATGCCGTGGCCGCCATAGGCTTCGGCGAGCTTGACGAAATCCGGCATCGCCTCGGTGTAGGAGTGCGACAGCCGGTTGCCGTGTAGCAGCTGCTGCCACTGCCGCACCATGCCCATATACTGGTTGTTGAGGATGAAGATCTTGATCGGCGCCTCGTGCTGCACCGCCGCGCTCATTTCCTGCATCGTCATCTGCACCGAGGCGTCGCCGGCGATATCGATGACCAGCGCATCCGGGTGCGCGATCTGCACGCCGAGTGCCGCCGGCAGGCCGTAGCCCATCGTGCCCAGTCCGCCAGAGGTCATCCAGCGGTTCGGCTTCTCGAAATGATAGTGCTGCGCCGCCCACATCTGATGCTGGCCGACCTCGGTGGTGATGTAGGTGTCGAGGTCCTTGGTCAGCGCATAGAGCCGCTGGACGGCATATTGCGGCATGATCACCTCGTGGTTCATCTTGTAGGCGAGCGAATCGCGGGCGCGCCATTTGGCAATCTGCTCCCACCACGGGTGAAGCGCTTTCTTGTCGGCCTTGGCGGTCGCCCGCCACAGCCGCACCAGATCCTCCAGCACGCGCCCGACATCGCCGATGATCGGCACGTCGGTATGGACGTTCTTGTTGATCGACGACGGGTCGATGTCGATGTGGATCTTCTTCGAATTCGGCGAAAACGCCGTCAGCCGCCCGGTGATGCGGTCGTCGAAGCGCGCACCGATGCAGAGCATGACGTCGCAATCGTGCATCGCCATGTTCGCTTCATACGTGCCGTGCATGCCGAGCATGCCCATCCAGTTCTTGCCCGACGCCGGATAGGCGCCGAGGCCCATCAGCGTCGAGGTGATGGGAAAGCCGGTGAGGTCGACCAGCTCGCGCAGCAGATGGCTCGCCTCCGGGCCGGAATTGATGACGCCGCCGCCCGAATAGATGATCGGCTTTCGGGCAGCCCCCATCAGCTCGACCGCCGCCTTGATCTTTTCCAGATCGCCCTGGACCTTCGGTTGGTAGCTGGTGCGCGGCGCCGTCTGCGGCGGGACATAGATACCCCTGGCGAACTGCACGTCCTTCGGGATGTCGACGACGACCGGACCGGGGCGCCCTGTCGTTGCCACATGGAAGGCCTCGTGGATCGTTGCCGCGAGCTCGTTGACGTCCTTGACCAGCCAGTTGTGCTTGGTGCAGGGCCGCGTGATGCCGACCGTGTCGCACTCCTGGAACGCATCCGAGCCGATCAGCGAAGTCGGCACCTGGCCGGTCAGGCAGACCAGCGGGATCGAGTCCATCAGCGCGTCCTGCAATGGCGTCACCGCATTGGTGGCGCCCGGCCCTGAGGTCACCAGCATGACGCCGGCCTTGCCAGTCGAGCGCGCATAGCCTTCCGCCGCGTGGCCCGCGCCCTGCTCGTGGCGGACGAGGATGTGCTCGACCTCGTCCTGCTGGAAGATTTCATCGTAGATTGGCAGAACCGCGCCGCCCGGATAGCCGAAAACATGCTTGACGCCATTGTCCTTCAGCGCCTGCACCACCATTTCGGCACCCGTCATTTCGCTCCTTGGCATTTCAGTTCTTGGCATTTCGCGCCGCTCATTCTGTCCACTGCTCATCGTTCTGGTCCCGTACTGTTCGCCATCTGGCGATTGCTCGTCGTTTAGTCGTGTTTCGGGCAATAAAAAAGGCCCCCGAGGGAGCCTGTGTCTTGCGCATGGGAGGTCACCGCCCGGCGGTTACACCGCCTTGCCCACGCGCTTTCCTACGAGAATGAGTGCCTTTTTCATGGTGGCGGACAATAGAATTGGTTTGACGCCGCTGTCAACGGCGAATGTGCACTTGGCCCGACGTCGGCACATCCGCCCATTATGCACCCGCGCCGCCTTTCCGCCGCGCGGGTCTTCCGTTTCAGGCGCAGAGCACCACACCCCTCGCCTTGGCCCAGCGCTCGATGATCTTGCGCTCCTCGAGCGAGGCGAGACGATTGCCGAAACCGCGCACCTGCACCGCACGGTTTTGCGGGTCGAGTTCGATCGTCAGCAACCGCTCGATCTTGCCCAGCGCCGAGCGCCGCAGCACCCAGATCGAGGCATTGCCGGCGATGCATTTGGCCGCGTATATCGAGACGCAATGATGCATCGCCCGGCTCTCGGCGACCAGATCCTCAGCTGTCTTCAACTGACGGACGAAGAAACGCTCGCCATGCGCCTTTGCCTCCTTGGTCGACGGCTGCCAGTCCCAGTCGTCCAGGCACGAGCCGTCCCAGGCGCGACCCTGCGACTGCGTCCCGGCAGTACGCGTGGTCCGCCCGGCAGCGCGGCGGCGCATTGCCTCGATGCGTTCGATCGCGGCAATGTCTCGATGCCATTCCAGCATCTGCCGACGCAGCGAGGCAAGCGTGCGACCCTTCAGGCTGTACGCCGCATCGCGCTGGTGCACGGCGCCGATATAGTCGCAAAGATCGTCGATCTCCTCCTTCGACGCGGGTTGCCCGCAGAAGAACCGTGTCACCTCGCGCCAGAAGGCCAGATCGTTACGTGGCGTGCGCGCGATTTTCGACTTGGCAAGTCGGGCCGCCAACCCGGAATCATCCGTGTAGGACCGGGCGATCACCACCCAAAATGCCTCGTCGAACGTGAAATCGCCGGGCAAGTTCAAGAAGCAATGCACCTCCTTGCGAGACAGCCACGCACAGGCGCCCGCCTTGTAAAGCGAGTCACCACGCGCCACTGCGGTATACCAAGCCTTGCGAAGCGCAATCTCGCCGGCATTCAACCCCGAGCTGTCCAGCCAAATCCCCTCGAGCGCGGCTGTAACCGGGTAGCGCGCATAGAGATGGCGCGCCGCGGCCAGCCGCAGCCGCGCGGGGTCGCGCGTCTTCAGCTTTGGACGCCACAGCGCGCCGTCGCGGATCGCCATGCCGGCAAAGCCCCGACGTGCCTCGTCGAGCGCCCGCTCGAAATCCGGAGCGGGACGCGGGACGGGAAAAACCCGCCGCAGCGTTACGGCATATGCTTCAATGCGTTCGCGCTCGGCATCCTGCCTGCGCTGGATCATGGACTTTGCCATGGCCGTTCTTCCTGATTGGAACCCTGTCAGCCGCACGCAATTCCAGCGTCGGCACGGAATGTGTCGATCTGGATCGCCGGGTCATTGACAGGTCTCCTTTCAGGACGACGGATCAGAATGGGCGGCTTCTCTAAGCTCGCCGCCAATTTGACGCAAGAGCTATTCTTTCCATGCCCGCGATGGTCTGACGGGTGTTGCAAAGGTGCATCGTTGTCGCCATCAGCGTGTCCGGCCGACGCGTTTCCAGTAGATGAGGGTGCCTGTGAGCCCGCCATGCGGCTTCAGCGCATAATCCGGTATTTCGCCGGCCAGCGTGAAGCCGAGCTTTTCATAGAGGCCGGAAGCCCCCTCCTCTTTTGCCGTGTCGAGGACCAACAGCGTGCGGCCTTTCTCCACGGCAACGGCTTCCGCCGCCTCCATCAGGCGGGTTGCGATGCCCTTGCCGCGATAATCGAGGCGGGTCATCAGCTTGGCGATCTCGGCCCGGTGCGGCTGGTTGGGCGGGCAGTCGAGCAGCAAGGTGACGGTGCCGACCAGAGCCTCGCCGTTCCAGGCCCCAAGCACCGCCCTTTCGCCTCTGGCGGCCGCCTGAAGCGACCTGTTCCAGAAGGCCGCGGCCATCTCCGGCGCCAACGGATGCATGAAGCTGACCGAGCCGCCCGCAGCGACTGTCCCGATCAGCAGTTCCGTCAGCATTTTTTGCGTTCCGTCAGCATTGCTGAGTGGCCTGATTTCGATCGAACTCATGTCGTTCCCCTGTCGCCGTCCGTCAGTCGAAACGACTGGTCCGCTTGCGCTTCCTGGCCCGCCGGATTTCCGCGATGCGATCGGCGTCTTCCTCTTGCAGATGTCGCCCGCGTTCCAGCAGTTCGAGCGTGTATTCCTCATAGGTCAGGCCCAGCCGCTCGGCCTTGTGCAGCCGCATCAGCATGATCTCGCGGCTCGGCACTTTCCATGCCTGGGCATGGGCGGTCCGCCAGGCAAGAAAGACATAGGGGTCGCCCTTGCCCCAGGGCGGACCGTCATAGTCGTCGAGCGGCGGACCGCCATTGTCGCAGCGTTTTGGACGGCGCGCCTTCACCTCAGCTCCTGGCCAACGCAACCAGATAGTCGGCGGCGTCCGGCCCCGGAGCGTGAAAGACGCAATCGGATGGCGCGCCGAGCGCCAGGCAGTCGCCCGGTTCGAGCCGGTGAACGATGTCCCCCTCGGTGAATTCCAGCCGCCCGGAGATCAGCCATATCTGTTGCCTGATGAAGGCATAAGACGCCGCCGGGAAACTTACCTTGGCGCCGGCCGGCAACTGGATCCGGATCAGTTCGAGGGGTATGTCGGAGACCGGCGAAAGATGCCGCCGCACATAACCCGTAGCCGGATCGCGCCAGAGCGGCTGGTCACGTTCGCGAAGCAGGCCACCGCCCTGCAATTCCGCCCTTGCGATCAATGTGGACAGCGTCATGCCGAAGGCGGCCGCAATACGCACAAGGAGTGCCGCCGTCGGGCTGGTCATGCCGCGTTCTACCGTGCTCAGCATGGCTTTCGAAACATTGGACCGCTCCGCCAGCTCTGCCAGGGACCAGCCTCGAGCCACTCTTTCGGTATGTATTCTTCTGCCGATGGTCGAGGAGATGTCGTTCGCTATATCATCCATTAATCCAATATATCGAAATTCTTCTACAGAGCAACGGCCGTTTCATCCAGTTTTCGCAAACACCTTAATGTCCGCTAAACCATCCGGCCTCATCCCACCTTAACCCCGTTCGCCTAGGCTCATCGCTTGGGAAAAGGGGACCGGCGTATCCATGCTCGTTGAACGCGAAGCCTCCATTGGGGAACCGACTTTGCTGGAGCGCCGCAGGGCGGAGCAGAACGACAAGCGCATTCTGGGCAATGTCGTGCAATGCGACGGCGCGCGCGCCACCATCAGCGCCTATGCCGACGATATCGAAGGCACGGTCACCGGCCTGTGGAGCGTCGGCAAGATGATCTCGATCAATCTCGGTACATTACGAACCGTCGGCCTGGTCTATGAAATCGGCAAGTCGGATCGTGCGTGGAGCAGCGAGGGCCAGAATCCGATCGAGGTCAGCATCGAATTGATCGGCGAGGTGCGCGACGGGGCCGAACCCGGCGCGAAGCCGATCTTCGACCGTGGCATCACAACCTACCCGCATATCGGCGCCATTGCCCATCGTATCCGCAGCCGCGACCTGCAGGCCGTCTACGATCTCGCAGGTCGTCATTCGATCACCATCGGCACGCTGTCGCAGGACGAGGCGATCGACGCCAATATCGCCATCGACGATACGCTGGCGCGGCATTTCGCCATTGTCGGCACCACCGGGGTCGGCAAATCGACCGCCGTGTCGCTGCTCTTGCGCAAGTCGATCGCCGCCCGGCCCGACCTGCGCGTGCTCATCCTCGATCCACACAACGAGTTCGCCGCGTCGTTGCCCGAATATTGCGTCAGGGTCGATTCGACGACGCTCGACCTGCCCTTCTGGATGTTCAAGCTAGAGGAATTTGCCGAGGTGCTGTTTCGCGGCCGCGAGACGGTCCCGGAAGAGGTCGACGCCTTGCGCGATCTCATCCCCGCGGCCAAGAACCTCTACCGCAATCCGAACTCCGGCAACTATCTACGGCGCAGCACCGATGCGCTGACCGCAGACGCGCCGGTGCCCTATCGCATTGCCGACCTCATCAAGCTGGTCGACGAGCGCATGGGGCTGCTGGAAAGCAAGAACGATCGCCCGACCCTCAGGTCACTGAAGACACGTATCGAATCGGCGGCATCCGATCCGCGCTACCGTTTCATGTTCAACTCGCGCCTGATCGAGGACACCATCCACGAGACGATCGGCAACATCTTCCGCGTGCCGCATCACGGCCGCCCAGTGACCTGCTTCGAAATGGCCGGCATGCCGTCCGAGGTGGTCAATTCCGTTTGCTCGGTCCTGGCGCGGCTGGCCTTCGACCTGGCGTTGTGGAGCGAAGGCCGCCTGCGGCTGCTCTTCCTGTGCGAGGAAGCGCATCGCTATATGCCGGCCGATCCGCGCCTCGGTTTCGCGCCGACGCGGCACGCGCTGTCGCGCATCGCCAAGGAAGGCCGCAAATATGGCTGTTATCTCGGCGTCGTCACCCAGCGCCCGGGCGAACTCGACCCGACCATCCTGTCGCAGTGCTCGACGTTCTTTGCCATGCGGCTCGCCAACGAGCAGGACCAGGCGATCATCCGCTCGGCGATCGCCGATTCCTCGGCTTCGACGCTCGCGTTCCTGTCTTCCATGGGCCAGCGCGAGGCTATCGCCTTCGGGGAAGGCGTGGCGACGACGATGCGGATGAAGTTCGAAAAGCTCTCCGAGGATTTGATCCCCGGCACCGCCAAACGCGAGAATGCCTTGCCGTCCGAAACCGGCGACGAGGTCGACCTCGTGGCGATCGTCGAACGGCTGCGCAACGTGCCGAAATCACAACAGGCAATGCCTTTCGCGGAAGTCGTCGATCCGGGCCGGCAGGCCGGCGATTCGGACTATCGCAAGCCGTCGGCCGCACGCACCCAGCGAAACGACGATTTCGACTTGCGCTACGGCCTCAAGCCGGCGACCTTCGGCCTGCGTCCCCCAGAATGATTGAGCCGAGCGACTTTTAGGCAGCGCTCGCAGATATCAAAGCTGAGTTTCGATGGCTGTCTTGTCTATAACTGACCACACCTGGCGAATTTTCCCTCTCTGAAGCTCATAAAATACGTTCTCGGCAAACGAAATTCTCTTCCCGCTTACATCGAGCCCAAGGAACGTTCCCCTTGGCGCGCAGTCGAAGCTTAGCCGGCTCGCTACATAAGGCGGATCGGCAACCAATAGCTGAATGTTGAAATAAAGGTCCGGAATTTCGTCGAAGTCTCTCACCAACATTTCGAGATAGCCGGACAATCCGAGCTTGCGACCGTTGTGGGTCACTTCATCATGAACAAACCTCCCCAGATTTGGCCAATCCTGCTTGCTCAGGCATGCAATATAGCCTCGGTAAAGACCGGAGAGATCGGATTTAGTCACGGCAACACCTCTATTTCCGGCAAGCCCCGCAAAGGCAGCATCTCAGCTTGACGGGGTGATGTCGGTCTGCGTGCACCGGAAACGAAGAAAACGATACCAGACGGCCGGAATCACGAATTCAATGACGGAATTCAGGCACAGACGCGGTTGCGCCCTTGCCTCTTCGCCTCATAGAGCTGGCGATCGGCGCGGCGATAGAACTCCTCGGCGGTTTCCTTGCGATCCCAGACGGCAAGCCCGACGCTGGTGGTGATTTTCAGTCGGACATTGCCCGTCAGCACCGACATGTTGGCGATCGCCTTGCGGATGCGCTCGGCGAATTTGGATAGCAGCTCGGCGTCCATATTGGGCGTGACCACCGCGAACTCCTCGCCGCCCAGGCGCGCCACCACGTCGTGATAGCGTGTCATGTCCTTGAGACAGTTGGCGACCGCCCGCAACACCTCGTCGCCGACATCGTGGCCGTGGCTGTCGTTGACCTGCTTGAAATGGTCGAGGTCGAGGATCATCAGCCCTACTGGTTTCTCGATGCGGCGGAACTCTTCGAGATATTCCTTCAGCGCATCGTCGAAATAACGCCGGTTCTGCATGCCGGTGAGGCTGTCGGTGAGCGCCGCATGCTCCAGCGTCTCCGAACGCGCGCTGAGCGAAACGGTCATGGCGCGCAGCTTGCCTTCTTCCGTCGCCTGCTTTCGGATCAGCGGGTAGATGAAGAAAATGCCGAAGAACAGCGCAGTCGCCAACAGCACGCCCGTCGCAAACAGCAGCTTGTTGAGATAGACGATTTCATCGAGTTTTGAAGGCGTATTGCTAATGTCGGCGGCCAGGGTTTGCAGGAGCCCATAGGCGTAAAGCGTCACCAGGCCGGCGGCCAGGATCACAAAAATAAAGACGAAAAAGGCTGATTCCGCCTTGTGGAAACGCATCTGCTCCCCGTTGGAAAGTTCGTAGCGATCTTATGGCATGCGGGAACTTACGGACAGTTAACCTGGACAACTTCAACGCGAAATGTCCCCTCGGTGTCGACTTTTCAGGTTGCGCTCGAAGGAGGGAGTGAGAGCATCGAGTCGATCCCCCCATCAGGACGCAATCTCTGCCATTCCGGGCCCAATTGGTGCCTGAACCAGGTCGCCTGCCGTTTGGCATATTGCCGCGTCGCGATTTTCGCGCGCTCGATGGCCTCGGGAAAACTGAAGGCGCCGGCCAGCGCGGCCTGAAGCTCGCGAACACCGATTGCTTTCATCGCCGGCAGGTCGGGATCGAGGCCGAGCGCTGAAAGCTGTTTCACCTCGTCCAGTGCCCCCTCATCCAGCATGCGGTCGAAGCGGGCATCGATCCGCTCCACCAGAGCCGCTCGCTCCGGCTCGATGACGAAAAAACGCGCGCTGCTCCCGTCGATCAACGGCCGGCCACGCGCGGCCTGCCAGTCCAGGATGGAACGGCCCGACGCGTCGAGCACCTCCAGCGCCCGCACGATGCGCTGGCCATCCGTCGGCTTCAGCATCATGCCGGCCGCAGAATCCTCGCGCAACAGGATGCGGTGCAATCTCACTGCGCCCTGTTCCTGGAGCTCGTAGCGCCAGCGGTCGCGGATCGACTTCGGAATGTCGGGCATCTCCGAGATACCTTCCGTGAGCGCCCGGAAATAAAGCCCGGTTCCGCCGACGAAAATCACTGGCCGCTCCGAAAGCGTGCCGTCGTCGATCAGCTTTATGACATCACGCAACCAGGCGCCGGTTGAATAGGCGGTGGACGGATCGACGTGTCCATAAAGAAAGTGGGGGACGCGGGCGAGTTCGGCAGGACCAGGCCGCGCCGTCAGCACGTCGAGCACCGAATAGCCTTGCATGGAATCGGTGTTGACGATGACACCGCCATTGCGCTCGGCGAGGTCGAGTGCGAGCGCCGACTTGCCGCTGGCGGTCGGCCCGGCTATCAGGATCGCGTTCTTCAGGCGGCCGCCGCCCGCCCGTCCGCTGGAATTTTCGATGCCGCTGATCGCCACGCTTCTATCCCATCCCGCCGGCCGCGCATTGACGCCGACGCTAGCGAATATGGCCTCGCGGTCGGTCGGCGCAAGCGCTGTTCGCTGGCTGGCCGAAGGCATCGCCTGCGAGCTCGACTTGCCGGAGACCGCCGACGCTTCCGAAATAACGGCGCGCCTGCGTGCCGCGCTGGCTTCCGAACCGATCGACGTGGCCGTCCAGCCGGCCGAGAACAGGCGCAAGAAGATCCTGATCGCCGACATGGATTCGACGATGATCGACCAGGAATGCATCGACGAGCTTGCCGACGAGATCGGCGTCAAGGATCGCGTCGCCGCCATCACGGCGCGATCGATGAACGGCGAGATCGCATTCGAGCCGGCCTTGCGCGAGCGCGTGGCGCTGCTCAAGGGTCTCGATGCCGCAATCATCGACCGCATCATCGACAATCGCCTGACGCTAGCCTCCGGCGGCCGCACGCTCGTCCAGACAATGGCGGCCAATGGCGCCTGGACGGCCCTGATCTCCGGTGGTTTCGACATCTTCACCACCCGCATCGCAGCATTGCTCGGCTTTCACGAAAATCGCGCCAACCGCCTGATCGAGCAGGATCGCCGCTTCACCGGCCTGGTCGCCGAACCGATCCTCGGCCGCGCCGCCAAGGCCGAAGCCCTTATCGAGATTTCCGCCGGCCTCGGCCTGACGCCTGCCGATGTTATTGCCGTCGGTGACGGCGCCAACGATCTCGACATGATCCGTCTTGCCGGGATCGGCGTCGCCTTGCATGCCAAGCCGGCCGTGGCAGCCGAGGCAAAGATCCGTATCGACCACGGCGACCTCACCGCCTTGCTTTATCTGCAGGGTTATCGCCGGAAGGAATTTGTCGAATGACGCCGATCCGCACCGAGCGCCTGATCCTGCGCAACTGGGGAGATCGTGACCGCGAGCTCTTCCATCGCATCAATTCCGACGAGTTGGTCATGGAATTCTTTCCGTTTCGCCGCGACCGCGCCCAGGCTGACGCCAAGATGGAGGAGTTGCGCGCGGCTATCGATCGCGACGGCTTCGGCTTCGCGGCCGCTGAGATCGCAGCCACAGGTGAATGCATCGGCTTCGTCGGCATAACCGGAACCGATCATTTGCCATTCCTGCCGCGCGGCACGATCGAGATCGGCTGGCGGCTGGCACCCGAATTCTGGGGCCGCGGCTATGTCACCGAAGCAGCCGAAGCCTGGCTCACCTATGGCTTTGAAAGACTTGGCCTCGACGAAATCGTGTCCTTCGCAGTCAAGGATAACAGCCGGTCCACTGGCGTCATGGAGCGCCTGGGCATGATCGCCGACCCCGCCTCCGATTTCGACCATCCCGGTGTTCCGGACAGCCACACCGCACTCAGGCGACATGTCTTCTACAGGCTGTCACGCACAGACTGGCAGGCAAGAAAAAAAGCGGCCCGCTAGCCGCCCTTTTCCTTTTAACATCAGAGCGTTGCAGGCTCTTCCGGACTCAATCCATCCGGATCGTAACGAACCGCAGCTCGCCGGTCTTCGACGCCAGCATCAAAAGCGCGTTCTTGCGCCCCTGCTCCTTCAGCGCGCCGATCCGGTCCATGACATCCTTGGGCGTGGCGACCGATTCCTGCGCGATCTCGGTGATCACCTCGCCCGGCTGGATGCCGCGTTCGGCAGCCGCCGAATCCTTGGAGACGTCGGTCACGACGACTCCGGAGACGTCGGCGGCGATGCCGAATTTCGTGCGCGTCTCCTCATTGAGCTCGCCGATCGTCATGCCGAGCACGGCAGCCGTCGAAACCGCAGGCGCCTTGTCGGCATCGTCCTGGTCGGCGTTGCCGTTTTCACCGCCGCTGGCAAGCTTTTCGCCGTCCTCGAGCCGGCCGAGCGTCACCTTGACGGTCTGCTCGACCCCTTTGCGCACGATGATCACGTCGACCGCCTTGCCGACCGGGCTCTCCGCCACGACGCGTGGCAGGTCGCGCATTTCATGGATGTCCTTGCCGTCGAACTTGATGATGACGTCGCCGGCCTGGATGGTGCCGTTGTCGACCGGCCCGCCCTTGATAACGCCGGCGACCAACGCGCCCTTGGCGGTCGCCATGCCCAGGCTTTCGGCAATGTCGTCGGTCACCGGCTGGATGCGCACGCCGAGCCAGCCGCGCCGCGTCTCGCCGAACTGGCGAAGCTGGTCGACGACGCCCGAGGCAAGCTGCGACGGGATCGAGAAGCCGATGCCGATCGAGCCGCCCGATGGCGAGATGATTGCCGTGTTGATGCCGATGACCTCGCCGCTGCTGTTGAACAGCGGTCCGCCGGAATTGCCGCGGTTGATCGCGGCATCGGTCTGGATGAAGTCGTCATACGGGCCGGAATTGATGTCGCGATTGCGTGCCGAGACGATGCCGACCGTCACCGTGCCGCCGAGACCGAACGGATTGCCGATCGCCATCACCCAGTCGCCGACACGCATCGTGTTGGAATCGCCGAACTTCACCGCCGTCAGCTTGTGCCCTTTCGGATCGACCTTCAGCACCGCGACATCGGTCTTGGTGTCGGTGCCGACCAGCGTCGCCTTGAGCGTCACCCCATCGGAGAAATTCACCTCGATGTCGTCGGCATCGGCAATGACGTGGTTGTTGGTCACCACGATGCCCTGCTCGGCGTCGACCACGAAGCCGGAGCCCAGCGACTGCACCTTTTGCCCGCCGCCGCCCTTGTCGCCGCCACGGTTCTTGAAGAAATCGTCGAAGAAGTCCTGGAAGGGCGAGCCCTCCGGCAGCTGCGGCATCGGCACTGCGCCCGGCCCCTCAGTGCCTTTAACAGTCTGCGACGTCGAGATGTTGACCACGGCGCCAAGCAGGCCGGCGGCGAGATCGGCAACCGAGGGCGGCCCGTCGGCTGCCATCGTCGGCGCCACGAACGACGGAACGGCAACGGCGCCGACCAGAAGCGCAGCGGCCCCGGCGATGAACGTCCGCCTCGCTGCACGCAGAAGGGTGGTGGATGTCATCGAAAGGCCTCCGGGTGTTCTGAAAAAAGCGCTTCGGCAAAAAAACGCCGCGTCGCGTCATGTTGGCAAGAAATAAGGCACGTTTGCGGCTATGGCTACCGCCAGAGAATAAATCCTCTGTTACGCCGGCTATCCCAGCACCGGCCCTACTGGCCGGTGCTTGGCTGAGCCGCCGGTGGCGCGGGAGCGGCAGGTGCTGGCGCTGGTGCCGCAGGTGCCGCCGGTGCCGCAGGCGTTTCCTTGCTGTCCGGGTCGCGGAAGAAGCGGAAGAACTCGGAATTCGGCGACAGCACCATCGTCGTTCCTGCGCTGTTCAGCGCCGTGCCATAGGCATTCATCGACCGGTAGAAATCGAAGAAGGCCGGATCGCGCTGATAGGCCCCGGCAAACGTCGCGCTGCGCTGGGCTTCACCTTCACCGCGCAGGATTTCAGACTCTTTCTGCGCTTCGGCGACGATTTCGACCACTTCGCGGTCGGCGCGAGCCCTGATCCGCTGCGCTGCCTCGTTGCCGCGCGCCCTCAGCCGCTCGGCTTCGGCGAGACGTTCGGCCTTCATGCGGTCGAAGGTCTGCTGCGAGACTTCGGCCGTGAGATCGGTGCGGCGGATGCGGACATCCTCGATCTGCAGGCCAAGCGAGGTGGCATCAGGCCTCAGCTGATCGCGCACCTCGCGCATCATCACGGCGCGCTCTTCCGAGAGTGCCGCCTCGAAGTCGCGCAGGCCGTAGACGCGGCGCAAGGCAGCGTCGAGACGCGTCCTCAGCCGGGCCTCGGCCAGTTCGATCTGGCCGGAAACCGCGGCGCGGAACACACGCGGGTCCGAGATACGATAGGCGATAAAGGCATCGACCTCATAGAATTTGCCGCCCGAAACCTGGACACGGATGTTGTCGAGGTCGAAGCGCAGGACCCTGTTTTCGATCAGCTGGACGGTGTCGGCATCGAAGAAGGAGAATGGCGCCTTGAAATAGATGCCCGGCTGGTTCTTGACGTCGACGATTTCGCCGAACCTGAGCACCAGCGCCTGCTGGCGCGCATTGACGACGAAGACCGACGAATAGAGCAGGAACAGGATGACCGCGGCGATGACCGCAATGACGGGAAGACGGTTGGCCATCACTGGTTTCCTCCGGTGGCCGGTGCCGGCGCCTTCTGCTGCAATGCCGGCAGCGGCAGGTAGGGAACCACCCCTTGCCCGTTGCCTTGCTCGACGATGACCTTGCTCGAATCCTTCAGCACCCTCTCCATCGTCTCCAGGTAGAGCCGCTTGCGCGTCACTTCCGGCGCCTTTGCATATTCGTCATAGACCGAGATGAAGCGCTGCGCCTCGCCTTCGGCCTCCTGCACGACCCGGTTCTTGTAGGCGGCCGCGTCTTCGCGGATCTGTGCGGCCGCACCGCGCGCCTGGCCGAGCTTCTGATTGGAATACTGATTGGCCTGCTCGACGAACTTGTCCTCGTCCTGTTCGGCCCGCTGCACCTCGTCGAACGCGTCTGCCACCTCGCGCGGCGGCGCGGCGTCCTCGATGGAAATTGCGTTGACGTTGAGGCCGGCCTTGTAGCCGTCCAGCGTCGTCTGGATGATCTCACGCACCGACGCCGCAATGCCTTGCCGGTCGTCGCGGAAAATGTCCTGCGCCGGGCGCCGGCCGACCGCTTCGCGCATCGCGCTTTCGGCGACCTGCTGCAGCATGCCGCCCGGGTCGGACACGTCGAACAGATAGGCCTTCGGGTCGGAAACCTGATAGGCCACCGAGAATTGCACGTTGACGATGTTCTGGTCGCCGGAAAGCATCAGGCCATCGCCGCTGGTGCTGCCGCCGCCGATGCTGACAAGCTGCTCGGCGATGTTAGCGGTCTCGACCGTTTCGATGGGCCACCAATGGAAATGCAGGCCCGGCTGCGACAGCTCCGCCTTCGGCTTGCCGAACCTGAGCTCCACCGCAACTTCATCTGGCTGGACGGTGTACACTGCCTTGAACGCCCATAGCACCACCAGCGCCGCGGCAATCAGCCCGAACACGGCAGGGCTCGCGCCACCGCCGCCCGGCAGCGCGCGCCGCAACCGGTCCTGCCCGCGCCGGATGATATCCTCGAGATCGGGAGGCGAGCCCTGCGGGCCGCTGGGTCCTTTTGGTCCCTGACCCCAAGGCCCCTGATTGTTGCCGCCGCCCCACGGGCCGCCGCCGCCGCTCTTGTCGTTCCAGGGCATGAATGTCCTTTCGCTTGGAATTCCCTCAAGCGCCGGCTCACCGGCGCAAAATCCAATATTATTCTTCTATAGGGATGCGACGGCACGCTTTCAACGCGATCGGCTGCCGCCACTGTCCGCCTTTGGGTCCATCTAGACCTGTCGCGACCCCTTTGTCGCCTTCAATGCACGTCGCGGCGCCGCTCGTAAACCGAATAGCGTGTCGCATGGCTGTCCTTTTCGCCAGCCTCCACCTCCTGCGAGCGGACGATCCGCCACAGCGCCGGATCGATCGGCGGGAAATGGGCATCGCCGTCGACCGCGGCCAGAACATGGGTCACGTGCAGCCGATCGGCCAACGGCAGCGCCTGAGCGTAGATTTCGCCGCCGCCGATGACGCAGATCTCGTCGGCGCCGGCCATGCAGCGCCCGCGCACCGTCGCCAGCGCGATTGCGTCCTCGATCGAGTGCGCGACTTCGACGCCCTCGGCGCGCCATGCCTTGTCTCGTGTCACCACGATGTTGAGCCTGCCCGGCAATGGGCGGCCGATGCCTTCATACGTCTTGCGGCCCATGATGATGGGCTTGCCCATCGTATCGGCTTTGAACCGCTTGAGATCGGTGGACAGCCGCCACGGCAACCCACCCTCGCGCCCGATCACGCCGTTCTCGGCGATGGCGACATAAAGCGCGAGGTCCATCAGCCGCCGTTTCCGCCATCCGACGGCTCCAGCAGCAATATGTCGATGTCATGCTCGGGGTAGAAGTTCTGCGCCTTCATCTCGAACGTCGTCGGTCCGATCTTCCTGACGTTTTCGCCGCAAAACGAGACCAGGTTCTTCGCATCGCCCTTGTCGACGGTCAGCTTGAAACTGCCGATGTTTCCCGACGCCCAGTTGCCGCCCGTGGTCAGGATATAGGCGATGCGGTTCTCGAAATATTTGGGGTAGCCGTCGGGATCGTCCTTGGCTGCCTTGCGCACGGCATTCTCGAAGGCATCGTCCATGCAGTAGCGTGTCTTGTAGGCGGCATACTGACCCTGGAACTGGCCGTCATAGAAGAAGCTGACCGAGGAGGTGCCGCCGACGCTCGGCTTGTAGCGATGCGAGACATGGACCGCCTTGTTGGCCGGAAACGTCGAGCGCCACCAATAGGTCGAGCGCAATTGCCAGAACGGCGTATAGACGGTCTTCATGCCCGAACCGTCGTCAGCAGTGTCCTCGATGATGATGCCGCGGTTGACCCAGTCGTCGGCGACCGCTTGCGGCAGCTTTGCCAGCGCTGCCTTGGCCGCATCGCCGAACGGATAGAACGGCACGCCCTGCGCCTTCAGGTCAGCGCCGATGTCGATGCCGAGCGCGAACACCTTCTGCTCTAGCTGCGGCTTTGCCGGCACCCCGTCGATCGTCACTTCGAAGCCGAGGAAATTGTCGCTCTGCGCCTCCGGAATCGCCGGTATTTCTTCGGGGTCGCCTTCGATGTCGGGCATCGGAAAGGCGACGATTGCATCGACATCCTTGTCGGTGTTGTTGCGGAAGACGTAATCGACCATCACTTTTTCCGGCGAGATGTAGAGATCCTCGCTTTCCATCGCCACCGCGTCGCTGCGCGAAAGGATCAGCCCACCGGTGCCGAGTTCTGCGACCGAATCATTGGCGAGCGCAGGCGTAGCCGAGAGCGCCAAGGCTGCGGTCAGGACGTAACGGAACATGGAAACTCCCCCGGCGAGAATGCCAGCATGACTCTAGCTGTTCAATGTGGCGTTTCAAAGCCTTTCGGCAAATGCGCCGGCGCCTGCCGGCATGTCGTGTCGGTCTAGACACGCCGGTCCCGATCGGGCAGGAGTTCGCCCATGCGCAAGCTTCTCGTCATCGGCATCGGCGCCGGCAATCCGGAGCACATTACGGTCCAGGCCATTAATGGCCTCAACCGGGCCGACGTGCTGTTCATTCCCGACAAGGGCGCGAAGAAGAACGATCTCGCCGAATTGCGCCGCCAGATCTGCGACCGCTTCGTCATCAATCCGAACTCGCGCCGGGTCGAATTCGATGTACCGGTGCGCGCCGAGCCGGCGCCTTCCTACCGCTCGACCGTCGACGACTGGCACGAGGCGATCGCCGCGATCTACGAAGGCCTGATCCGCGACGAACTCCCTGAAGATGGCTGCGGCGCCCTCCTGATCTGGGGCGATCCGTCGCTCTATGACAGTGCGCTGCGCATCCTCGAGCGCGTGCGCCTCAGAGGCAATGTAGCGTTCGAGCTGGAGGTCATCCCTGGCATCACCGCCATCCAGGCACTCGCAGCCAGCCACAAAATGGCATTGAACCGGATCGGCGACGCCATTTTGATCACCACCGGCCGCCGGCTCGCCGAGGAAGGTCTGCCCGAAAACGCCGGCAGCACCATCGTCATGCTGGACGGCAAATGCGCCTTCAACACGCTGGACGACAACGACGTCACCGTTCACTGGGGCGCCTATCTCGGGACGCCCGACGAGATCGTCATCTCGGGCCGGATTGGCGACGTCGGCGACAAGATCGTGAGCACCCGTGAGCAGGCCCGCCGGAAAAAAGGCTGGATCATGGACACCTATCTGCTGCGCAAGCCGGGCGAGCCTAAGAAGTAACAGGGATCACACGCGGCAGAATTCCGCCGGCGTCACGCTGCGTCGATCTCGGCTTGCAGCGCCTCCATATGCGCCGCCGCTGCTGAAGACGCAGCCCGCTCGATCGCGCGGAAGCGGCTGACCACAGCAAGCCCGACCGACGTCAACTGGGCGCCACCGCCTTTTTTGCCGCCCGTCTGTGCCGCAACCAGCGGCTTGCCGAACACGCGGTTCATGTCTTCGACCAGATCCCAGGCGTGCTTGTAGGACATCTCCATGCCGCGTGCCGCGGCCGAAATCGAGCCGAAGGCGGCGATCTGTTCCAGAAGCTCGATCTTGCCCGGTCCGATGCGGCCATCTGGATCGAGATTTATCCGCAAACTTAGCGACGGCATTTGCTCCTCCGCGGTCACGCTATTCTACAGGTTCTGCAGCGATACCGCTATTCCAAAACGATATAGCGAATCATCGGCCGTTCACTCATCCGCCTCGGCGGGCAGGCCGGCGCCGGTATTCGCCCGGTCGAAGCTCACCGTCTTGACCACGGCGAACACCTGTCGACCAAGCCGAAGCCCCAGTGTCTGCCGCGACTGTTCGGTGATGCGGGCAAGCACGGTTGCGCCATTGCAGTCGATGCCGATCTCGACCGTAGGCCCTTCGCCCGGCTTTATCGCCACGATCATGCCCGGCAATATGTTGAGCGCGCTGAGGCCAACCGGCTGCTCGGTGGCGATCATCACGTCGCGGGCACGGATGCGGACGCGCACCGGCGCACCGACTGGCGTTGCCAGAAGCGGCACCCGGATCTCGCCCGCCAATGAGCCTAGCACCGTCATGCCGAAGGCTTCGTCGTGGCGCAGAACCGCAGTATCCAGCACGGCACCGCCCTCGCCGCGCTCTTCGGCCGGCAACAGATCCAGCCGCTGCATGATCGCTCCGGTCGGACCGGAAGCGGCGACCTTTCCTTGCATCAGCACCACGACGTCGCTCGCCAGCCGCGCCACTTCGGCGATCGAGTGGCTGACATAGACGATCGGAATTTTCGTCTCGTCGCGCAGCCGCTCGATATAAGGCAAGATCTCGGCCTTGCGCGCCTCGTCGAGCGACGCCAGCGGCTCGTCCATCAGCAGCAATTTCGGACTGGCAAGCAGCGCCCTGCCGATTGCCACGCGCTGCTTCTCGCCACCGGAGAGTTTTGCCGGCCGCCGGTCGAGCAAATGGCCGATCCCGAGCAGTTCGACCACACCATTGATATCGGCGTAACGCTCGGCAGCCGGCGTGAACCAGCGGCCATAGCGCAGATTGCTCGCCACGCTCATATGCGGAAACAGCCGCGCATCCTGGAACACCATGCCGATCCGCCGTTTGTGCTTCGGCACGAACAGACCGGCATCGCTATCAACCAGCACGCGGCCCTCGGCCGCGATGCGACCTTTGTCGGGGCGGATCAGCCCGGCAATCAAATTGATCAGCGTCGTCTTTCCGGAGCCGGAAGGCCCGAACAGCGCAGTCAGCCGCCCGGCGCTTTCGAAGCGGGCATTGACGGTGAAATCGCCAAGCCGGTGGCTGATGTCGACCTGAACCGTCATTCGATGTCCATCCGCCGGCCGACACGCCGCGCCAGCACTTCCGAGGCAACAAGTGCCGCCATCGAGATGACGATCGAGATCAGCGTCAGCCTGAGCGCGCCGGCGTCGCCGCCGGGAACCTGCGTGAAAGTGTAGATCGCCGACGGTAGCGTCTGCGTCTCGTTCGGAATGTTGGAGACAAAGGTGATCGTCGCGCCGAATTCGCCCATCGCCTTGGCGAAGGAGAGGATCGCACCGGCGATCAGCCCGGGCAGGATCAGCGGCAGCGTGATCGTGCCGAATACCCATAGCGGATTGGCGCCGAGCGTGCCGGCGGCCGCCTCGATTTTGCGGTCGACGGCCTCGATCGACAGCCGGATGGCCCGCACCATCAGCGGAAAGCCCATCACGCCGCAGGCGAGCGCGGCGCCAGTCCAGCGGAAGGAAAAAACGATCCCGAAATGTTCGGCCAGGAAAGCGCCGGCCGGACCACGCTTGCCGAAAGTCAACAGCAGCAAATAGCCGGTCACCACCGGCGGCACGATCAGCGGCAGATGCACCAGACCATTGAGCAGCGTCTTGCCCCAGAACTGGCCGCGGGCAAGCACAAGAGCGATCAGGATGCCCGGCGGCAGGCTGGCAATCATCGCCACGGTCGCCACCTTGATCGACAGCCGGACCGCATTCCATTCGTCGGGAGCGAGATCCAGCAGCCAGTTCATGTGCGGTGCCGTGCGTCAGTTGCTCGGCGCGAGGATTGTAAAACCTTGCGCCTTGAAGAGTTCGCCAGCCTTGGCGGATTGCAGGCATTTCAGGAATGCCGGGGTTTCCCTGCTCTTCGAATCCGCAAGCTGCGCGACTGGATAGATGATCGGCGGATGGGTACCCGCGGGGAAAGTGCCGACCACCTTTACGCCAGGCTCCGCATGCGCATCCGTGGCGTAGACGATGCCGAGTGCTGCCTCGCCGGTCGATACCAGTTTTAGAGCGGCGCGGACATTCTCGGCCTGCGCCACCTTGCCTTCGACCGAAGACCAGGCACCGAGCGATTCGAGGGCTGCCTTGCCGTATTTGCCTGCCGGCACAGCTTTGACATCGCCCATGGCAAGTTTGCCGTCACCGACGAGCTTGGCAAGATCGAAACCCTTTTCGATCCTGGTTTCAACCTTGGAATCCCGTGGCGCAACCAGCACGATCTGGTTACCGAGCAGTTTCACTTCGGTTTCGGGCTTGGTCAGCTTCCTGTCGGCAAGATATTTCATCCAGTCGAGATCGGCCGAGATGAACAGGTCTGCTGGCGCGCCGCTTTCAATCTGCCTGGCCAGCGCCGAGCTCGCCGCGTAGGAAATGGTCGCCGGCTCGCCGACATCGGCCTCGCAGGCCTTGTTGACGGCATCGAGCCCATCCTTCAGGCTCGCCGCGGCAAACACGACCACCTTGTCATCGGCATGGGCCGCCGGCACCGCGGCCATCAGGATGGCGGCGAGACCCGCGATGGCAATCGTCGTCGAACCTTTGCGCGCCAGCATGAAACTCTCCTCGTCTCGGAACGCCCGAAGCCGTCCATCGATATATCCATGTGAACATAACAAGGAAAGGCTCTTTACCGCCTACGGCATTCTGAGCTGAGGTTTTCCCGGCCTGCGATAATCTTCGTTGGATACAGCGGCACCGAGGCCGAAGGAAATATTCATATGAAAATCAGCGACCAGGGATTGCGCGTCAAGTCGACGTCGGCCGATCGAGATGGATGCTGACAACGCCCGAGGGCGCAGCCGCAATAGGCAATGTCGATATGCACGGTCGGCTATGGTGCTAGACTGCGATCGGTGCCTTGATCGTCGCGTCGGCGAAATAGTTCTCGAGCCGGAAATCCTCGAAGCGGAAGGCAAAGAGATCCTTCACCTCGGGATTGATCCACAGCGTCGGCAACGCCTTGGGCGTGCGCCGCAATTGTTCGCGCGCCTGCTCGAAATGGTTCGAGTAAAGATGCGCGTCGCCGAGCGTGTGGATGAAATCGCCGGGTTTCAATCCGGTCACCTGCGCCACCATAAGCGTCAGCAACGCATAGGAAGCGATGTTGAACGGCACACCGAGAAAGATATCGCCCGAACGCTGGTAGAGCTGGCAGGAAAGCTTGCCTTCCGATACATAGAACTGGAACAGGCAGTGGCAGGGCGGCAAGGCCATGGCCTCCACCTCGGCCGGGTTCCACGCCGAAACGATCAGCCGCCGCGAATTAGGATTTTTGCGTATCTCCTTCAGAAGATTCGCAATCTGGTCGATGGCGCCGCCATGGCCGTCCGGCCACGACCGCCATTGTTTGCCATAGACCGGGCCGAGATCGCCGTTCTCGTCGGCCCACTCATCCCAGATCGAGACGCCGTGATCGTTGAGATATTTGATGTTGGTGTCGCCGGCCAGGAACCACAAAAGTTCGTGGATGATCGACTTCAGGTGCAGCTTCTTGGTGGTGGTGACCGGAAAGCCGCGGGCCAGGTCGAAGCGCATCTGGTAGCCGAATACCGAGCGCGTTCCGGTGCCCGTGCGGTCGCCGCGATCGGCGCCGTTTTCCAGCACATGCTTCAGAAGGTCGAGATACTGGCGCATCGGCTCCGGTCCGATTCGGGTTGTCAGCCATCATAGCCGAATGACCGTCGGCCGAACACAGCAAAGCGAGACGATTCCAGCAGAAGCCTCACCAGCACCGGCGGCGAGGTTGCTCAGAGCGAGCCGAGCATGCCCAGATCCTTGGCGACGAGGTAATAGAATGTCACCCGGCTCTTGCTGTTGTCGGCCGCCATAGCCTTGCAGGTCTTTTCGATAGCCGCATCCGCCTTGGCACCGTCGGTGACGCCGAGCTTGCCGGCGACCCAGCTGTTCCTGACGCGCTTCAGTTCCTCCGGGTCGGTGCAGGACACCAGCGAGGAATCGCGGTTCCTGAGCGCGATGCCCAGATGCTTGACGATCTTGGCGACCGCGTCGGCATCCGCCGCCGCATCATACTTCTTTACGTCTGCGAGATAATCGGCCATCGAATTTCCCCTCGTCGGCGCCACGGGATCCGGTCGATGAGGATTGTGGCGCGCTGCCGCAAGTATGCGCTAGGTCTCCTCACCGCCACAAAGCTTCGGTTGAGACCGGCTGCAAGTCAACCCTTCATGATCCACTTTGGCACGGACGAAAGTGGCATTCCGGCCTTTCATTTTCCACCGCCAGTCCCTATATTCGCTTCGTCGGCTCGACCGACTATGGCGATAAACAGGCGATGAAATAAGCCGTTCGGACCCGGGGGCGGTACCCGGCGCCTCCACCAAAAACCGCTGCTCAGGAGCGGCTTTTGCTGGGGGCGAAATAGGATCGACGAAGGTGTAAAGATCGTACTTTTGCCCGGCATTGTACCACCGTTATCGGGCTAAACTTATAGTTGCCAACGACAACTATGCGGAAGCACGTCTCGCCGCGTAAGCGGTGCGATAGCTTCAATTCAAGCCCTAGTGGTTCGCACTTCTAGGCGGGGTTCGGAGGTACCTGGCAACAGAAACCTCCATTTCTCCCCCTTTTTGATATGCGCAGCCGCAGGCTCGCCCGATATGTGCAGCTGCGGGCCTGGGCTTTTTACGCCCTGATACGCCCTGGCGCCGCTGCGTTCATACCAGTCCCTGGCTGATCGTTTCGATCGCGCTGCCAAAGGTCTCGTCGGCAGCCTCATGTGACATCTCATTGTGCGCCCTGCCCGTCCTGATCATCGGAAAACAATTGGCGAGCTTGGCAACACGGCAGTCAAGGAGCACCGGCCGGTCCACATCGATCATTTCCTGGATCGCATCATCAAGGTCGGCTGGTTTGTCGCAGCGCAGGCCGACCGCTCCGAACGCCTCGGCCAATTTGACAAAATCGGGCAAAGCCTCGGAATAGGAATGCGCGAGGCGGTTGCCGTGGAGAATTTGCTGCCACTGGCGAACCATGCCCATATATCCGTTGTTCAGGATGAAGACCTTGATCGGCGCGTCGTACTGGACTGCCGTCGACATCTCTTTCATGGTCATCTGAACCGATGCGTCGCCGGCGATATCGATGACGAGGCTGTCCGGATGTGCGATCTGCACGCCCAGCGCCGCCGGCAGGCCGTAGCCCATCGTCCCGAGGCCGCCCGAACTCATCCAGCGGTTCGGCTTTTCCAAGCCGTAGAATTGGGCCGCCCACATCTGATGCTGGCCCACTTCAGTGGTGATGTATGTGTCGCGATCCTTCGTCAGCGCGTAGAGACGCTCCACCGCGTATTGCGGCATGATCACATCCTTGTTCATCTCATATGAGAATGAATTGCGTGCGCGCCAGCCGGCGATCCTTCTCCACCAGTCCTGGAGGCGGCCTCCATCCGGTTTCTGAGGCAATGCGCGCCATAGACGAACCATGTCATCCAGAACATTGCCGACATCGCCTTGTATGCCGATATCGACGTGGACGTTCTTGTTGATCGAGGACGGATCTATATCGATATGGATCTTGCTGGAGTTCGGCGAAAAAGCGTCCACACGCGAGGTCACGCGGTCATCGAAGCGCGCGCCGATACAGATCATGACGTCGCAATCGTGCATCGCCATGTTCGCCTCATAGGAACCATGCAGGCCGACCATCTTGAGCCAGTTCTTGCCGGAGGCGGGGTAAGCCCCAAGGCCCATAAGCGTCGAGGTGATCGGAAAGTCGGTCAGTTGAACCAGCTCCCGCAGCAATCTCGATGCTTCCGGGCCGGAATTGACGATGCCGCCGCCGGCATAAATAACGGGACGGCTGGCATTGGCCATCAGTGCTATCGCCTGGCCGATCTTGCCGATATC
This sequence comes from Mesorhizobium sp. M1088, assembly GCF_040318575.1. NCBI lineage: Bacteria > Pseudomonadati > Pseudomonadota > Alphaproteobacteria > Hyphomicrobiales > Phyllobacteriaceae > Mesorhizobium > Mesorhizobium sp. M1088. The sequence goes on along the minus strand of NZ_JAMYMO010000011.1, from coordinate 120,583 downwards.
ACCCTGCAGCTTCGGTCGATAATTTTTCAGCGCAGCGACACCCGATGGCGGGGTGTACACGCCGGACGCAAACAGAACGTCCTTTGGCATGTCGACGAGAACAGGCCCCGGTCGCCCCGACCGGGCGATGTGGAACGCCGTATGGATTGCTGACGCCAGGTCATTGACGTCTTTGACCAAAGAGTTGTGCTTGGTGCAGGATCGCGTGATGCCAATCGTGTCACATTCCTGAAAGGCATCGGAGCCGATCAATGTTGTCGGCACTTGTCCGGACAGACAGACGATCGGTACTGAATCCATCAACGCGTCCTGCAGGGGCGTCACGGCATTCGTCGTGCCTGGGCCTGATGTGACCAGCATCACGCCGACCTTGCCCGTGGACCGGGCATAACCCTCCGCGGCATGGCCGGCGCCCTGTTCGTGGCGCACGAGGATATGCTTGATGTCGTCCTGCTGGAATATCTTGTCGTAGATCGGCAATATGGCCGCGCCGGGATAGCCGAAAATATGCTCCACACCATTGTCTTTGAGTGCGCGGAGAACGATCTCCGCTCCTGTCATGCGGTTGCTCGTATGCTGAATGGAATTATCGCTTGTCATGGTTCTGTCCCGTAGCGTGATGAGGATGGGCTGACGGGGCATCGCCGAAATCGGGCGTAAGAAGAATTTCGGGCATAAAAAAAGGCCCCGTCGGGAGCCTGTTTGTCGCGCACGGGTGGCTGTCGCCGGATGGTTACACCATCCTGCCCGTGCGCTTTCCTACCACTGCAAGAACCATTGCGATCTTCATGATGATCGCTGCTACACAGAAAATCGCGCATCGTCAACGTCTCAGGCTGAGGCGTCTCAGGCTGAGGCGAAAGCCCAAGGCCCTCCCATCATCGGAACCTCCGATGGCAGTATTCGTTTCTTCCCGTTTCCCTTCTTCCACGCCTTTGCGGGACAAGGCCTCAGTTTCTCGCCGCGTGTGGTCATGCCCGGCGAGCTGCCTCATGGAGAGACAAGATGAACCAGGAAACCACACCAAAACACGAACGCATCCTGATCGTTGGCGGCAGTTCCGGTATGGGGCTGTCGCTTGCCGAACAGCAGCTTGCCGCCGGCGCCGAGGTTACGATCGTCGGCCGCTCCGAGGACCGGTTGTCGGCCGCACGGCAGCGCTTGCCTCACCCGGAAAGGCTGAGGACGATCGCAGCCGACGTCACAAGCGAGGACGAGGTCCAGCGCCTGTTCCAGGATGTCGGCACGCTCGACCACATCGTCTCGACCGCCGCCGACGTTACCGGCGTCTATGTGTTGCTTCCCGAGATGGATATCTCGGTGGCGCGGAAAGTGATGGATTCCAAAGTCGTCGGACCGCTTCTTCTTGCCAAACATGGCGCGCCTCGTCTGACGCCCGGGGGATCGATCACGCTGACCTCGGGCATCGCCGCCTATCGTCCGGCGGCGAAAGGCTCGGTGGTGGCAGCCGTTAATGGGGCACTTGGCTCACTCACCTACGCGCTTGCCGTCGAACTGGCGCCGATCCGCGTCAACGTCGTTTCGCCCGGCTGGGTCGACACGCCGATTTGGGATGCCGTCGTCGGCAGCGGAAAGACAGCCGCGCTGGACGCCATGGCAAAGCGTCTGCTCGTCGGCCGGATCGGCCAGGCAGCCGACATTGCCCAAGCCATCACGTCCCTCATGCACAACGGCTTCATCACCGGAACCGTGCTTCATGTCGATGGTGGCCAGCGACTGGTCTAGCGATGGCCAAAATTTCGCGGACCATTGCAAGGAACAGCCGCAGCACCGGCGCTTGAATGCGCCGGTGGCGCCATACCATGGTGACCGGCGTCACCGGGCTGCTTCCGACCCAGGGCAGCACGACGATATTGGCGTCAGCCGCGGAAGCCACCAGACGCGGGACCAGCGCGCATCCAAGACCGCCTTCAACAAGGCTCCGTATCGCGCCCATGCTGGCGAACTCGCCGACGAGTTTTGGACGGTCAGGCAATGTTGCGGCAAACGTTTCGTCGAACATCCGCCTATAGACGCAACCGGGCTGGGTGACGAGGAAGGCCTCGTCGGCCAGATCGTCGGGCGTTATGGCAGAATATCCGGCCAACCGGTGATTTGCCGGCATTATGGTGACGAGCTCTTCTAATGCCACTTGCTCGCTTCGCAGCTCCGGCGCCGCCGCCGGGACGGCTCCGAAATGGAAAGATACGTCCAGCGCCCCGCTTGTCACGCCGGCCCGCAACCCACTGCTATCGTCCGCCCTGAGGTTCAGTTCCACATCGGGATGGCGCCGATGGAATTCCGCCAGCACAGCTGGCAAGCGTGTCGAGCAAAGCGTCTCCAGGCCGCCGACAGTCAGGCGACCGGCAACCGTGCCGCTCGCGTCGGCGACAGCGGAACGGGCTTCGTCCGCGAGGTCGAGGAGATCGTTTGCATAGTCCAGCAGGCGTTGTCCCGCCGCCGTCAGCTTCAAGCCACGCCGCGATCTGTCGAACAGCGACGTGCCTAGATCGCTTTCCAGCGCCTGGATCTGTTCGGTCACGCTCGATTGGGCAAGATGAACCCGCTCGGAGGCGCGTGTGATGTTCAAGGTGGTGGCGACCGCCACGAAGGTTTTGAGATGTCGAAGCTGCATGTCCTGAACCCGTCATATAGGCATAGGCTGCTTTGAACCGGGACCGCAAACGTGAAAAGGCCGGGAACATCGCCCGGCCTTTTTGTCTCGATAGGCGAAGTTTACTCCGCCGGCGCTTCCGCGACGTCCCGGCTGCGGCCGAGCGTTATTTTGGCCAGTGTGAAGGAGATCGCCGCGCAGAGCGTGATGCCCGCCACCATCGGCAGCGGCGTGCCGTCGAAAAACACGCCGGCGACGCCCATGGCGACCGCGCCGATGGCGAAGTGCAGCGTGCCCATCAGCGCCGACGCGGTACCGGCGATCTCGCCATGCTCTTCCATGGCCAGCACCGACGTCGTCGGGATGACCAGGCCGAGAAAGCCGTAGCCGATGAACAGCAGCGCCGCCATCACGTCGAGCCGGTCGACACCCGATGCCATCACCGCGAACAGCACCACCATCGTCGTCGCATAGCCGGTCACCGCGACGCGCACCACGCGCTGCAGCCCGAACCGCTCCGATAGCAACCCGGTCAGCTGCGACATGCCGATGAAGGCAACCGCATTGATCGAGAAGAACACGCTGTAAACCGAAGGCGACAGGCCATAATGGTCGATCAGGATGAAGGACGAGCTCGACAGATAGACGAAGAAGCTCGCAATGCCGAAGCCGGCGATGGCCGTCAGGCCAAGGAAGTTGCGGTCGCCCATCAGGAAGCGGTAGCCGGAAAGTGCCGTCCCGAAGGACGACCCGGCGCGCTCCTCGACCGGCCGTGTCTCCTTGAGCGAGGTCGCCAGCAGGATGGTGGCGAGCACGGCCGCGCCCGTCACCGTCCAGAACACGGCGCGCCAGCCGAAATTCTCGATGATCTGGCTACCGGTCAGCGGTGCCAGGATCGGCGACACCGAAAACACAAGCATCAGCAGCGACATCAGCTTGGCGGCCTCGGTGCCGGTATGCAGATCGCGCACGATCGCGCGCGGCACGGCCATGCCGGCGCTGGCGCCGAGCCCTTGCAGGAAGCGGAAGGCGATCAGCCATTCGATCGAGGGAGCCAGCGCCGAGCCGACGCCGCCGACCATGAACAGCGCCAGGCCGCCGTAGAGTGGCAGCTTGCGGCCGACCATGTCGGAGATCGGTCCGACGACGATCTGGCCGAAGCCCATGGAAAGAAAGAAGATCAGCAGGCTCATCTGCACCGCAGCAGTGCCGGCATGCAGATCCTCTCCGATTGAAGGCAGGGCCGGAAGATACATGTCGATGGCAAACGGGCCGATCGCGGACAATAGGCCGAGCACGACCGCAATGCGGAGGAATTTGGCGTTCATGATAGCAGGCTCTTTCGAATTCTGGGTTGCCGCCGAGGACCGGCGTGTAACCCTAGGACGTTCCATCCCGTGGAGTTCCGACTCTTCTGCGGAACGAAACCCCCTTCGTGCAAGTCCACAAATTTAGACAGGCTTGTCTAATTCGTCAACCACCTCTATATAGTTTTGCATGAAGGCCAACGTCTCTCCTGACATTTTCCCGCCGCGAGGCCACGAGGCCAAGCGCATGTCGATTGTCGATGCCGCCGCCTCGGTCTTCTGCCGCGAAAGCTTTGCCGGTGCCAATATCGACATGATTGCCGCCGAGGCCGGCGTCTCCCGCCAGACCATCTACAATCATCACGGCGACAAGGAAAAACTCTTCGTTGCCATCGTCCGCGACCTCACCGAACGTTGCAATGCCGGCATCTTTGCCACCATCTCCACTTTTCCCGATCAGCCGAAGGATCTCGAGGCCGACCTCATCGCCTTTGCTGTGCGGATGAACCACAACTGCATCTGCAACCGCGACGGCAAATTCCTGCGCAAGCTGATCCAGACCGAGGGCGGGCGCTATCCCGAGTTGTTCGCCGAATGGCGCGAAGAGGGACCGGGCAGGACATGGCCGGCGATCGCCGCCCGCTTCGCCCGCCTCGCTCATGCGGGCTTCCTTGATATCGACGATCCCGATGTCGCAGCGCGCCAGTTCATGGCGCTTGCCAATGCCGAGTTGCAGACGACATTCATGCTCGGCGGTACACCGACCGAGGACGAGGTGGTTCAGTCGGCGACAAATGGCGTGCGCACCTTCCTGCGCGCCTTCGGCAAGCGGCAGCCTATGGCCCGGGCGAGCAAACAGGGCGCGCTCGCCAGCGCTTGACGATCAAAGCCGTTTGACGATCAAATCGTCGCCAATGGGCTTCGCTTCCGCACGCCGGCGATCTATATCCGGTTTACGCCGCGCTCAAGCTTGATTACAGCTATCAGGACGATTCAACGGAACCCGACAGCCACATGGCCGACGACCACATCCGCTACGACATTCTGGCCCAGGAGGCGTTGCGCGGCGTCATGCGCAAGGTCCTGGCCGAAGTCGCGCGCACCGGTCTCCCGGGCAACCATCATTTCTTCATCACCTTTCTCACCGGCGCGCCGGGCGTGCGCGTGTCGTCGCGGCTACGCGAGCGCTATCCCGAACAGATGACCATCGTCATCCAGTTCCAGTATTGGGACCTGAAGGTGAGCGACACCGGCTTTGAGGTCGGGCTGTCGTTTTCCGACGTGCCGGAGAAACTGGAAATCCCGTTCTCGGCCGTACGCGGCTTTTACGACCCGTCCGTCAACTTCGAGCTCGAATTCGACGTCAAGACCGATACCCCGGCGGAACAGGAGACAAAGGCCAAGCCTGCTCCCGAACCGCTGGCCATCGTCGCCGAGAAAAAGCCCGAGTCGAAGAAGAAAACCGCCGAGGCGGAAAAGAAGCCTGCCGCGGCCGACGCCGTCGCCAAGGGCGCCGACGTGGTGTCGCTTGACGCCTTCCGCAAGAAGTGACCCGACGGGCGGCGTGACATGGCCGAGATCGTCAATCTCCGTCAGGCACGCAAGCAGAAGGCGCGAGCCGAGAAGGAGCGCCTGGCCGAACAGAACCGGGCGCTGCATGGCCGTTCCAAACCCAGCCGGGATCGCGACCGCCTGATCGCCGACAAGGCCGATAAATTCGTCGCCGGCCATCGCCGCGAAAATTCGGGCGATTCGGACAAATCCGATGCTTGAAGTGTGAGTAGGATCGTCTCGTGAGCCCGGTGGAAAAACGCTCGGTCACCATTCGCGGCCACCGCACCAGCTATTCGCTCGAAAAGCCTTTTTACGACGACCTGGTCGCCATCGCGGCCGTGCGAAAACTGACGCTCGCCGCCCTTGTCGCCGAAATCGACGAGAGCCGCCCGCGGGATGCCAATCTCTCCTCGGCGCTCCGGCTCTATGTGCTGGATTGGGCCAAGCGCGGCAAGTTGTAGCCTTCAGGCAACGCTATCCTGTTTCCGGCGCCGGATACGGAAGCCCAGCAAAGCCGAACGGTCGCGTTCTTCGGCCTGCCAAGCGGCGTATCCTGCAGTTTCAGGTCGGCGAGCGTGAACTGGCCAAAATAGGCGATGTTCGTGGCAAGCCGGATCAGCTTCAAGAGGGCAATGCCGGCAAACAACCCCGCCGTCGCAACCACCACCGCTATGCCGGCAATGAGCAGCACCCGGGCATCGGTGGTAAAATCGCGCAGATGGCTGGGGTTGGCGTGATCGGACTTCATTTGCAGACCTTGCTTTCTGGCGGCGTGCCGACTTGCGGATGGGTCGCCGGCCGTGCCACCGAAGATGGCGGGCACGAGCGATGTTGGTGACACCACGCCAGCATCAGGCCCTGCTTGCAATCAAAGGGTTCCCCGGCGGAGGGCCAGTGACCATTGGCGACCTGGCGGAGCGCCTGCGCATCCGCCATCACAGCACAGTGGAATTGGTCAACCGTCTTTGCGAAGCCGGGCTGGTCGCGAGGGACCACGACGAGGAGGACCACCGCCGCGTGCTGCTGCGGCTGACCGAGCGCGCCGACGACAGTCTCGCCGATCTGTCAGCCGCTCATCTCGACGAACTCGGGCGGATCGAGCCGATGCTGAAGCGCTTGCTTGCTGGAGGCGACACATAAGGGATGCGCCGTCACCCGCCATTCAGCGATTTCAGCAGATCGTCGATCGACGAGGGATCGAGCTTGAGCTTTGGCGGGGGCTGCACTGGCGGTGGCACGTTGTTTGCGGCCGGTGGCTCCCGTTCCGCGCGCTCCGCCGCGGCCTTGCGTTCGGCGTCGAGCCTTGCCTTCTCTTCCGAGGCGATCCGCAACGCCTCTTCCGCCCTCTGGCGTTGCTGTTCTTCGGCCTGCGCGGCTTCCTCGGCAGCCTGTTGCGCCGCCTTGGCTTTGGCTTCGGCATCCGCTGCGGCCTTTGCAGCCGCCTCGGCTTTCGCCCTGGCCTCGGCTTCGGCTTTCGCCGCTGCATCCGCCTTTGCCTTGGCTTCAGCCTGCGCCCTGGCCTCCGCTTCGGCTTGGGCCTGCGCCTCAGCTTCGGCCTTTGCCTTGGCGTCCGCTTCAGCTTTCGCTTTGGCCTCAGCCTGCGCCCTCGCCTCCGCATCCGCCTGTGCCTTGGCGTCCGCTTCAGCCTTCGCCTTGGCTTCAGCCTGCGCCCTCGCCTTGGCTTCAGCCTGCGCCCTCGCCTCGGCTTCGGCCTGGGCCTGAGCCTCGGCTTCGGCCTTTGCCTTGGCGTCGGCCTCGGCCTTCAGCCGCGCTGCTTCCTGTTGCCTGCGCAGTTCCTCCGCCGCTCTTTCACGCTCGGTTTGCAGCGCAGCGTAGTAGCGCACCTCACGCCGCAGCCTTTGTTTCTCGAGCAGTGCGGCTTGCATGGCTTCGACCCGCTGCTGCTCCTTTTCCAGCGCACGCTGGGTCAGGAACTGTGCCAGCGGCTCGCTGTCGAACTGCCGTTTGGTGGCGCCAAACGGCCCGTCGACGCTGAAATTCAAAATCGGTTCGGAGCCGACCAGCGCCTCATCGCCGGGCCGGTAGGCGATCTCGCCCTTGGCATCGACGGTGCTGGTGTTCAGATCGGCGGTGATGTCGGCGGACAGCGTCGCGCCCGGGCTTTCGAATTTGACCGGCGGCGCCCTCAGCGTGCCGCCGGCGATGGTGAAGGCAATATCGGTGTCCTGCGCCGGAAAACTGCCCGCCGCGGCGATCTGCGGCACAAAGCCGGCGGTCTTCGACGCGTCGATATCGCGCCCTATCGCGTCGGCCTTGGCAATGAATGCGCCAAAGGCATCGGGATTGAAGCCGGCAATAGTCATGCCCTTCAGCGTCGCCGTGCCGGAACCGGACAGCGCCGCAACCATCGCGTCGACCGATTTGCCGCTGGTCGAAAGCGCCGTCGAGAACTCGCCGCTTCCGCTGATGCCGGCCTCCGGCAGCACGGCTGCCAGATCGGCGCCGGCGAGTTTCATCTGACTGGAGAAAAGCCCGGTGCCGTCATTGTTCTTGAGCTCGAACAGGCCACTCAACGCGCCGCCGAGGAACTTTGCCTTGAGGTCGGAAACGCGGATGCCCTCCTGGTCGAGCTGCAGCGACAGCGCAGCGTCATAGGCGGTGGCAAGCGGACCGGCGGCAAGCGACGCCGCCGTCAGATCGAGATCGGCGGTAAATGGCAGACTGGATTTCTGGCTGAACGGTGCTGTCGGCCAGGTCCTGTCGTTGACAAGGAAGGCCTGGTCACCGAACAGCATCACCGCCATCGGATCGAGGTCCAGCTCGTCCAGCGACAGCGCGCCGGCAAGATGCGGCAGCCCCTCTTTGATGTCGATATTTACGTCACCGGAGACCGCCGCTTCGTTGACGGCGCCGCTGAGGCCGCTCAGCACCAGGAGACCATTGCCGTAATCGGCATCGGCTGCAAGCGACGTCGACATGCCGGTGCCCATGCCGGGCAGGCCAACGCCGGTCGTCATCAGCCATGGCTCGATGTCGGCCGTTTCAAGGCTGACCTTGCCCTTGGCGGCCGCGCCTTGAGCCGTGTCGGCAATTGTCCCGTCGAAACCAGCTTTGAAGTCGTTGCCGGCCAGGCTGAATCGTGTCGCCAGGCCACCGCCGAGCGTGCCTTTGGCCGAGACTTCGGTGGTCGCCTCGCCGAGCATGCCGAGCGGCAGTGCCGGCAGACCGTAAAGCGCCAGAAGCGCGGTGGCGTCGGCATTCCTTGCGTTGAAGGTCAGCGTCACCGGCGCTTCGAGAGGCCGGTCGAGCGCCCCTTTGCCGGACAACGACGCCGAAAAGGCCGAGCCACCGGCCTTGCCCTGTGCGCTCATTGCCAGTCCAGTCGTACCGTCGCCATTGTCTGCGGCACTCGTGACCGCATCGATACGCGCATCCTGGAACAGCTCGGGATAGGCAGCAGCACGCTCCGCCAGGCCCTTCAGCACTGCATTGTCGGGATAATGCTGGACGGCGACGTCGATCAGCGGCTTGAGGTCGACGGCGATCACCGAGGCGTCGAGCTTGCCGGTCGGGCTCGCCGGGAAATCCTTGATTCGACCGGTAGCGCTGATCGAGGCGCCGGCAAGTCCGCCGACCGACAGGCGATCGATCTCAAGCAGCCCATCGCGCAATCTAAGCGCGGTGTCGACGCTATCGGCGGTCAACCCGCCGGCGCTGACCGGCCCGGCCTTGATCTGGAAATCGAGGTCGCGGTCGGAAAAGCGGTTGGCGCCCTTGTCGCTGACGAAGATCGAGGCGAAGGCGGCGAGCCCGTCGACATCGAGTTCGCCACCTTCCAGTTGCATCAGCACCGATGGCCTTGTGTCGTCGGGCTGGCTGGAATCGATGCGGCCGGAGAACTTCGCCTTGCCGAGGATGAGTTCGAGATCGCTGAAGGCCTGGTGCTTCTCGCTCAAATCCACCTTGGCCTTGAAGCCGGCGGCCGGCAAGCGGCGGATCGCCTCGTCGACGTCCTTCGACAGCCATGCGGCGAAGCCGGAGGGCTGCGCCACCGCCAGAAGCAGCGATCCGGTGAAACCGAAATGGTCCTCGACGCTGACCATGCCGTTGGCTTCCAGCTTGGCGCGGCCGGGCAGCGTGGCGGCCAGCGATTTTACCGCCCAGCCGCCCTCGGCTGGCTCGGCGGACAGGTGCACGTCGCGAACGGTGGTATCGCCTGCCACCACCGCCGGCAGTTTCACCTCGACCGTGCCCGGTATGGTCGGCTTCGGCAGGTCGAGCAGCGCCTGCTCCAGCGCCGCCACCCGCTCGGACAGCGTCAATCCGGCACCGGCCGCCGCCCCCACGGCCTCGTCGAACTGCACCTGCGCGCCATCGGCCTCGATCGAGAAATGCGGCTTCAGCCCAAGGTCGACCGCAGCCTTGCCGTCGGCAGTGTAGGGATTGTCGCGCGGCCCGGTCTCGAAGCGGAATTCGTCGACGCCGAGCTTCTGGTGGTCGAGCGAAAACTTGCCGTTCAGCCTGAAGCCCGGGTCCGGTTTGCCGGCGCTGACTTTCAGCGCCTCGCCGCCGGTGCCCAGCTGCCGCGCCGCAGTCTGGTCTGCGCCCGATATCTTGAACTGGCCCGAATAGACGGCGGCGCCCTCGACGAGGCCCACATTGCCGTCGGTCTCGATGACCAGCGGATAGGCGTCCGGATCGGCCTTGAGCCTGAGCCGCATTTGCCCGTCCGGTTCGGCCTTGCCGGTGGAAGCGGCGATCGTCGTCCGCAACCCGTCCAGCAACAGCGAGCCGTCCAGCCGCCAGGGGCCGGCCAGCGACTTGGCCGAGATCGTCGAGTTGATCTCGGAAATAAGATGGCTGCGCCCGCCGGCGGCGTGGCTGAGCGCGATCTGTCCTTCCGTCACCGTCAGCTTCTCGATGGAGATCTGGCCGGGATCGAAGGGCGAGGACGGCCGTATCGTCCAGTCGACCGTGCCGTCGGCGGCGATGTCAATCGTCGCCTTCGGCCTCACCAGGCGCATGTCGAAGATCAGCACCTCGCCGCGCAGGAATGGCGCGAGTTCTGCATCCATCGAAAAGGTTTCGACGGTCATCGCCGGCTGGCCGTTAGGGCCACCGGCAACGGCGACGTTGGAAAAGGTCACCGAGGGGAACGGCAACAGCCTTGCCGTCGCATCGCCTCGCACGGTCACCTTGCGGCCCAGAACGGCACTCGCCTCGCGCTCGAAATCGGCACGGTAACCTGTCCAGTCGACAAAGTACGGCACCACCAGCGCCGCACACAGCACCAGCACGAGAAGCCCACCGAAGATCACGAACAGGCGTGCGAGCATAAACTCCTGGATAGTTGATTGAAAGTCAGTGGCACTCTACCCGCATCAGCGTGTCGATAAAGAGGCAATTCCCGCCAGACTGGCTCCAGAGCAAAAGAAGGTAGCCGAGAAAACTCAGCGCGCGTCGCGCTTTGCTTGCGCCACCTTTGCCGCCTGCCGCTGCCGGCCGCGTTCCATCGGTCGGATCAGATTCTCTGGCCGCCGGCTGGCGACCGCGCGCATGCCTTTGTGCACGGTACGCGTGTTGAACTCGGGCCCGTCCGCGGCAGCGCCTTGCTCATGGACAGCGCCTTGCGTGCATTCTCGACCAGCGAAACACACGCCAACAGTTGGCGGCGGCGTTCGGTCTCGCCATTGAGCCGTCGCATGGCCATCGCCAGCACTGCAAGCTTCAACTGCGAGCCGCCATCAGCTTTGAGGCGGCAGTCCCCTTCGGCGAGCCTTTGCCGCGTATTTCGCGTCGGCGCCGATGCGCCTCGGTCTGCGCCTCGTCGCGCCGTTCTCTCAGCAGCTTGACCAGGCCGGCAAGCTCGGCGTCGGCATGACCCTGCACCGCCGGATGGTGCGATTCTGGACCAGACCGTGCTCGTCGGCGCTCAGTGCCCGAGCCTCTTCCTTGCACGAAATCGCCATGACACCGCTCCTCCGTTGGTGAAGACCGCTTCTTCCCGGTTCTCTTGGGCCGAAGTCTGCGACCAAACGGCGATGCGATCAAGACACATGGAAGTCTCGGCGATCAACCGCGTCTCAAAAGCCGTGTGAAAAATCCAGTTGGTTTGACACGATGCGCTGGAACAGAATGGCCAACGCTCTCCATCAGTGCGCTCAACACCGCTCCCTCGCGAACACTAGTCGAGAAACTCTTAGCGATGAATTCCAGCGTCGAATCTTGAAACGTCAGGATGAAATGGCGACAGCCTGAAAACAGCTCAGGGGTATGGGATGGGTGAACCCGATTTGCCCTTTGCAGAGAAGCGATCCAGGACGAGTTGAAAACTTCGAACGCGGAATATGGCTTCAACCCGAGCCCATAAAGCCGATGCCCGTTGATGGCTTCGTCATTCGGCGGGCCGAATTGCAGTGCCAGATAAGGATCCGCCGTCAGGATTGCGATGGGCTGGTTATCCGTTGCCGGCGAAACCGAACGCGGATTCGTGCTATCGAATGACGGCTCCGGCCTGTTGGCGAGGTAGGCGATGAGCAGCTTGCCTTCATCCGCAAAGACGTGAGGCAACGGTGCACCGGCGGACGACGGTGGCACCTCGATTGGCAGAAGTGTCTCAAGGGCGGCCATACCCCTTACTTCCCCACGCCCGGCAATATCTTCCCCGGGTTCATGATGTTCAGCGGGTCGAGCGCCTGCTTGATCGTGCGCATGATGTCGACGCCATGGCCGAGTTCATGCCGCAGGAAGCCGATCTTGCCTTGCCCTATGCCATGCTCGCCGGTGCAGGTGCCGTCCATGGCGATGGCGCGCAAATTGAGCCGCGCCACGAATTTTTCGGCCAGCGCGATCTCCTTCGGGTCGTCCACGTCCATCAGCACCAGCACATGGAAATTGCCGTCGCCGGCATGGCCGACGATCGGCGCGATCAGGCCCATCTCGGCGATATCCGCCTCGGTCTCGGTGACGCATTCGGCAAAGCGCGAGATCGGCACGCAGACATCGGTCGACAGACCCTTGGCGCCCGGCCGCAGCGTCAGCGACGACCAGTAGGCATCGTGCCGGGCTTTCCACAATTTTGTCCGCTCTTCGGCGACGCTGGTCCACAGGAACGGACCGCCGCTATTTTCCTCGGCGATCATGCCGAAGGTCTCGGCCTGTTCGGCGACGCTGGCATCGCTGCCGTGGAACTCGACGAACAGGCACGGGCTCTCCGGATAGTCGAGCTTCGAATAGGTCTTCATCGCCCGCATCTGCAGCGCGTTGACCAATTCTATGCGCGCCACCGGAATGCCCATCTGGATGGTCGCGATCACCGTGTTGCACGCCGCCTCGAGGCTGGGAAACGGGCAGACGCCGCCTGAAATCGCCTGTGGAATACCCTGCAGCTTCAAGGTCAGCTGGGTGATGATGCCAAGCGTGCCTTCCGAACCGATCAGCAGCCGCGTCAGATCATAGCCGGCCGAGCTTTTCTTGGCGCGCTTGCCGGTCGTCACTGCTTCCCCGTCGGCCATCACCGCCGTCAGCGACAGGACGTTCTCGCGCATCGTGCCGTAGCGCACCGCGTTGGTGCCCGACGCACGCGTCGCCGCCATGCCGCCGAGCGAGGCGTTGGCGCCCGGGTCGATCGGAAAGAACAGGCCGGTGTCGCGCAGGTGCCGGTTGAGATCCTCGCGCGTCACGCCGGGCTCGACGGTGCAGTCGAGGTCCTGCGGATTGACCGCAATGATGCGGTTCATGCGTGACGTATCGAGCGAGATGCCACCGCCCGGCGCATTGGTGTGGCCTTCCAGCGAGGAACCGACGCCAAAGGCGATCACCGGCACGCGATGTGCCGCGCATGCGCGCACGATCTCCTGCACCTCCTCCGTCGTCTCGGCAAAGGCGACGCCGTCCGGCGCCTGCGTCGGGATATAGGTCGTGGTGTGCGCGTGCTGGGCCCGGATCGCCTGGCCGGTCTGGAATCGCTCGCCGAGCCGCTGCTTGAGGATGCCGAGTACGGCGGCAATGCCTTCTTCGTTGCGCTCGACCGGATTGAGGTCGCTTAGAGTCATCGATTCCTCCGCGAATGGACCAGCGTCCACCCTTGTTCTGCATCTACGGATGCGTAGTCTCACCAACCACGCTCTGTCCAGTCCACGCTCATCCCGGCATGACGAGAAGGAAGTTTCCGATGCCCATCCCCGCCCCTTTCGTCTCCCGCGCCATGGACATCGAGGAGGCCTGGATCGACTACAACGGCCATCTCAACATGGCCTACTACAACGTGCTTTTCGATCGTTGCTCCGACGAAGCCTTCGAGATGATGGGGATGGGGCCGGATTACGTGAAAGAACGACGGCTGACCATCTACACGGCGGAAGTCCATGTCTGCTACGTCCAGGAGTTGCATCTCGACCACAAGGTCACCGTTTCGTTCCAGCTGCTGGACCATGACGAGAAGCGGCTGAGGGCCTATCAGGAAATCCGTCATGTCGACGGTTGGCTCGCCGCCACTTCAGAAACATTGTCGCTGCACGTCGACATGGCTGGCCCGAAGGTAGCGCCCTTCCCCGCCGACGTCCTGGCCAGGGTGGAAGCGATGCGCGCCGCCCATGCCGCCCTGCCGATGCCGGAGCGCGCCGGCCGCTCGATCGGTATTCGTCGTAAGCCGGCTTGAACCGCAACCCAACCGCCGTTAACCTTACCGAGGTTTTAACGTGAACAAGCCGAATTGAGACGTTGAACGACTCAGCGCGGCGTTGGAAAACCGTCCGCATCGAATTGCGATACGGGCGGCGGAGCAGCAGCGGTTCGGGGAACGTGCATGAAAACCGACATCAAGGTCGAGGCGGACAGGCTGGCGGCTGATCCACGCATCACCGACTATGATTTCTGGCGCTCGCTGAAGAACCTCAACAACGAGATCTTCCACATCGCCAACAACAACGAGCCGATCCCCTTCGCCATGATCCGCTGGCGCGCCATCCTGAAGCAGGCGCGGATGAAACGCGGCCACGCCTGAACGGTGGGGGAAGAAACAGACCGGCCGTCCGGTTTGCATTTCTGATGATGTGCTGACGAACGATCCCAAGTGTCAAGGCTGGCGCTTCACCGCCCCCAGCGGCGATCGCGGCACGACCGGCGACGACTGGATGATCGCCGTATTGGTCATCGCGAACGGAATGATCCGGTCGATCACCCGCTCGAGCTCGGCCACCGAGGCGACATGCGCCAGCGCGATGAAACAGTCTTCACCGGCGACCCGGTCGCATTGGGCGATTTCCGGTAGGTCGCGGATGATTTCGGCCACGACAGCGAGCTGGCCCGGCACCGGCCTGATCCGCAGCCACGCCGACAATTTCATGCCGAGCGCGGCCGGATTGATGCGCACCGTGTAGGCCTCGATCACGCCGCTCTCCTGCAGCCGCTTGATGCGCTCGGCCACGCTCGGCGCCGACAGGCCGACCGAGCGCGCCAGTTCGGCGGTGCTGGTGCGCGCGTCCTCTTCCAGCAGGCGCAGGATTTTCAGGTCCGCCGGATCCAGATCGCTATTTTCATTTCGAAGGCGTTTCAGCGCAATGCTCCTTGCTTTCGGAAAGGAAATAGGCGCAATGCCCGGCCATCATCCATATCAACGGCAAAAATCGCCTGCGATACTGATCCCATGCAAGATCGGACGCAAGCCCCCGCAGCAAGTCCGGCACTCGCCGGCCCCGCCTTTACCCTGGCAAACGCGGTCCCGCCGCATCTCTGGTTCGGCGTCAGCGCCGTGTTCCACTATCTCGGACCGGCCTTCGCGGTGCTGCTGTTCCCGCATGTCGGCGTGCTCGGCATGGCTTGGCTGCGCATCGCCACCGCGGCACTCGTCTTTGCCCCATTGACCCGGCCATGGGCGGTCTTCGCCCGCGCCGATCGCGCGACGCGGTTGCTGCTTGTGGCTTTCGGCGTCTGCCTTGGGGTGATGAATTGCTCGTTTTACCTGGCGCTCGACCGGCTGCCGATCTCGCTGGTGGCGGCGATCGAATTCGTCGGCACCATCGCCGTTGCGCTTGTTGGCCTCAGAAGCCCGCGCAATCTCGCCGCCCTCGCAATCGCTGTCGCCGGCACCCTGCTGCTGATCGACGTCAAATGGTCGAGCGATCCCGTCGGCCTGTTCTGGGCCTTCCTCAACGGCACGCTGTTCGTTGGCTACATCGTGCTCGGCCACCGCGTCGCGCGCGGCGGCGCCGGCGACGGCATCGCCGGGCTGGGTGCCGCCATGGCGGTCGCCCTTCTCGTCGTTCTGCCGATCGGTTTCGCCGATGCTCTGCCGGCTTTCTCGGCGCCGCCGCTGCTGCTTGCGGGGGTCGGCGTCGGCATATGCTCGTCGGTCATTCCCTATATTTGCGACCAGCTTGCCATGTCGCGGCTGCCGCGCTCCAGCTTCGCGCTGATGCTGTCTTTGCTGCCGGTCACCGCGACGTTGATCGGCGTCATTGTGCTGCGGCAGGTGCCGAGCCTCACCGACTGCATCGGCATCGCGCTGGTGGTGGCCGGCGTCGCCCTTCACAAACCGGCGCCGGCGGCCACCTGATCAGGCCAGCTTCTCCTTGAGGAAAGCGATCGTCCGGCCCCAGGCGAGGTCAGCCGCCTTCTTGTCGTAGCGGGCCGCCGACGTGTCGTTGTTGAAGGCATGGTTGGCGCCTTCATAGACATAGACCGAGTATTCGACATGATCCGCGTCGAGTGCCTTCTTGAAGGCATCGATGCCTGCATTGGTGCGGGTGTCGAGCCCGGCATAATGCAGCATGAGCGCGGCCTTGATCTTCGGCACGTCCTCGGCCTGTGGCTGCATGCCGTAATAGGCGACGGCGGCGGCGAGGTCCGGCGCGTTGACGGCCAGCATGTTCACCGTGCCGCCGCCCCAGCAGAAGCCGACAGCGCCGACCTTGCCGTTGCCGTCCTTGTAGCCTTTGAGGTAGGCGACGGTTGCCACGGCATTGGCGGCGACCTGTGCTGGATCGAGCTGGGAAAACAGGTCACGTGCCCTGTTTTCATCGTCCGGCGTGCCGCCGAGCGGTGTCATGAAGTCCGGCGCAAGCGCCACGAACCCTTCCAGCGCCACGCGCCGCGCCACATCGCGAATATGCGGGTTGAGACCCCTGTTCTCGTGCACCACGATGACGGTGCCAAGCTTGCCGGTCTGGTCCGCCGGCCTGACCAGATAGCCCTTCATCTCGCCGGCGCTGCCGGGATAGCTGATGTCCTTGGCTTTCACCCGCGGATCGTCTTCCGCCACGATTGCCGCCTGGGCCGAGTTCGCCGCCAGCAGCGGCGCGATCGCGGCAGCTGCCGCACCCGATCCGGCAAGCCTGGTCAATTGCTCCATGAAGCGCCGCCGGTCGAGCGTCAGATGCGTGTATTCGTCATAGGCGTCGATCATCGCCTGGGTAATGACAGGCTCGGCGGCAATGGGTCCGGCAGGTGTTGTCATGGCGCGCTCCTCGTCGGCGCCCCCCGCGGCAACATAGAGCCGAAGCTTGCCTGGTCCAGTCACGGCTGAGTGAGGCTGCCATAAGTCCCTGCACGAGGCCGTGATGCCGCGCGCCGCACTGTCGTTAAATTTTGGTCCTTTGTGGCAATGCTAAATGCACGCACCACGATGTAAAAAGAAGTTACCGGGCTATGCCTCACTCGGGCCATTTGGCGAACGAGAATGGCCATTTGGCGGGAAAAGAATGCCTGATTGACGACGAAGGAATATGCCATGACCTTTCCCTCCCCGCTTCTGGCAAGTGGGTTCGCCCTCGCCGCTATGGCTTTGCTGGCGCTGCGGTTCACTGCCTTCACCGCATTCAAACGATCGTTGATCAAAATCCGCGCCACCGGCACCCGCCCGCAAACACCAAAGCCTGAGGAAAGGTCATGGACGTTCAGGACATCATCAACACCGTCTCCCAGAAATCCGGTCTCAACCAGGCTTTGACGGAAAAGATCGCCGGCACGATTTTCTCGGTGCTCGAACACGAGGCGGAAGGCACGACTCTGTCCAGCTTCTTCGCCAAGATCCCGGGAGCCGACGCCCTGGCCAAGCAATATGATGTCATGGCTCCCGGCGCAGCTTCCGGTGGTGGCCTCCTGTCCTCGCTGGAGGGCGCGCTCGGTGGCGCTCTCGGCGAAAAGACCGGCGCGCTGATCAACGGGGTCGCCATACTCAAGGCATCAGGCCTTACGCTCGCACAGATCAGCCAGGCCGGCACGATGCTGGTCCAGCAGGCCGAGACAGCCGCCGGCCCGCAGCTGACCAGTGAGGTACTTGCATCGGTACCCGACCTGAAAGGGCATCTCGGGCTCTGAAGGAACTTCTCTATTTCGGCAGCGTATAGGCCATCACATAGTCGCCCGGCTTGGTACCGACCGAGCCGTGGCCGCCGGCAACGATGACGACCAACTGGCGCCCGTCGGCTACCGTGTAGGTCATCGGTGTCGACTGCCCGCCCGCCGGCAGCCGCGCCTGCCAGAGCTGTTTGCCGGTCGTCAGGTCATAAGCGCGCACATAGTCGTCGACCGCCGCACCGAGGAAGGCGACGCCGCCGGCAGTGATCATCGGCCCGCCAATGCCGGGCACGCCGACCTTGAACGGCAGCGGCAATGGCGTCATGTCGTAGACGGTGCCGTTGCGATGCTTGTAGACGATCTTGCCGGTCCGAAGGTCGGCACCCGCCACATAGCCCCAGGGCGGCGCCTGGCAGGGAATGCCGAGCGGCGACAGGAACGGCTTCAATATCACTGCGTAAGGCGCACCGTCATTGCGGTTCAGGCCTTGTTCGCTGCCCTTGGTGTCGCCGGGCGGCGGCACGTCGGCGCGCGGCACCAGCTTGGAGATGAACGCCAGGTATGTCGGCATGCCGAACATCACCTGCCGGACCGGATCGACTGCCACGCCGCCCCAGTTGAAGGTGCCGAAATTGCCGGGGTAGATCAGCGAGCCCTGCAGCGACGGCGGCGTATAGCGGCCCTCATAGCGCAACTTCCGGAGCTCGATCCGGCAGGCCAGCTGGTCGAACATGGTGATGCCCCACATGTCGGCGCCGGTCAGCGGTTTCGGACTGAAGCTGAGATCCGAGACCGGCTGCGTCGGCGAGGTATGGTCGCCTTCGATCGCGCCGCCCGGCGCCGGCACTTCCTTGACCGGAACGATCGGCTCGCCGCTGCGCCGGTCGAGCACATAGAGGTCGCCCTGCTTGGTCGGCCCGACCAGCGCCGGCACCACGCCACTTTCCGTGGTGATGTCGACCAGCGTCGGCTGCGCCGGCACGTCCATGTCCCAGAGATCGTGGTGCACGGTCTGCCGCACCCAGCGCAATTGTCCGCTGTTGAGATCGAGCGCGGTGATCGAAGAGGAGAATTTCTCGTCATTGGCGCTGCGTCCGGCACCGAGTTGGTCCGGCGTCTTGTTGCCGAGCGGCACATAAAGCAGCCCGAGCTTCTCGTCGACGCTCGCCGTCGACCACATGTTGGGTGAGTTGTTGGTGTAGGTCTGGTCCGGCGGCAGCGGCGTCGTCTGGTCCGGATTGCCGGAATCCCAATTCCACAACAGCGCGCCGGTGTCGGCATCGTAGGCACGGATGACCCCGGACGGCTCCTGCGTCGAATAATTGTCGTTGACCGCGCCGCCGACGATGATCTTGTTGGCGACGATCAGCGGCGCCGAGGTCGAATAATAATAGCCCGGCTTCGGATATGGCATGTTGGCGAGCAGGTTCAGCGTGCCGCCTTCGGCGAAATTCGGGCAGACCTGGCCATTCGCCGCATCGAGCGCGATCAGCCGGGCGTCGGATGTCGGCAAGTAGATGCGTGTGGCGCAGGGCTGGCCAGCGGCGACCTTGGCATCGGCATAATAGGACACGCCGCGGCAGGTCTGGTGCTGGCGGTCCTTGTTGAGCTTGACCTGCGGATCGAAGCGCCATTTCTCCTTACCGCTCGCGGCATCGATGGCGATGGCGAAATTATGCGGCGTGCAGATGTAGAGCGTGTCGGCGATTTTTAGCGGCGTCACCTGATAGGTCGTCTCGGCGATGTCGCCGGGCCCTTTCACGTCGCCGGTGCGATAGGTCCAGGCCGGCTGCAGATTGGCAACGTTTTCGGCGGTGATCTGGTCGAGCGGCGAATAGCGCTGGCCATATTGCGTGCGACCGTAATAGTGCCATTCGCCAGCCGGCACGTTGCCGCCGAGATCGGCCGTCGGCGTCACCTTGTCGGTGTTGAGTTCACCCGCAATATCCTTTGGATCGGTCGTCATCGAATAGCCGGCGACGGCAAGCGAGGCCAGCACGGCGAGGATCAGCGGCGCGCGTCCGTCGGGACCGGTAAGCCCGCGCCGCGCCCATGGCGTCAACAGCCACAGCGCGACAAGCACGATGATGCCGCCGCGCGGGCCGAGCTCCCACCAGTCGAAGCCGATCTCCCAGACCGCCCAGGCGAGCGTGCCGAGCACGATCGCCGCGTAGAGCCACAGCGCCGTGGATCTGCGCCTGTAGAGCAGCCAGGCCGCGACAAGGAAAGCTAGACCGACGATGACGTAGTACCAGCTGCCGCCCAGCGTCACGAGCCAGATGCCGCCGCCGCCAATCGCCAGGCCGATGAGGAAAAGGATCAGGGAGGTGATGACCACAGCCAAGACGGTGCTCCTTCGACTGGTGCGCTCCGCGACGCGTCCATGGGCAACCCCGCATTGCGTTCCTGCCCCCACGCAACTTTCTCCGGCCCGCTTCCCCTGTCAAGCAAGCTCGGCGTTTTACGGTGCCGGCCCATCGCAAGCCCGGCGTTTTGGTTAGCAGACCCATTCAGATTGTGAGTCTACCGACTGGACAGAGAACAAAACGGAGACACTTCTGGCCTTTCGCTGCCGAATCACTACATTCGGGGGGAGATGTCCGGCTTTTCGGAAGACATGCCCTTTTTTGACGAACCGAACGCGCGGCCCGTGGCCCCGTCGGGCATTGCCGCGCGCGCCATGGCTGCTCGCAGCAACCAGAACAACGCGCCCGATTATCTCAACGGCCTCAACCCCGAGCAGCGGCTGGCGGTGGAAACCACCGAAGGCCCGGTGCTGGTGCTGGCCGGCGCCGGCACCGGCAAAACGCGCGTCCTGACCACCCGCATCGCCCACATCCTTGCCACCGGCAAGGCTTTCCCCTCGCAGATCCTCGCCGTCACCTTCACCAACAAGGCGGCGCGCGAGATGAAGCAGCGCATCGGCCTGTTGATCGGTGAAGGCAATGTCGAGGGCATGCCGTGGCTCGGCACCTTCCACTCGATTGGAGTGAAGCTGCTGCGCAGACATGCCGAGCTGGCCGGGCTCAAATCCGACTTCACCATTCTCGACACGGATGATGTCGTGCGCCTGATCAAGCAGCTTATCCAGGCCGAAGGGCTGGACGACAAGCGCTGGCCGGCCAAGCAGTTCGCCCAGATGATCGACGGCTGGAAGAACAAGGGCCTTGGCCCCGCCGACATCCCCGAGGGCGATGCCCGTGCCTTCGCCAACGGCAAGGGCCGCGAGCTCTACAAGGCCTATCAGGAGCGGCTGAAAACGCTGAACGCTTGCGACTTCGGCGATCTCCTGTGCCATCCGATCCGCATCTTCCGCGCCAATCCGGACGTGCTGAAGGAATACCACAAGCGCTTCCGCTACATCCTCGTCGACGAATATCAGGACACCAACACCGCCCAGTACATGTGGCTGCGGCTGCTGGCACAGCGGCCGCAATCCTCCCCCCTTGAGGGGGAGGTGCCCGCGAAGCGGGCGGAGGGGGTTGCCGCAGAAGGCACCGCTAGAGCGTCGAGCACTGCCGCCGGTAGGTCAAGCACTGCCGCACGGACCCCACCCGACCGGGCTTCGCCCGGCCACCCTCCCCTCAAGGGGGAGGGAAGCCCGCGCCTGTCCACCGTAAATATCTGCTGCGTCGGCGACGACGACCAGTCGATCTATGGCTGGCGCGGCGCCGAGGTCGACAACATCCTGCGCTTCGACAAGGATTTCCCCGGCGCCACCATCATCCGGCTGGAGCGCAACTATCGCTCGACCGCGCACATCCTCGGCACCGCCTCCCACCTCATCGCCCACAATGAGGGCCGTTTCGGCAAGACGCTGTTCACCGAAAAGATCGCCGAGGACGACGAGAAGGTGCATGTCCACGCCGCCTGGGATTCCGAGGAGGAGGCCCGCGCCGTCGGCGAGACCATCGAGGCCTATCAGCGCCAGAAGCACAATCTCAACGACATGGCGATCCTCGTCCGCGCCTCCTTCCAGATGCGCGAATTCGAGGACCGCTTCGTCACGCTCGGCCTCAACTACCGCGTCATCGGCGGCCCGCGCTTCTACGAGCGTCTCGAAATCCGCGATGCGCTGGCCTTCTTCCGCGTCGTCGCGCAAGGCGCCGACGACCTCGCCTTCGAGCGCATCGTCAACGTGCCGAAGCGCGGCCTTGGCGAGGCCACCATCCGCCAGATCCACGACACCGCACGCGCCCTGCGCATCCCGATGCTGGAGGCGGCGGCAAAACTCGCCGAAAGCGACGAGTTGAAGCCGAAGCCGCGCGCCGCACTGCGCGAGGTATCGGCCAATTTCGAGCGCTGGCAGAAGGCGCTGGAAACCACGCCGCACACCGAGCTCGCCGAGACCATTCTCGAGGAGAGCGGCTACACCGACATGTGGAAGAACGACCGCTCGGTTGAAGCGCCCGGCCGGCTCGAGAACTTAAAAGAACTGATCCGCTCCATGGAGGAGTACGAATCGCTGCGCTCCTTCCTCGAACACGTCGCACTCGTCATGGACGCCGAGCAGAACGCCGAGCTCGACGCCGTTAACATCATGACGCTGCATTCGGCCAAGGGCCTCGAATTCGAGACCGTTTTTCTCCCTGGTTGGGAGGAAGGTCTTTTTCCGCACCAGCGCTCGCTCGACGAGGGTGGCCGCTCCGGGCTGGAGGAGGAGCGCCGGCTTGCCTATGTCGGCTTGACCCGCGCCAAGAAGAACCTGCACATCTGGTTCGTCTCCAACCGCCGCATCCACGGCCTCTGGCAGTCGACCATCCCGTCACGCTTCCTCGA
This sequence comes from Mesorhizobium sp. M1088, assembly GCF_040318575.1. Lineage (NCBI taxonomy): Bacteria > Pseudomonadati > Pseudomonadota > Alphaproteobacteria > Hyphomicrobiales > Phyllobacteriaceae > Mesorhizobium > Mesorhizobium sp. M1088. The sequence goes on along the minus strand of NZ_JAMYMO010000011.1, from coordinate 98,071 downwards.
CGAGTTGCCGGAAGCCCATGTCGAGGTCGCCGAGAGCGGCAACAGCTACGGCGGTTACGGCAATTCCTACGGCGGCGGCTCGTTCGCCTCCGGTCGCGGCGGCCAAGGGGCAGGCAGGCAGAACCCCTATGGAGCATCGCGCTTCGACAACATTGGCGGCAATAACGGTGCTGAAAAATCCGGCGCTTTCTCCAGCACCTATGCGACACCGGGCTGGCAGCGCGCCCAAGCCAACCGCACCGAGGCCACCGACCGCAATTGGGGCACGCGCTCCGGCCACCAGGTCGAGCGCATCGGCTATGGCGAAACCGACTCCGGCTACGGCGCCGGCCGCACCTCGGTCAAGGGCCGCACAATCGACGGCGAGCTGGTCGCCAAATCCGTCGCCGACACGCCGTCCCCCTTCAGCGTCGGCGACCGCGTCTTCCACCAGAAATTCGGCAACGGCAACATCTCGGCCATCGAAGGCAACAAGCTGACCATCGACTTCGACAAAGCCGGCCAGAAACGCGTGCTGGACGGGTTTGTCACCGGGGTGTGAGGCCGCCGGGCGCTAGCGATACCGCGCCTGGTTCCACTTATGGCCGAGCAGCGACAGGATGATGATCAGGCCGTTGAAGAACTGGACATAGAAGCCGCTCAGGCCTGCCGCCACCACGCCGGTCTGGATGAACGAGACGGTGACCGCGCCGATCGCGCCGCCGACAACAGTGCCGATGCCGCCCCAGGTCGGGGTGCCGCCGACGAACACCGATGCCAGCACCGGCAGCAGGTATCCGTCGCCCGCCGTCGGCCACCAGGTGAAGTTGATCATCACCGAGAACGTGCCGGCGATCGCCGCGCCGATACCGACGAAGACGAACACTTTCACCCGCACGCGCTTGACGTCGATACCCATCTGCTGGGCGCTGTCGGGATTGTCGCCGACCACCTTGACCTGCGCGCCGAAGCGATGGCGGTTGTAAAGCAGCGCCGACAGCACGACGAAGCCGATGGCCCAGAAGATCTGCACCGGAATGCCGTAAAGCTGGCTGGAGAAGATCTTGTAGGCCCAGCTGTCGGCAAGGCCGGTCAGCGCCGTCGACCTGCCCTCGTTGATGATCTGGATCAGGCCGCGCAGCAGGAAATTCATGCCGAGCGTGGCGATCAGCGACGACAGCCCGCCATAGACGACCAGCGAGCCGACCAGGAAGCCGAGCAGCATGCCGGTGACGATTGCGGCGGCGATGCCGAGGAACGGGTCGTAGCCAGCCTGCACGACCAGCGCAAACACCCAGGAGGCAAAGCCCATCGTCGCCGGAAACGACAGGTCGATCTCGCCGCAGGTGACGACGAAGACCAGCGGCACCACCACGAACAGCGCCACCGGCAGCGTGGTGAGTACGGAGCTGTAGAGATACCAGGTGGTGAACACAATCGGGTTGGCGATCATGAACACCGCCATCATGACGATGAACACGGCAAGCGTGCCGAGCGCGGCGCGGTTGTCGAGGATGAACCCGCGCAGCCAGTTGTCGGACGGGTGTCTCCACTCTTTCCCGGCGGCCTCATTATGCGTGCCGCCGAGGGGGCTCTGCAGATCGGGTTCCATGGTCTTGCTCATCGTGCCGCCCTCCCCGCATCGCCCGCGTCGTGCAACCCCGGCAATCCGCTGGGGTGGGCGACGTCTTCCATGAAATTGATCAGGTCTTCGGCCGATTTGACCTCGCTGCGGTCGGCGCTGAGCGCGACCTTGCCGCGGTCCAGCACCACGAAGCGATCGGCGATATCGAAGACGTGGTGGATGTTGTGGCCGATGAACAGGATCGAGCGCCCGCTCGCCCGCACCTGGCGCACGAAGTGGAAGACCTTGGCGGTCTCGGTCAGCGATAGCGCGGTCGTCGGTTCGTCGAGGACTATCAGCTCCGCCTTCTTATAGATGGCCCGCGCGATCGCCACGCCCTGTCGTTCGCCGCCCGAGAGCTGGCCGACGATCGACTGTGGCGTGAACACTTTCGAGGTGAAGCCGATCTCGCGCATCAGCCGGCTCGCCTCCGCGATCTCCTTGTTGACCTTCAGCCAGCCAAGCCAGCCGGTGAGCTCGCGGCCCATGAAGATGTTGCGCACGATCGTCTGCTGCACAGCGAGCGCCCGGTCCTGGAACACCGTCTCGATGCCGGCGTCGCGCGAGCGCGCAGGGCTCCATCCGGTCACCGGCTTGCCGCGGACGAGAATCTCGCCGCTAGTCGGTTTGACCACGCCGGACAGGATCTTGATCAGCGTCGACTTGCCGGCGCCATTGTCGCCGATCAGGCCGACCACCTCGCCTCGATCGACGCTGAGATTGACCCCGCCAAGCGCATAGACCTGGCCATAGGACTTGCTGATGTCGCGCAGTTCGATAATGCGTTCGGCCATGGCGATCCTCGCTTGATTGTCGCGTGCCGGCCTTTTCGCCGGCGGTCCCGCCGGCCGGGCTCGATCCCGGCCGGCGGCTTGGGAGGTCAGCGCAGCGCCTGCTTGGCGAGCTCGGCGACGATCTCGTAATTCTGCGGCGTGACGAAGCCGGCGCCGGTATCGACATTCATCGGTGCGAGACCCAGCACAACCTGCTGGCAGAGGCTGAGGATCGGCAGATAGCCCTGCAGGAACGGCTGCTGGTCGGCCGTCAGTTGCACCCAGCCGCCCTTGAAGCCCTCGACGATCTGCGGGCTGGTGTCGAAGCCGAAGTTGAAGATATCGCCCGGCTTCCTGCCCGCCGCCTGCATGTAAGTCGGGACGTTGCCCAGCATCTGTCCGCCGGGATAGCCAACCGCCTTGACGTCGGGGTTGTTGAGCAGTGCCGCGGTGATCACCGGAAGGGCCAGATTTGGGTCGGAAGCCCATTCGCCGCTCGGTGGCGAGGAGAGCTGTATGACCTCGACGCCCGCTTCCTTGAGGGCAGCGACAGTGCCGCGTTCTCGCGCGCCGCGGCTCTCGTTCTCGAACGGGCCGATCATGATTGCCTTGTCGCCGGCCTTGAGCCCGGCCAGCTTGACCGCCTCGGCGCCAAGCGCGCGGCCCTGCTGCTCCTGCTGGGCACCGACATAGCCGCCGCCGAACGCCGCCGTGACCGTCGGCACCGGCACGTTCTGGTACATCATCTTGATGCCGTCCTTGTGCGCCTGTTCGGCCAGCGGCATGATCGCGGCGTCGCCGGGGTGGCCCATCATGGCGATGCCTTGGGGCTTGACCGCGACAGCCTCGCGCAATTGCTGCACCATCTTCTCGACATCCCACTGGGAAAAGATGTAGTCGACCTTCGGCCCGAGATCGGCCGCCGCCTGCTTGGCACCATTATAGACGATCGTGCCGAAGGCATCGCCCTCGGCGCCGCCGACGAAGAAACGGATATGGACATCCTTGCACCACTGGGCATCGAGCGCCTGCGCCGGCAAGGTCGAGAGTGCGGCGGCGAGCGCCATCGCGGCCGCCGCGACGGTCGAGCGCAGAACTGTCCTTCTCATCGTAATGCTCATGCACTTATCCTCCCTTTGTTCCCTCGCTAGCCGAGGGGTTTTGACGATCGCTTCGGCATTGCGCCGCAATCTTTCGCTGGCCGGCACCTCCCGCCGGCTTGTCCTGTTTTTATGTATGCCGTTATCGCAAAACCGCTGGGCACTTTTGCGCGACATGCATTAGCCTCACACCGGGTTCGGCAGGTAGCTCGCGCCTCCCCGGCATTGTTGGAGATAATCCAGTGCCCGCGCCTGGCCGGTGATCTCAAGATCGCCGCGGTAGACGGGGTCGTGCCAGCCCTCGATGTCGATGGCGCCCTTGTAGCCGGCCAGCCGCAGCTCGCTGATCACCCGCGTCCAGTCGCTATCGCCGAAGCCAGGGGTGCGCATCTGCACGAACGGCAGGCGGCCAAACACGCCATGTTCGCGGATCACGTCCCAGCGCACCGTCGCGTCCTTGCCGTGGACGTGGAAGATACGCGGCGCCCATTTGCGGATCTGCGGGATCGGATCGATCAGATAGACCAGCTGGTGGCAGGGCTCCCACTCCAGGCCGAGATTGTCGTCCGGCAATTCGTTGAACATCAGCTCCCAGGCGTCCGGATTGTGGGCGATGTTCCAGTCGCCGCTGGCCCAGTTGCCGTCCATGGCGCAGTTCTCGAAGGCGATGCGCACGCCCTTGTCGGCGGCCCGCTTTGCCAGCTTCCCCCAGACCTCGCGGAAGCGCGGCAGGCTGTCGGGCAGCGGCTTGCCGCGGATGCGGCCGGTAAAGCCGCTGACCACATTGGTGCCGAACAGATGCGCGTTGTCGATGATCGTTTCCCACGCCTCGAGCACGCCGCGATCGACTTCACCGCTCTCCAGCGGGTTGCCGAACACGCCGATTGACGAGACGACGACATCGGCATCGCCGATCGCCTCGCGGATCTCGCCTGCCAGCCGTGGAATGTCCTTGCCGCCCAGCGTCTGCCAGAAGAACGGCTGGATGCTCTCGAAGCCGAGCGGCAGGATCTGCCTGACATAGGCGGCCGGGTCGTCGAGATTGGCCCGCACCATTGTGCCGATCCTGATGTCGAGCAGCGGGTTTGGCATCATGATCCCTCCTGTTGAGCGATAGCGACCCGGCGCCCGGTCTCGGCGCTCTCGATCGCAGCGAAAACCATGGCCAGGCTCTTGATGTTGTCGGCGCCGCGCGTCTCCGGCTCGGTGCCGGTCTCGACGGCGCGGACGAAATCCTGGATGATGCCGAGATGGCCGCCGACGCGATCTGCCGGGTCGAGCGGCGGCACGGCTATCGATTCGGTGCGGTCGAACAGGCCTTCACGGACCGGCCGCACGACTTCCGCCTTCAACCCGTCCGCGCCGTCCCAGACAATGCTGCCGCGCTCGGCGACGATCCTCCATGTACTGTCCCAGCTGGTACGGAAGCCGGCCGCGCACCAGCTGCCGGCATAGGTGAACAGCTTGCCGCCGCCGAGGTCGAAGCTTGCAGTTGCCGACGACCCTTGCCGATACCAGGAATTGACCGGCTCCCACTCCTGGCAATAGACGCCGGCCGGTTCGCCGGCCACCATGTAGCGGGCTGCATCGAATGTGTGGATCGCCATATCGAGCAGCAGCACATGGCGCATCTCTTCGCGAAAACCGCCGAAATGCGGCGCAACGAAGAAATCGGCGTGGATGCTGGTTGGCGCACCAATGGCGCCGGAATCGAGAAAGCGCCGGATGCGCCTGACGTTGGCGACATAGCGGCGGTTCTGCACGACGGCATGGATGCGGCCGGCGCTGCGGGCCGCCTCGACAATGGCACGCGCATTGTCCGGGCTATCGGCCAGCGGCTTTTCGGTCAAGAGATGGCAATGGTGGGCAAAGGCGGAAAGCGCGACCTCGCGGCGGGCGGCGGGAACCACGACGTCGAATACCGCGTCGGGCCTGGTCTGGTCGAGCACGGCGTCGAGGTCGGTTCCGATGACGGCGCTCGAAAGCTCGTATTCGCGCGCCCTTGCCCGCGCCCTTTCGGCGTCGAGATCAACCAGGCCGACAATGGCGAGCCCGTCGATCTGCTTGGCCGCATCGAGCCAGGCTTTGCTCATCGCGCCGCAGCCGACCAGGACGACATTGATCATCCAGCACTCCTCCCTCTCGGACCCTCCAGACCGATCGTCACGGCGTTCACGGCAGGGCCGCAAACGTTTCTTCCGTAAACGTTTACGAGAACACACCCGATGGCGTAGAATGTCAATTGGCCGATAGCGAAAAACGTGATGCCGGCTTGGCCTGAAGAGCGGCCGGTGCTAGCCAAGCAAGGGGGAGAACTGTCCTTTGGCGTCCAGTATTCACGACCTTGCGCGTCACCTGAATATTTCCATCGGCACGGTGTCGCGCGCGCTCAACGGCCGCGCCGACGTCAATGCCGACACACGCCAGCGCGTGCTCGATGCGGCCAAGAAGCTGAACTATTCACCGAACCAGTCCGGCCGCAGCCTGCGGCGCGGCGCCACCCATTCGATCGCCTTCATGCTGCAGCCGCATCCGGGCGACCAGGAATATGGCGAGCCGTTCTTCATTCCGTTCCTGACCGGGTTGCAGGCCAAGCTCGCCGAAAGCGGCCTTGACCTGATCGTAGTGATGGGCGCGCCGGGCGACTATCAGCAGGAGCGCCTGCGCCGTGTCGTCGAGACGCGGCGGGCCGATGCGGTGGTGCTGGCCTGGACGCGGCGCGAGGACGAGCGCATCGACTATCTGACCCAGGCCGGTTTCCCGTTCGCGACGCTCGGCCGCAGCCGCTCCGGCGGCGATGCCTATCCCTCGCTCGACCTCGATTTCGAAAAAGCCGGGGCTGACGCGGTCGATCGTCTCGTCGCGCGCGGTCATCGCCGCATCGCCGCCATCCGCCCGTCGCTCGACCTCAATTTCGGCTATCTGTTCCTCGCCGGCTATCGCAAGGCGTTGCGGCGGCACGGCATCGAATTCGACCCCGAGTTGATCGCCGACGGCTTCATCAACGAGGCCGGCGGCTACGCGGTGACGCCGAAGGTCATGCGCTCCAAGGACCCGCCGACGGCCATCATCTTCAACAATGATGCGATGGCGCTTGGCGGCTGCAAGGCTCTGGCCGAGGCGGGCATCAGGCCCGGCCACGACGTTGCGGTGATCGTCATCGTCGACACCCCGCTCTGCCGCTATTTTTCGCCGGCGCTGACCGGCTTCCGCCCGGCGCTTGAGCCGATGGGCGAGCGGTTGGCCGAAATGCTGCTGGCATCGATCCCGGCTTACGCCGGCGCCGAAGGCGCACGCATCATCCGTGAAGTCTGGCCACTGGAACTGATCGCGCGCGACAGCGATTGAATCGCGGCGGTCACTGAGCAGGCTCAGATTGATCAAGACCCCCGCGCTCGCGCTCCGGCGTTGCGACCAGCGAGGCAGCGGCGGCATTGGCGGCGGCAAGTGCCGCCTCGACGGGCTCTCCACGCGCAAGCCACGCCGCAAAGGCGCCGACGAATTCATCACCGGCACCGTGGGTGCTGACCACCTCCACCGGCATCGCCGGCAAGGCGAATGCCTGGCCGTTGCGGTCGCGATAGGCAACGCCCTCGCCGCCGGCCGTGACGATTGCAGCCGGATAGGAACCGACGAGTATGCCGGCCGCCTTCGCAGCACCCTCGAGCGTGTCGACGACCGGAACGCCGGCCAGGAACTCCGCCTCGATGGCGTTGACGATGACAATGTCGGTCAGCGCGATCAGTTCGGCTGTCAGCTTTCGCGCCGGCGCCGCATTGAGAACGACGCGGCCGCCATGCGCCTTCACCGCTCGCGCCGCGGCAATGTTGGCGGCTTCCGGTACCTCGTTTTGCAGCAGCAGAACCGCCGTTTGCGCGATCAACTCGGCCGCCTCAATAATGTCCTTTTCGCCGAGAGTGAGATTGCTGCCCGAGACGATCACCGCGCCATAGTCGCCGCTGTCGTCGAAAATCGCTACGCTCATGCCCGAGCCGGCGCCCGAAACCACTCCCACGAAGCGCTGGTCGACGCCGTTGCGATCAAGATTGTCGAGAAGCGCGCGGCCGAAATCATCGTCGCCGACAGCTCCGATCATCGCCGCATGCACGCCGGCCCGCGCTGCCGACACCGCCTGGTTGCCGCCCTTGCCGCCGCATTTCGGATGCCAGGCATGGCCGGTGACCGTTTCGCCCTTGCGCGGGCGATCGGGGGCTTCGACCATGATATCGTAATGCAGGCTGCCGAATACGGTCACCAGCGGCGGAGGAGCCGTCATGTGCCCCACACCTTCATGAGCCGCTTGCCTTTCATGAGTTCTTGTCTTTCCGTTTCGACGTCACCGCAGACATGGTGCGGCCGAGATTGCGCTCCGCCGCCTGGTAGTCGCGTTGCGCGACCGCGACGAACAGCGCGTCGAGAATGTTGAGCTGGGCAATGCGCGCCGCTGCGTTCTCACCCATCAACGGCGAGCCTTGGGCGGTCGAGCAAAGCACGATGTCGGCGACGGCTGCCAATGGCGAGTTGTCATAGTTGGTGATGGCCAGCGTGCGCGCGCCGCTTTTGCGCGCAAGTTGGATGGCGTCGATAACAGCGCTCGTGTTGCCGGAATGCGAGAAGCCGACGGCGATGTCGTCGGCGCCGAGCAGCGAGGCCGACATCAGCATCATGTGCGAATCGTCATAGACAGAGGTGCGGATGCCGATGCGCAGGAATTTGTGCGAGACGTCGCGTGCGATCTGCGCCGAACCGCCGACGCCGTAGAAATCGCGGTTCCTGGCGCGGTAAAGCAGATCGGCGGCACGGTCGAAATCGTCCATGTCGAGGATGGCGAGCGTCTCCTCCAGCGCCTGGATGGAGGTGCGGAACACCTTCTGCACGATCTCGGCCGAACTGTCGTCCACCGACAGCTCCTGATGCATCTCGGCGGTCGGCAGGCGACTGTATTCATAGACCGCCGTGCGAAAGTCGCGATAGCCGGAAAAACCCAGCTTCTTGGCGATCTTGACCACCATCGCCTCCGACACACCGGCCTCCTCGGCGATCTGCTTGAGCTGTATGGTCTCGTCGAAGCCGCGCCGTCCGAATACGGTTTCAACCACCTTCGCCTCGAGCGGCGTCAGATGCGGCATCATCATGCGAATGCGCGGTCCTACTGCTTTCAGGTCCAGCCCGGTCAAGGTCATCCACGTCCCCTCGTCACGCGATCGATAAGCATCGCGGCGAGGATTATAAGGCCAGTTGCCAGGAGCTGATAGAAGGACTGCACGTTCATCAGCGTCAGGCCGTTGCGCATGCTGCCAAGAATGACGGCACCCAGGATGGTGCCGACGACGCTGCCCTTGCCGCCCATCAGCGAGGCACCGCCAATCGCCGCCGCCGCTATGGCGTCGAGCTCCCAGAGATTGCCGAGAATGGGTTCGGCCGCACCCAGCCGGCCGATCAGGATCTGCGCTGCAAGCGCTGCCAGCAGGCCCGAGATCATATAGGCGGCGATCTTGGTGCGGGCGATCGGCACGCCGGCTATGTAGGCCGCCTCCTCATTGCCGCCGACGGCGAGCAGATATTCGCCAAACGGTGTCTTCTTGAGGATGATCCAGGCAATCAGCGCGACCACGGCCACGATGATGACCGCCAACGGCAATCCGAACAGCGAGCCGTTGAAGATGGCACGGAAGCCGGCAGGCAGGCCGAGCACCGGATTGCCGCCGGTATAGATCAGCGCCAGCGCCCGGTAGGTGCTGAGCGTTCCCAGCGTGACGATGAAGGGCTGCAGCCCGACATAGGCAACCAGCACGCCGTTGAGCAGTCCGCAGGCGAGGCCGATGGCGAAGCCAGCGGCGATGGCCAGCGGAAACGGCACTCCGGCAACCAGCATCGAGGCCGAGATGACCGCCGAAAGGGCTGCCGTCGGCCCGACGGACAGGTCGATGCCGCCCGAGATGATGACCAGCGTCATGCCCAACGCCAGGCAGGCATTGATGCTCGACTGCTGCAGGATGTTGATAAGGTTACGCTCGGCAAAAAAGCCGGGGACCAGCGCCCCGAAGACGGCAAGGATCACCACCAGGCCGATCAGCGTGCCGGCGTCGCGCACGGAAAACCGGTGCAGGAAATCTGCCCTTGGGCGCGCTGCTGTGTGTTGGGTTATATCGGTCATCAGCTGGTCCTGTCCGTTATGCACCGGCCCGATGGCCTTGCGCCTTGCCGGCCTCAATCTCCGTTTGGGGTATGGCGTACGCGGCGATCGCCTGTTCGCTGAGACTTGCGCGGCCCAGTTCGGCGGCGACCGTGCCGTCGCGCATGACCAGCACGCGGTCGGCGAGCCGGATCACCTCGGGGAGTTCGGACGACACGACGATTACCGAATGGCCTTCGGCGGCGAGTTCCTCGATCAGGTGGTAGATCTCCGCCTTGGCGCCGACATCGATGCCGCGCGTCGGCTCGTCGAACAGAAGGATCCGCGTTCCCGCCGCCAGCCAGCGGCCGATGATCGCTTTCTGCTGGTTGCCGCCGCTGAACAGCCGAATTGGCCGGTCGAGCAGGAACGGCCTGAGATTGACCCGCTTCATCTTCTCGGCCGCGACCCGTTTCAGCCTTTTGTGATCGATGACGCCGCGCGGCGCGAACACGCCCATCGAGGCCAGCGCCATGTTGCTGGAGATCGACCGCAACGGCACGATGCCTTCGCGCTTGCGCTCCTCCGGCACCAGGCCGATTCCGGCCGCGATCGCGTCGCGCGGACTGGAAAGCTTTACCGCCTTGCCGTCGATCTCTATTGCGCCTGATGAGGTCCGGTCGGCGCCGGCCAGCAGCCGCAGCAGCTCGGTGCGGCCGGACCCGACCAGGCCGGCAATGCCCAACACCTCGCCGCGATGCAGGTCGAACGAAACGTCACGGACCTTGGTTGCCGAGGCGAGGCCACGCACGCTCAGCCTGATCTCGGGGGAAGCATGCGAGCGGTGTTGTTCCTGGGCAAGCTCGCGGCCGACCATCATCGAAACGACGGCCCTTTCCGACACCTTTGCAAGATCGACGGTTTCGACCACAACGCCGTCGCGCATGATGGTTGCGCGCTGGCAGATGCCGAACACCTCGTCCAGCTTGTGCGAGACATAGACGACCGCGACACCGTCGCGTGCCAGACCGGCAATAACTTCCGCCAGCCGTTCGAACTCGCTCGGCGTGAGGCTCGACGTCGGCTCGTCCATCGCCACGATCCTGGCGCGGTCGAGCAGCGCCCGCGCGATCTCGACGATCTGCTGCTGCGCCACCTTCAGGCTGCCAAGCGGGGCTGCCGGATCGATGGTCGGGTCGATGGCGGCCAACGCTTCCGCAGCGCGGCTCTCCTGCTCGCGCCGTGCGACGAAGACGCCGCCGCGCCTCAACGGATGGCCGAGGAACATGTTCTGGGCGACGCTGAGGCGTGGCACCTGCTGTAATTCCTGATGGATCATGGCCACGCCGGCGGCGCGCGCCGCGACCGGGTTGTTCAGCGTCACCGGTTTGCCGTCGATCAGCACGCTTCCCGCCGTCGGCCGGTAGACGCCTGACAATATGCGCAGCAGCGTCGATTTGCCGGCGCCGTTTTCACCGAGCAGGCCATGGATCTCGCCGGCGCCGACCGAAAACGACACTTCGCTCAGCGCCCGCACAGCCGGAAACTCTTTGGAAATGCCCTCGAATTGCAGCCGCGCTGACATTGCTTCGGTTCTCCAGGCAAGGTGCCGACCCAAGGCCGGCACCTGCCGGCCCTGCTCTACTGGCCCGCTGCCGCGTCCTCGAGCAGCGCCTTGCGCACGGCATCGCCGCCGCCGGAGTAACGGTCGGCATTGTCCTTGGTGATCAGCGCCTGCGGCGTGGCAACGACGCGCGGCAGGTTCTGCCCGGCCACCAGCCGCAGCGCCGATTCCAGCGCCACCTCGCCGGTCAGCACCGGGAACGAATCGACGGTGCCGGTCAGCTCGCCGGCGCGGATCGAGGCATAGGCGTCGGAGATGCCGTCGGTGCCGAAGACCGCAACCTTGTCCTGCAGCCCGGCAGCCTTGACCGCCTCGACGATGCCCAGCGCCATGCCGTCATTGTTGGCATAGAAGCCGATCAGGTCGGGGTGCTGCTGCAGGATGTTGGTGGCCGCGTCGTAGGAGGTCTGGCGATCCCAGTTACCGGGGACGCTGGCGACGACGTCGAACTTGCCGGCCTCGGTGATCGTGGTCTTGAAACCGTCGGTACGCTGGACGGCGGCGTAGACGCCGGCCTGGCCCTCGACGATGGCGACCTTGCCGCCGTCCGGCCGGTTCTTGATGAACCATTTGGCGACGCGCACGCCATTGTCGCGCTGGACATTACCGACATAATGCTCGGCCTGCGGGATGACCGCGTCGTTGACGTTGACCACCGGCACGTTGGCCGCCTTGGCCTGTTCCATAATCGGCTGCAGGTTGGAGTCGGTCTGCGGCGAGACGAGCAGCACGTTGTAGCCCTGTGTGACCAGGCCTTCGGCGATGGTGAGCTGGCCGAGCTGGTCGCCCTCGCTCTGCGCTGCCTGGTAGACGACGGGCACGCCGGTGCGGTCGCCGAACGACTTGTAGCCCTCTCCCAGCGAGCGCCAGTATTCATTGGTCAGCGTCTTGGAGACCGCACCGGCCTTGGTACCCTCGGGCAGCTTGGGGAACGCCCCGAACCTGGCCTCGAGCTGCGACCAGTCGATGCGATCCTTCTCGGTGTCGGAATTGAGCGGCGCGAGGTCCGCGGAAAAAGCCGAGCCGGTGGACAGTGCCATCAGGGCAGCGGCAGCGGTGGCAAGTAGAAATTTCATGGTCTTCCTCCCTTGTTGAAAAACGGTCTATGCCGCCGGCCTCAGCTGTCCGGCCCGAGCATGGCTTCCTGGATGATGGCCTGCGAGGCGATCGCGTCCTGACGGTCGACGGCGGCTGACAGGCGGTTGTCCCCGTCCAGCCGATCGACGACGCGCAGCATGCGCTTGACGGTCGCGATGTTGACTTCGCATTCGTGGACCGGGTCGAGCCCGGTCATATCGGGAAACGTGTCGAAGTAGATGGCGCCGGCGTAGCCGTCTCGACGGATCTGCCTGAGCAGCTCGATCGTTTGCAGCGTGTGCACGGCGCCGACCATCAGGCCGTCGTCGCGCTTGGCGTAGCCGTCGTTGAGATGCACGCCGAGCAGCTTGCTATGGCGCGCCACGAGTGCTGCGGCAAAGGCCGGCTGCTCGTCGGCATAGAGCACATGGGCGAAATCGAGCGTCACGCCGAGATTGGGCAGGCCGATCTCGCGGATCGCCAGCAATGTCGTCGCCGCATCCGGCATCAGGCTGTAGGAGCGCGGCTCGTTGGGCTTGTATTCCAGGCTGATCTGGCAATCGGGGTCATGCGCCGCAACTTCACGAATTCCGTCGATTTCGTGTTGCCAGAGCGCCGAGTAGTCGGCCTGGAAAGCATAATCGAAGCCATCCTGCCCGAGCCACAAGGTCATCAGGCCGGCGCCCGCCTCGCGGGTGGCGTCGATGCCGGCCTTGGTCAGGTCGATGGCTTCGCGGCGAATAGCGGGATCCGGGTTGGTGAAGGCGCCGAGCTTGAAAGCCGGATTGGAATAGTAGCGCATGGCGAAACCATTGATGGAAAGCCCGATATCGCCGAGTTTGCGCGCTATTTCCGCAGGCTTTTCATCGACATGGTCGGGGAAGTTGAGGTCGAGATCGGTCAACTCCGCAACCTTCGCCGCACGTGCCGCCATTTGCAGCATGGACGGTTTGCCGACAAGATCGGGCCACTCGGACTGTGGCCGCGAGGCAAAGGAATTGAGGCGGGTGGCGAAACGATAGGCAGTCATCGGGGACCTTTCATTGTCATAACTTTACATTAGAACGATTATTTGTAAAGTTGTTAATTGCTCGCTCGGCGACGACGAATTCGCCATACCTAGGCCAGTTGCGACCACGGGGGACAAGCAAGCGCGGCACTGTCACGCAAGTATCATGTTCGCGTCCTAGATCGCTTCTCCGAAGGCTTTCGCGGCATCCTTGATGCGACGCGGCGCTTTTTCAGATCCCGGCAGCTTTGTCTCAAAAGAGGATATCCATGAAAAACCTGCTCCGAACCGCGTCCCTCGCCGTCGCGCTGGCGATGTTCACCGCCTTGACCCCGGCCTTGGCTGAAAACGCCGCGACCGTCGGCGGCGTCGGCTTCGTCAACAAGGGCCTGGTCGGTGTCGGCAGCATCCCGGCCAGCCAGAAGGACAAGTTCGGCGAGACGTTTGGCTCCGGCTCGGGCATGTCGATCGACGCTGCCGGCTGGACGCATGGCGCCGATGGCTATAAGGGCTCGTTATGGCTGTTGCCGGACCGCGGCTACAATGTCGTCGGCACCACCGATTACCGCCCGCGCCTCAACACGATCGCCCTCGAGTTCGCCCCGATCGCGCCGGGTGCAGTGCCGGCCACCGGCCAGGAACAATCGGGCCTCAAGGCGACGCTTGCCGACACCGTGCTTTTGACCGACGACAAGGGCGCCGACGCAACCGGCCTCGATCCGCTCAACGGCGTGCGTGCCGCGACCGACGACATGCCGATCCTGCCCGAAGCCAACGGCAAGCTCGCGCTCGATGACGAAGCGATCGCACGGCTGCCCGACGGCACGATGTTCATCTCGGACGAATACGGTCCGAACATCTACCGCTTCTCCGCCGATGGGCGTCTGATGTCGGCAACGCAGCCGCCGGCGGCGCTTGTCCCGATGCGTCGCGGGACGCCAAACTTTGCTTCCAACAATCCGGGACCTGGTGCGGCAGACCCAGATCCGAAGGATCCCGAAACCGGCCGTCAGAACAACCAGGGCCTCGAAGGCATGGCGCTGACGCCGGACGGGAAGTTCCTGATTGCCGTGCTGCAGTCGGCCCCAAGGCAGGATGGCGGCGATTCCGCCTGGACGCGTCAGAACACGCGCGCGCTGGTCTACGATGCCTCGGATCCCGGCCAGCTCAAGCTCGCGCATGAATATGTCGTGCCGCTGCCGGTGTTCACCGATGCCAAGGGCAAAACCAAGATCGCCGCGCAGAGCGAAATCGTGGCGCTGTCGGACAAGACCTTCCTGATGCTGGCGCGCGACAGCGGCAATGGCCAGGGGCTGAAGGGCGACACCTCGCTCCACCGCGAGATCAGCGTCGTCGATGTGTCTGCGGCAACCGATGTCGCCGGCACAGAATTCGACAAGGACAAGCCGCTGGCGCCCAAGGGTGAGCTCGATCCATCGGTGACGCCGGCCAAGCTGACGCCGCTCATCGACATCAACGACAAGACCGAGCTCGGCCGCTTCGGGCTGCACAATGGCGCGCCCAACGACCGCAACAACCTTTCGGAGAAATGGGAGGCGATGTCGGTGGTGAGCGTCCTCGATCCAAAGCTGCCCGACGACTATTTCCTGTTCGTCGCCAATGACAATGATTTCCTCACGCAGGACGGCTTCCAGGTCGGCGCGGCCTACAAGGCCGAGGATGGCGCCGATGTCGACACCATGTTCCTGGTCTATCAGGTCACGCTCCCAGGCCTCGCCAAGAAGTAGCGGCACCCATACAGGCGGACGCGCCGAACGCGTCCGCCTGAGCTGGCGCGATTGAGCGGTTGTACCTTCAGTTGCGGCTCGCCCGCGCAAGGACGGTGTCCTGGTGCGTTGCAAAAACCTGCGACTGACGATCCAGTCGAAGGCACTTACCTCAACATCTCCGCGTCCTTTGGCACGCCGGCATCGATCGGCTCGGCCGTCCTGTTCGACACGGCGGCGATCTTCCCGGCGGCCGACAGGTTCGGGCGCACGAAGACCGGCGCGACGCCGTCGACGCGGCTGTAGAGGTCGATAATGTCCTGATTCATGAAGCGCACACAGCCGGAGGAAGCGTTCTTCCCAATGGAATCCCACTCCGGCGTGCCGTGCAGCCTATACATCGTGTCCTTGCCGTCACGGAAGAGATACAGCGCGCGAGCACCAAGCGGGCTCTGCGGGCCGGGCGGCATGCCGTCCTTGTATTTCGCCAGTTCCGGCCGGCGTTGGATCATTTCCGGCGGCGGCGTCCAGACCGGCCACTTCTTCCTCGCCTGAACCACGGCGCTGCCGGTCCATCCGAAACCGGCCTTGCCGAGGCTGACGCCATAGCGAATTGCCTTGCCGCCGTCGCGCACCAGATAGAGGAAGTGCTCGGAAGTATCGACGACGATCGTGCCGGGTTTTTCTCCAGTCGGGTCAGCCACGATTTGACGCACGAATTTCGGATCGACCTTGGCTACCGGGATTGCCGGCAGTTGATAGCCCTCGTCGATGCGCGCGGCATACATGCTTGCGGCATCGCCGAAAGCCGGATCGCTTGGTGCCGCGGGCACCGGCGCCGCCACGTCCGTCGTAGTGCACGACGAAAGAGCCACGGAGGCCGCGCCCAGAGCGGATGCACCAAGAAAGGCGCGCCGGTTCAGGCGCTCAAAAAACAACGGAATATCGGACATGAGCCCCCCGGCCTACCCATGAGATCCAGGAAAATGCGGCCCCACGCGTGCGGGATCAATATACGATTCCGGAAGGTTGAGAAATGCTTAGATCAAGGCACGCCAGGCGGAATTTACAGCGCCGCATCGACCTCTCCCGTTAAATCGGCAATCATTGCGGACTCAGACAAGCCTTCGCCGAGTTGCCTGCCATGGACGACAACATGCCCCCGCGCCGGCAGACCGGCGACCTCACCAGTGGGCCTATCCCGCGCACCCTGTTGCTGTTTGCCCTGCCGGTGCTCGGCTCCAATGTGCTGCAGTCGCTCAACGGCTCGATAAATGCCGTGTGGGTCGGCCGTTTCCTCGGTGAAGCGGCGCTGACCGCCACGTCCAATGCCAACCTCGTGCTGTTTCTCATCCTCGGCACCGTCTTCGGCATCGGCATGGCGGCGACCATCCTGGTCGCACAATCCGTCGGCGCTCGTGACCTGCCCGAAGCCCGGCGCATCGTCGGAACCAGCGCCACCTTCTTCTTCCTCGTCTCGGTGGTGTTCGCGGTCTGCGGCTGGATCTGGGTCGATGCGATCCTCGATGCGCTCGGCACGCCGGCCGACGCGTTGCCGCTGGCGCGCTCCTATCTGCGCATCATCTTCCTCGCCGTGCCGATGATGAACCTGCTGTCCTTCGTCATGACGGTGCTGCGCGGCGCCGGCGATTCGCGCACGCCTTTCCTTTTTATGGCGCTGGCCGTCATGCTCGACGTCGTTTTGAACCCGTTGCTCATCCTCGGCATCGGCCCGTTCCCCGAACTCGGCATCGCCGGCTCGGCCACCTCGACGCTGATCGGCCAGACGGTAAGCGTGGTTGCCATCCTGATCGTGCTTTATGCGCGCAAGCACCCGCTGCGGCTGGCCGGCGCTAATCTCGCTCTGCTGCGGCCGGACCCGGCGCTGCTGCGCATCGTCGTCTTCAAGGGCGTGCCGATGGGCCTGCAGATGATCGTCGTTTCGGCCGCGGCGCTGACGGTGATGGGCATGGTCAACTCGTACGGCTCGCAGGTCGCGGCTGCCTACGGCATAGCCGCACAGCTCTGGACCTATATCCAGATGCCGGCGCTCGCCATCGGCGCCGCGGTGTCGTCCATGGCGGCGCAAAATGTCGGCGCCAGGCGCTGGGACCGGATTGGACGCATCGCCACCTCCGGCGTCGGCTTCAACCTTGTGCTCACCGGGATGCTCGTCGCGCTGCTGTTCGTATTCGATCGCGCGGTGCTCAGCCTCTTCCTTGGCAGCGACAGTGCAGCAATCGACATCGCCACTCACATTAACAAGATCGCGTCGTGGTCCTTCATCCTGTTCGGCATCACCATCGTGCTCTTCGCCACCGTGCGTGCCACCGGCGCGGTGATGCCGCCGCTGATCATCCTGGTGATCTCGGTGCTGCTGGTGCGCACCAGCTTCGCCTATTTCTTCCGAAGCGTGATCGGCGAGGAAGCTCTGTGGTGGAGCTTTCCGGCTGGCTCTGTAACCTCGCTCGTGCTGGCCGCGGCCTATTATCGCTTCGGCCGCTGGCGCAGCCTGCACATGATCGAGAGCCGGCCGGCTGCCGGCGAACCGCCGGATACCGGCCTCGGCGTACCGCGCCAGCGCGCGCACCTTTCGCCCGAGACACCGAACGGCTGAAAGGTCGGCTCAGCGCGCGTATTTCGCGCCAAACCCGAGAGCGACCAGGGAAAAGACGACAATCATGCCGGCAAAGGCCACGCTTGCCGCGGTCGCACCTGCCACCGTCGACAGAACGCCGATGCCGATGACCGGCAGCGCGTTGCCGCAAAAACAGCAGATGAAGAAGGCCGAGACGACTTCGGCGCGCCGGTCCGCCGGCGCGATCTCGTTCACCACTTGCAAGCCGCCGCGATAGCCGAGCGCTGCCGCCACGCCGCACAAGGCGGTGCCGGCAATCATTATGGTCATCGAGGCGAAGACCTGCGCCGCAACAATCATCGCGACGGTTGGGATCATCAGCGCAAGCGCCGCGAACATCGCGGCTCGGCTCGAAAGACGTGCCGTCGCTACAATGGTGGCGGCCGTCACGATCGCCAATTCAAAGAACAGAGCGCCGGCTTCGGCATGGTTGGTTACCTGCAGTTGCTGCGCCAAAATGCTCGGTGCGAGTGCTGCATAAAAGCCGACCAGCGCCATTGCGCCAAAGCCGGTCACCGCCGGCGCAACGAAACTTGCGCGGATGTCATCGGGTACGGAAAGCCGCGGCCGCATCGAAACGTCAGCCAGTTTCCCCGGCCGCGAAACGGTTTCCCGCGTGCGCCAGACCAGCAGGGTTACAGTCGCGAGCATCGCCAGGTAGACGACGAATGTCAGCCTGAGCGGCCAAGGCGCGTATTCGGCGAGCAACCCGGCTCCCAGCGCACCGAGGCCGAGGCCGAGAAAATTGGTGCTGGTGGCAATCGTCGCCGCCTGTGACTTGTCGTCGGTCGGGAGCAATTCGGCGAGCCAGGCGGTGCCGGTGCCCGCGCCGACGCCGATTCCCAGTCCGCTCAGAATTCGGGCGATGTCGAGCCATGCGACATTTTCGGCGAACAGGAAAACCACCGCGCTGACCACGGCCACCGCCATCCCGGCCAATGCCATTGGACGGCGCCCGATGACATCGGACACACGCCCCAACATCAGCAGCGCCGCCAGATTGCCGATGACATAGACGGCGTAGACCAGCGTCAAAGTGATCTGTGAGAAGCCGAAGACCTGCTTGTAGATGATGTAAAGCGGCGTCAGCGCCGTGCTGCCGGCGAAAAGAGCCGCGATCATAGCGGCCACGGTGGCCGCTGCAACGCGGCCGCCGAGTTCGTAATCGCGCGTCATGACTTGAGCGTGAGCGGTCATTTTTTCGACCTTTTGCTGTTCGGGATCTGACATCCTAACGCCTTTTTCGCGTCAGCCGTTCCCCCTCCCCGGCTTGCTCCTGACAAGTTTGGCAGCTTTGCCGATGGCGCTGAGCGAGATCCTCTTTTAACTTCAGCGGATTGTCAGGGGAGATTCATGGGCAAGGGACGAGTCGAGGCATTCACCGATGGCGTGGTCGCCATCATCATCACCATCATGGTGCTGGAATTGAAGGTGCCGCATGGCGAGGATTTTTCCGCGCTGGCACCACTCTGGCCGATCTTCCTCAGCTATGTGCTGTCCTTCATCAATGTCGGCATCTACTGGAACAATTTGCACAACATGTTCCATACCGTGCAGCGGGTCGACGGCCGCGTGCTGTGGGCGAACCTCAACCTGCTGTTCTGGCTATCGCTGATGCCGGCGACGACAGCCTTCATGGGTGAGAACCATTTCGCGCCGGTGCCGGTTGCCGTCTATGGCGTCGACCTGGCGCTCTGCGCCATCGGCTTCAACATCCTCACAATGGCCCTGCATCGACTGCACGGCAACGAGACTCTCTTCGCCAGGGCGTTGGGCAATGACCTCAAGGGAAAGATCTCGCTGGTCCTCTATCTTTCCGCCATCGCGCTGACCTTCGTCAATCACTGGATCGGTGTCTCGATCTATGTCCTGGTGGCGATGATCTGGTTCGTGCCGGACAGACGCTTCGAGCGGCTGATCGAGAAATAGGCCCCGTCTAGCCTCGCATTGCTTTCAGCTTTTCCGCTACCGAAGCGGCAAGGTCGGCGTAGCGCTCCTCCAGCCGCTCGGCCGCCTTGATCACTGAAAAATCATGGCCGAATTTTTCCAGCGCCATGCGCAGCTTTTCGACGAATTCGGCCTGTTTTTCGAGCGCCGAAAACAGCGTTTTCACTTGCGCTTCGCTGATGTCGGGATTGGCAAGCATTTGCGGCACTTCGCGGCTCATCTGGTCGCCGGTGGCGGTCTGTTCTTTCAGGATCTCGATCCAGTCGGTCAATCGTCAGTCTCCTTTTTCGATATCAGCATGCGCAGCGCCCGCCGATGCGGTCAACCCGAAGATGCCGGGACCGGCTTGCGCGAGCCTTTTTCCGCGCTAAGTTCGCCGCGGCCAGAACAGGAGAAAATCATGACCACCGACGCCGAGATCCAGACCGCCCTGCCTGCACTTGCCTCCGGCAATGTCGCCGTCATTACCGGCGCGGCCAGCGGCATCGGCCTTGCCGCCGCCAAACGGCTGGCGGCGATGGGCATGAAGATCGTGCTGGCCGATATCGGCGGCGAACGCCTTGATGAGGCTGCCCGCGCCGTCGCTGCTATCGGCGGGCAGAGCGCCGTACTTGCCGTCGCCACCGATGTCTCGAAGGCCGAAGACCTCGACCGGCTGGCCGAACGGACATCCGGCACTTTCGGCGACGTGTCGCTGCTGATGAACAATGCCGGCGTCGGCAATAACCCCGGCAAGCCCTGGGAGAACCGTGACGCCTGGAAGCGGCTGCTGGACATCAATTTCTGGGGTGTCGTCCATGGCGTAGAGGCGTTCGCGCCACGCATGCTGGCGGCGGGAAAGCCCGGCCTGATCGTCAACACCGGCTCCAAGCAAGGTATCACCACGCCGCCCGGCAACCTCGCCTACAACGTCTCCAAGGCTGGCGTGAAGACCTATACCGAGGGCCTTGCACACGCGCTGCGCAACGAGCCCGGCGCCAATGTCGCGGCGCATTTGCTCATTCCCGGGTTCACTTTTACCGGCCTGACCGAAGGTGCGACCGAAAAGCCGGCCGGCGCCTGGACCGGCGAGCAGGTCATCGACTTCATGCTGGCCTCGCTGCTGCGTGGCGATTTCTACATCCTGTGTCCCGATAACGAGGCGACCCGGCCCATGGACGAAAAGCGCATGGCCTGGGCAATTGGCGATATCATTGAGAACCGTCCTGCTCTGTCGCGCTGGCATCCGGACTACAAGGATGCTTTCGCGGCATTCATGACACGCAGCGCATGATCCCGAACCGAAGATCACCAGAGCAAAGAATCGGATCCGATCTTCGCAGGTATGCGCCGGACCTTTATATCACGCCGCTGCGTGCTTCTTCGTGTTCCGCTTCTTCGCCATGGCTTTCTCGGCTGCCAACTCGGCAAGCTTCTGATCATGCCGCTTCGCTGCCTGTTCGCATTTCTTGCGGATCTCTTCGACCTCGGTCTCAGTCAGGTGTTCGATACCGATGAAGGTGTTCTGGGCTGTGCTGACCCGGATCAATTCGTCGAGCTTCGCCTGGATCGCGGCGCCATCGCGGTTCTGGGTGTTCTGGATGAGAAACACCATCAGGAAGGTGACGACCGTCGTGCCGGTGTTGATGACGAGCTGCCAGGTGTCCGAAAAGCCGAACATCGGCCCGCTTGCCGCCCAGACGACGATGATCAGGAAACAGACGGCAAACGTCGGCGGCAGGCCGGCAAAATGGGCGACGTTGTTGGCGATCCTGGTGAAAAGCTTCTCAATCATTCAAACTCCCTCAACAGCCGGGCGACGAACCCGGACGGAAGCCGAGTTCATTGTGTCTGCAGAAACAGTTGGCAGCCGCTCCTGGTTCCCTCGTGGCGGAAGATCGCGGGTACATTGTTGGAGGAGCAGACCGCAGGCCGTCGGACCGCTTGCAGATACGCCCCGAAGTCAGGGGGCGCCGTTTTCCCAGCGGTCGAGGAAAGCCTCGATGGGCAAGGCCTGCATGTCGGGGACTGCCCTGGCCAGTTTCTCGACCGGCCAGTCCCACCAGGCAAGACGTTCGATCCGGGCCGCAGTTCCCGCGCTGAAGCGCTGCCGCAATGGCGTGGCCGGAACGCCGGCGATGATTGCATAGGCCTGCACGTCGCGCGTCACCACCGAGTTGGCACCGACGATCGCGCCATTGCCGATCGCCACGCCCGGCATGATCACGGCGCCATGGCCGATCCAGACATCGTGGCCGATGCTGACGGCTCTCGCCCGCCGCCGGTCGCGGAATGCCTGATCGACACCCAGCCAGCGGAAGTACTCGTTGGGCCGATAGCTGATTTTGTGCTGCGTCAGCCGCTCGACCGGATGCTCCAGCGCATTGATGCGGCTGTTGGCGGCGATCGAGCAGAATTTGCCGATCGTCGTATAGATCGCCTCGGCGTGGCGCTCGACATAGGAGAAGTCGCCAACCATGACTTCACGTAAGATGACGCGCTCGCCGATCGACGCATAGCGTCCAAGCTTGCACGCCTTCAGCTCCGCCGTCGGGTGGATGCGCGGCTCGGGATCTTTCAGGACAAGATGTTCGGGACGGTCCATGCGGGCGCTTTACGCCCGCGCGCAAAGTCTCGCAAGCCGAGTGCAGCGCCGCGCATCCGCTTGGACGCGCCAAGGCCCCCGTAGCACCTTCAGTCTCTATTTCGGCTTGCCGCTGGTCCACACTACGTTCTGGCCGTAGAGCGGCACGGTGGTGACCGACATTTTTGCCGAGCCATCCTGCACCTGGCGCGAATGCGACAGGTAGATCAGCGTCTCGTTGGCCTTGTCGTAGATGCGGTTCACCACCTGCTTTTTCCAGATCAGGCTGATGCCTTGCTTGAACACCTCCTCGCCGGCCTCGCTCATGTCGATGTCGCCAATGGTGATCGGCCCGGTCTGGCGGCAGGAGATCGAGGAATCGGACGGGTCCTCGAACCAGTTGCCTTTCTGCAGGCGGTCGATCATGCCACGGTCGAAATACGAGACGTGGCAGGTCACGCCCTCGACCTTCGGATCCTTGATCGCCTCGACGATGATATCGTTGCCGAGCCAATCGACGCCGACCTTGCCGACTTCCTCGGCGGCGGCCGCGCCGGCGCCAATGACCAGGCATGCGGCTAACACGCCGCCAATCAGTTTTCGCAAAGAGGCCTCCTGCGGTTCGAATTTTGCCGACCTCAGGTGGGACGAACGGCAGCGCTTTGCAAGCAGATCGCCTCCCACAGGATTGCCGGTTGCGGCAACGCGACATCTTTGCGTCGGCGCGACCGAACCGCTAAGAGTGTTCGCCAAGCCAGGGCCTTCACGGCGCCAACCCGGCGCCCGATGGAAATAACGACGGACTTCACTGATGATGCGTTCAATTCTGGTCGGTATTCTCGTCCTGATGGCCGCTGGCATCGGCTGGCTCACCTTCGACTGGTACCGCGGACATTATGGCGGCGAGCCGTTCGGAGCACCGTTCACGCTGGTCGACCAGAAGGGCGCGCCGGTCACCGAAGCCGCGTTTCGCGGCCACCCCAGCGTCGTCTTCTTCGGCTTCACGCATTGTCCGGAAGTCTGCCCGACCACGCTTTTCGAGTTGGCTGGCTGGCTGAAGACGATGAGCGACGACGGCAAGAACCTGCGTGCCTATTTCGTTACGGTCGACCCGGAGCGCGATACGCCCGAAATCATGAACACCTATGTCAGCAATTTCTCCGATCGCATCCTCGGCATATCAGGCGATCCGGATAAGGTCCACGCCATGGCCAAGTCCTTCGGCATCTACTGGAAGAAAGTCGACACGAACGACGGCGACTACACGATGGACCACACCGCTTCGGTGCTGCTGCTCAATGCCAAGGGCGAATTCGCCGGCACTATTACCTATGGCGAAAGCCCGGACGCCGCCATCGCCAAGCTCAAACGGCTGGCGGCGGAAGGTTGACACATCCGGTAATGACGCAGACGCGTTTGTATTTCACCGCGGGCAAGATCGAGGCTGATCACATTTTCGCGGCGCTTGGTGCGGCGTTCGACGATGAGGGCCTGCCGATTGCAGTGCTCGAGGTCGACGAGGACCGCGACATCCACGAAGTATCGCTCTATGCCGGCGACGACGTCGATGCGGTCGAGGCGCGGCTCAGGGATGTACTTGCCGGACTGTCGCTGTCGAAGCCTATAGCGCGCGAAACGCTGCCCGACATCGACTGGGTGGCGCGCTCGCTGGAGGGATTGAAGCCGGTGCGGGCCGGGCGCTTCTTCGTCCATGGCGCGCATGACCGCAGGAAGCGACACAGCGGCGAACTCGCCATCGAGATCGAGGCCGGCCTTGCCTTCGGTACCGGCCATCACGGCACCACCGCCGGCTGCCTCGAAATGCTGGAGCAGGTCATACGGCGCGAGCATCCGCGCAACGCGCTCGACCTTGGCACCGGCAGCGCGGTGCTCGCCATCGCGGTGGCCAAGCTCGCGCATATACCGGTGCTGGCGACCGACATCGACCCGGTCGCCGTCAAGGTGGCCGCCGCCAATGCGCGGCTGAACCACGTCAAGGGGCTCGTCGAAACAGTGACGGCGCCCGGATTCCACCACCCGATCTTTGCCGCGCGCGCGCCCTTCGACTTGATCGTCGCCAACATATTGGCGCGGCCTCTGATGCGCCTGGCGCCGCAAATGGCGGAGTATATCGCGCTCGGTGGCTCGATTGTTTTGTCGGGCATCCTGGAGCGCCAGCGCGATGCGGTAATCGCGGCCTATGTCGGCCAGAAATTCCGGCACATCCGCACCTTGCACCGCGAGGGCTGGGTGACGATTCACCTCAAGCGCTGAGGCGCGACGCCTTCAACGCAAGCCGGAATCCGCTCGGACTTAGCGCGAGTTCGCCGCTTTCTTCAGCTGTTCGCGATCGTAGCCGTGAGCTTTCAGCGTTTCGTCGTCAAAGCCAAGCAGAACGCCGCTTACATACCGGCTCGCTTCGCGCTGGCGAGCTTCGATCAGCGCTTTCACAGCGTTTTTGAAAAATCCGCGTCTAGGTGAAATCGTGGACATGACGGTCTCCTTTGCAGGGCAACAGGACTTTTCCTCCACATTAAGAAGGTAAGCTCCGCTGACGCTTTTTGAAATCGTCGATTCTGCATGGCGTCCATGCGCAAAGAGACACGCAGCAACCGGGAACGATCGGTCCGAAAATCGATTCCGATTTTCGAAGTCATGCGCTACGGTCGCACCAGCATTCGAGGAGAGCCGACATGTTCCAGACCTTCGATTCCGCCGGCGATCCGGCCGTTGGCAAGCCGCGCGTGGCAATGCTGTGCCAATGGTTGGCGGCGAACGGGCTGGATGGCTTCATCGTGCCCCGTGCCGACGAGCACCAGGGCGAATATGTCGCCGACCGCTCGGCACGGCTGAAATGGCTGACCGGCTTCAGCGGCTCGGCCGGCGTTGCCATTGTGCTTGGCGAGCGCGCCGTCATGTTTGTCGACGGGCGCTACACGCTGCAGGTGCGCCAGGAGGTCGACCTCGACATCTTTTCGATCGAGAGCCTTGTCGACAACCCGCCGGCCAACTGGATCAAGGATAATCTCGGCAAGGGCGTGCGGTTGGGCTTCGATCCGTGGCTCCATACGATCAGTGACGTCAAGGCGCTGAAGGCCTCGGCCGAGAAGTCCGGCGCGACTTTGGTGCCGCTCGAACAAAATCCAATCGACGCCATCTGGCAGGACCAGCCCGGGCCGCCACTGGCGCCGGTCGAGATCCACCCGATCGGCTTTGCCGGCGAACTGGCCAAGGACAAGCTGGTGCGGCTGGCGGCGGCCATCGAGAAGGACGGCGCCACCCATGCCGTGCTGACCGACCCCTCCTCCATTGCCTGGGCGTTCGACATCCGTGGCGGCGACGTACCGCACACACCGCTGGCGCTCGGCTTTGCCGTGCTCGCCGCCGACGGCTCGCATCTGCTTTTCATGGACCAGCGCAAGTTTTCGCGCACCGTCGCGGCCTACCTGACGCAGCTCGCCGAATTGCACGAACCAGGTGAATTCGAATCGGCAATCGTCACCCGGGCCAAGGGCGGCGCAAAAATCGCGCTGGACCCGGTTCTCGCGGCGGACAAGCTCAGAATGCTGGTCGAGGATAATGGCGGCACCGTCATTGCCACGGCCGATCCGGCCCGCATTCCACGCGCAACAAAGAACAAAGCTGAGATCGCCGGCGCACGCGCCGCACATCGCCGCGACGGCGCCGCGGTCGCCAAGCTGCTGTGCTGGCTCGACCGCCAGAAGCCCGGCACGCTCGACGAAATCGCCGTTGTCACCAGGCTTGAGGAGACGCGCCGTCAGACCGGCGAAGAAACGCAGATGCCGCTGCGCGACGTATCGTTCGATACCATCTCCGGCGCTGGTCCTAACGGCGCTATCATGCACTACCGCGTCTCCCGCGCCACCAATCGCAAGCTGGGGGATGGCGAGCTGTTCCTGCTCGATTCCGGCGGGCAGTACCAGGACGGCACCACCGACATTACCCGCACGGTTCCGATTGGCGCGCCAACCGAGGAGATGCGCGAGCGCTTCACGCTGGTGCTGAAAGGCATGATCGGCATCTCCATGCTGCGCTTCCCCCAGGGCACGCGCGGCTCCGAAATCGATGCAGTGGCGCGCCTGGCGCTATGGAGACACGGCTGCGATTTCGCCCATGGCACCGGGCACGGTGTCGGCTCCTATCTTGCCGTGCATGAGGGCCCGCAGCGTATCGCCAAGACCGGTACCGAGAAGCTGCTGGCCGGCATGATCGTCTCCAACGAGCCCGGCTATTACAAGGAAGGTTCCTACGGCATCCGCATCGAGAACTTGATTCTGGTGACACCGGCCGAGGCAATCGAGGGCGGCGACATCGCCATGCACGGCTTCGAGACACTGACGCTGGCGCCGATCGACAAGCGGCTGGTCCGATCGGACCTTTTAACCCGCGACGAGTTGCATTGGCTTGACGAATACCATGCGCGCGTACTGGCCGAGATCGGACCGATGCTCGACGGCGAAACGCTGGCCTGGCTGGAAAAGGCAACCGCGCCGCTGCCGCACGACTTCAAGCAATAGCCGCGGCGACAACGCCGGTTGACAGGCTTTGCTCCGCAAGCAGTCCCTGCAAAGCGGTGACGTTGGGAGAACCGGCTCCCTTGCGCCAGAACAACACCGTGACGGCATTGTCTTCGTCAGCGGGCAGCTCGTGCAGCTTTAGCCAGCGGCTTTCCGGAAAACCCGAAAGCACGCTTTTCGGCATCAGCGCTATGCCCATGCCAGCCACCACGCAACCAAGGATGGCATGGTATGAACCAAGCTCGATGGTTTTCTCGGCCATGAACCCTCTACGCGCGTACCATTGTTCCAGCCGCTTGCGGTGCGGGCAGCCGTGCTCGAAGGCTATCATGGTTTTGGGCATGTCCAGGTGGTCTTCGACCGAAACGCGCGATGCCGCCGAGACAATGACCAGCTGCTCGTGGAATGCCGGCAGCTTTTCGAACGGAACGTCAGCGATCGGCTCGGCGGCGAAGGCTGCATCGAGTTCGCCGGCAAGCATGGCGGTCGCGAGAACCTGCGGATTGCCGGTGCGCAACTGGATTTCCACTTCGGGATGCCGTGCATGGTATTCGGCGAGCAGACTTGGAAGCCGTGCCGCGGCGGTGCTCTCCATGGCACCTAGGCGAAGAGTGCCGCGCGGGCGTGGATCGAGCATCGCCGTTCGCGCCTCCTCCGCAAGCGCCAGCAGCCGATCCGCATAGCCGACCAATCTGTGACCGGCCGGCGATACGTGCAGGCGCTTGCCCTCCCGGATAAACAGCTGCACGCCGAGATCCTCCTCGAGCTGCCGGATGCGTGTGGTCACGTTCGACTGCACGCGAAACAGTTTTTCCGCCGCCCTGGTGATTCCGCCCTCGCGCACCACCGTGCGGAAGATGCGCAGATCGGCCAAATCCATACATCTCTCCTGGAGAACATAACGATCTTAATTATTCATTTTAACTGATTATGCCTTTCCCGTAAATCGCCGGTGTAGCTGCCGATCAACACGGCAAACCAGGGGAGATGGAAATGTCGCGTGAGCCCTTCGGCATCCAGCCGATCGATCTAAGCGCATTGACCCCGAAGCAGCGCGAAGCGCTCTATAGCGACGCCGTGCGTGGCGCCCACCAGGAGAGAGCGGAGGCGATCCGGCTGAGCCTGTCGCGGGTCGGCGCGGCAATAGTCGCTGCGGTAAAGCGCATGTGTGCTCTCGCCGCCAAGGCAAAAGTCGGTCAGCCGACGAGCTGCCGCGCGAGGATCAGCACGGCAGCACCCGCCAGGAACATCGCCATAAGGCCGCCGCGCAGTGAGACAAGGCCGGCGACGATCAAGGCTGCCCATTCCGCCGGCCCGGCGCTGAGCGCCGCCGGCGCCACCAGCGTGGTCAGCACCGCCGCCGGCACGGCGCTGAGCCCGGCTTCGACGCGCGGGTGGATTTGATCGAAACGCGAGATCACCAGATGACCGCCGATGCGGGTCAGATAGGTCGCGATGGAACCGGCGACGATGATCCACAAGGTCGTGCTCATGGCCGTGCCTCCACGCCGCTGTGGCGGGGCGGCAGGATGACGGCGAGCAGCACGCCGGCCAGCGCACCTATGGAGACATGCCAGGGCGAGCCGACCGTTTTGTATGCAATGATGGAGGCGGCAGCGCTGGCGACGACCACCGGCAGCCACAGCGGCCGCTTGCGGAAGCTCATGACCAGGCCGAGAAAATATATCGGCAGCAGGAAATCGATGCCCAACGCATGGGTGTCGGGAATAAGCTTGCCGAACATCGCGCCGAGCGCGCTTTCGATGATCCAGAACACATAGACCGGCAGCCCAAGCCCCATATACCAGGTGAACCCGACGGTCTCGCCGGCCTCCGCCTTGCGCTCGGCCACCGCGAACTGCGGATCGGTCAGCACAAAATAGCCTATCGCCTGCTGCACCAGCGGCCAATGCGCAATGCGCCGGCCGATGCCAGCCGAATAGAGCACATGGCGAAAATTCACGGCGAAGATCGACAGCACGATCAGCCACGGCGCGACATGCTGGCCGAACAGCTCGATGCCGACCATCTGGCTGGCGCCGCCGAACACCGTTGCGCTCATCAGGAACGCTTCGAGCACGGAAAACCCGTTGTCGACTGCGAGCGCTCCGAACAGCAACGCAAACGGCGCCGACGCCACCACGACGGGCATGCTGAGCCGCACGCCGTCCCAGAAATCGCTTTTCGCTCCGTTTTCGGAGATTGCTTCCGCCGACATCGATCGCTCCTTGGGAACGGCCGTATGTAGAGAGAGCGGCCCGGCTTGTCACACCAATTTGCTTGAGGCAAACGATCAGCGGAAATGATGGCTGAAGCGTCGCGGCAAGCTCGCTTCCGAGCCTAGCGCGGCGAAGCCTTGCCTTCGATCGCCCTGCCCCAGTCGAGCAGCGGTTTTGCCCGCATGGCGAAGTCGACAAGGTCGTCGACCAATCCAGCTCCGTAGATATCCGCCGGCTCGATTGCGTGCCGGACGGCAAAATGCCGGTTGCGGATCGCGGCAGCGAGATCGGGCTCGGCGATATGCTCGAAGCCGCGCGGCGTGCGCTTCATGCAGCCGTCCGGGTCGAGCTCGAGACCATTCTTCTTCAGCGCCGCGACGAGGCTGCGGAATTCAGCGGGCCGCTTCGCGATCGCGTTGCGCAGCGCCAGCAATAGCTCCGGTCCGGGCTGCCACCAGGCAATGGCGGCAAAGCATCGCTCGAGCCCGATATGGACGTAAAACACGCCCTGTTCCATCTTGGTGCCGTCGGGCGAAAGGATCGCCGACAGATGCTGGTTGTAAGGCCGTTTGTCTTTGGCAAAACGCACGTCGCGATTAATCCGGAACAGCGATTTCTTGCGGTCGCCGCGCAGGCCGAACCCCAATGCTGTGAAGCGCTCGGAGAGCGTCTCGACCAGATCGCCGAAGGGATCGCGCAGGTCGCGCTCGAAAAGATCGCGGTTTTCCAAAAACCACTCCCGGCTCTGATGAAAATCCAGCGCCTTGAGGAAGGGAATGGCCTTTTGCCCAAAACCATTGAACGCAGCAGCCATCACGCGCCCTTGCCGATCCGCTGCAACCAGGTGTCCTCGTCGATCACCTCGATGCCGAATTTGGTCGCGTCCTTCAGCTTGGAACCGGCGCCCGGGCCTGCCACCAGGAGATCGGTCTTCGCGGAAACCGAGCCGGCGACCTTCGCGCCGAGACGTTCGGCCATCGCCTTGGCCTCCGGGCGCGTCATCTTTTCCAGCGTGCCTGTAAACACGATTGTCTTGCCGGCGACCGCACTATCGGCTGAGACGTTCACAATGTACGGCTTCGGGTGGATCTGTGTGAGCAGCGCTTCAAGCACGGCGTCGTTGCGTTCATTGCCGAAGAAATCGCGAAGCGCGCCTATCACGGTGTCGCCGATGCCGTTGATTGAAGGAAAAACGGTGTGTGGATCGGCTGCTGCTGCTGTCTCCTTGCCAATGCGGATCAACTCCTCGATCGTCGAGAAGGTTCGGGCGAGCACAGCGGCCGTCGTTTCGCCGATATGGCGGATGCCCAGCGCAAAGATGAAGCGATCGAGTTCGGGTTCGCGGCGGGCGTCGATGGCAGCGAAGAGCTTGTCGAGGCCGTCATAGTTGCGTTCCTCGACGCTGCGTACATTCTTGCGCGTTTTGCCCGATGCGGCCTCACGCTGCCTGGCCTGCTCCTCCCGTCGCTCCGCCAGCGCCTTGGTGACGGCGGGACGGCGGTCCCGGAGGGTGAAGATATCGGCGGCAGTCTTGACCAACCCGGCATTGAAGAACAGGTCTATGTTTTCAGCGCCCAGGCCTTCGATATCCATGGCGCCGCGCGACACAAAGTGGCGTAATCCTTCCACGGCCTGCGCGGGGCAGATCAGCTCGCCGGTGCACCGTCGGCGGGAATCCTCCTTGCCGGTCTTCTCGTTGATCTCGCGCGTTGCGGGTGAGCCGCAGATCGGACATTTGTGCGGGAATTCGTAGGGCACGGCATCTGGCGGACGCTTGTCGACGACGACGCTGACGATCTGCGGAATGACGTCCCCTGCCCGCTGGATGACCACCGTGTCGCCGATACGGATGTCGTTGCCGTCGCGGATCGGCTGGCCGTTGCTGTCCAGACCCTTGATGTAGTCTTCGTTGTGAAGCGTGACATTTTCGACCACGACGCCGCCGACCGTGACGGGCGCAAGCCGGGCAACGGGCGCCAGCGTACCGGTACGGCCGACCTGAATGTCGATCCTGAGCACGGTCGTCATCGCCTGTTCGGCCGGAAATTTATGAGCGATCGCCCAGCGTGGTTCGCCGGTGACGAAGCCCCATCTGCGCTGCAACTCCAATTGGTCGACCTTGTAGACGACGCCGTCGATGTCGTAGCCGAGCGATGAGCGCTGGGCCTCGATAAGGTGATAATGCGCGATCAGTTCGTCGACCGACTTTGCCCGGACCATCAGCGGACTGACCTTGAACCCCCACTCCGCGAATTTTTGCACGGAATCGTATTGGGTCGGAGCTGGATCCTTTGAAGTATAGCCCCAGGCGTAGGCAAAGAATTTGAGGTTGCGGCTGGCGGTAACGGACGGGTCCTTCTGGCGCAGCGATCCGGCCGCCGTGTTACGCGGATTGACGTAATCCTGGCCGCCTATCGCCGCCGAACGCTGCTTCAGCGCCTCGAATTCCGCGTAGGTCATATAGACCTCACCGCGTATTTCGATGACCTCGGGCCAGTCCGATCCCTTCAAGGTCTTGGGAATATCGGCGATGGTCTTGAGATTGGCGGTGATGTCCTCGCCGACGACGCCGTCGCCGCGCGTTGCCCCCTGCACGAACACACCGCCTTCATACCGCAGGGAAGCCGATAGCCCGTCGATCTTCGGCTCAGCCGTGAAGGCGATGTTCAGCTCCTTGTCGCGATCAAAGAATCGCCGGCCGCGTTCTATGAAGTCCGCGACGTCCTGGTCGGTGTAGGCCTTGGCGAGGCTAAGCATCGGCACCGCGTGGCGCACCTTTGCAAAACCTTCCGCCGGCGG
Organism: Mesorhizobium sp. M1088; assembly: GCF_040318575.1. Classification (NCBI taxonomy): domain Bacteria; kingdom Pseudomonadati; phylum Pseudomonadota; class Alphaproteobacteria; order Hyphomicrobiales; family Phyllobacteriaceae; genus Mesorhizobium; species Mesorhizobium sp. M1088. Next base: position 66,339 of record NZ_JAMYMO010000011.1, on the reverse strand, counting down.
CGCGCCGACCCTGCGTGAGGGCGAATCCTCGCGCACAAGATGCGGGAACTGCTGCTCGATGGCGAGGTTGCGCCGGGTCAGCGCGTCATATTCCGCATCCGTGATTATCGGCGCGTCCTCGCCGTGGTAGCGCCGGTCGTGCTCGGCGATCTCCTGCGCCAACCGCTTCAACTCGCTTGCCGCCTCGCTTTCGCTGAGCGAATCGACTGGTTTTTCGTCCATGCACTGCTCCCTCCACGGTGGCGCGACACAATAGAACAGGATTTTCTCATGAGGGAGAGACCAGACACAGAAAATCATTCCTGAACAGCAGGATGGCGCCATACCCTGACTCAGGTCACGAGCGCCGGAAACGAACTCGCCTGGAGCAATTCCAGGAAAAGTGTGAAACGGTTTTCCGTCCGGAACTGCGCAGAAACAAAGAGGTAGAGCGGTTCGGCGTTTCGGTGAAACGATGAACAGCTCTACGCTGCCGCGGTGTTCTCCCGCAGCAGCCGCTCGGCCGCCGCGCGCGCCTCGTCGGTGATGGTGGCACCGGCGAGCATGCGTGCGATCTCTTCCTGCCGCGCTGCCCGGTCCATCTCGGCGATGCCGGTCGAGACCCGGTCGGCGCCGCCCGATTTGGAGATCAGGAAATGCGTCGCCGCGCGCGCCGCCACTTGCGGTGCATGCGTGACCGAAAGCACCTGCACGCGTTTTGCCAGCCGCGCCAGCCGCTGGCCGATGGCGTCGGCAACCGCGCCGCCGACGCCGGTGTCGATTTCATCAAAGACCAAGGTCGGCGCCGACCCGCGATCAGCCAGCGCGACCTTCAACGCCAGCAGGAAGCGCGAAAGCTCGCCGCCGGAAGCGACCTTCATCATTGGTCCTGGCCTGGTGCCGGGATTGGTCCGCACCCAGAACTCGACCTGGTCGATGCCTTCTTCCATGCGGCTCTCGGCATCGCTTGCGATCTCGACGATGAACTCGGCGCGTTCGAGCTTCAGCGCCGGCAGTTCGGCCATCACCGCCTTGCTCAGCCCGACAGCCGCCGCATGGCGAAGCGACGACAGCTGGGCCGCCGTAGTGTCATAGGCCTGGCGCGCCGCCGCAGCCTGTTTCTCCAGCGCCTGCAGGCGCTCCTCGCCGGCGTCGAGATCGGCAAGGTCGGCAGCCATGGTGTCACGCAATTGCGCCAGGTCATCGACGGCGACGCTGTGCTTGCGCGAGGCGGCACGCAGCGAAAACAGCCGCTCCTCAGCCTTCTCCAGCCGCTGCGGATCATATTCGGTGGCGCGAAGTGCTGCTTCGACGCCCGACTGCGCCGCGTCGAGCGACAGCATCGCCTCGTCGAGCGACTTGACGACATCCTCGAGCAGCCCGGGCGCTTCGGTGACCTTGCGCTGCAGCCGCCTGAGCAGGCTGGCCAGTTGCGGCAAGGGCGAGGACGGACCCGAGAGCACATCCTGCGCATCGTGGATTTCCGAGGCGATCTTTTCGGCACGCATCATCAAGGCGCGCAATTCGGCCAGCTCGGTCTCTTCGCCAGGTTGCGGATCGAGCCTGGTCAATTCGGCGACCGCTGCACGCAGATAATCGGCCTCACGGGCAGCTGCCTCGACTTTGGCCCGGTGCCGTGAAAATTCCTGCTCGCAGGTACGCCAATGCCGCCACGCCTCGCCGGTTGCCCGAGCAGCGCCGAGATGGCCGCCGAAACTGTCGAGCAACTCGCGATGGGCGCCGGGATCGACCAAAGCGCGCTCGTCATGCTGGCCGTGGATCTCGACCAGCGCACGGCCGATGTCGCGCATCAGCGTCACGCTGGACGGCTGGTCGTTGACGAACACGCGCGTGCGGCCGTCAGCCGTCTGGACGCGGCGCAGGATGATTTCGCCGTCGTCCTCGATGGCATTCTCGGCAAGCAACATGCGAGCCGCGTGGTTGCGCGGCACGTCGAACACGGCGATGATCTGGCCTTGTGCCGCGCCATGCCGCACCAGCGAAGCGTCGCCGCGGGCGCCAAGCGCCAGCGACAAGGCGTCGAGCAGGATGGATTTTCCGGCGCCGGTTTCGCCTGTAAGGACCGAAAGGCCGGACGAGAAGTCGATGTCCAGCTTCTCGATCAGAACGATATCGCGGATCGACAGTCTGGAGAGCATGGTGACGCGCCGCTCAGGCGCCGGTGATCAGCTTCCCGGCCTTGGAGATCCACGATCCGGCATTCTCGCGCGGCTCGAGCCCACCACTCTGCAGGAGCTTGTAGGAGTCCTTGTACCACTGGCTGTCGGGATAGTTGGTGCCGAGCACGGCCGCAGCGGTCTGCGCTTCCGACGTCAGCCCCATCGCATAGTAGCTCTCGGTCAGACGCGCCAGCGCCTCCTCGACATGACGTGTGTTGGAATAGTTCTCCACGACGTTGCGGAACCGTTTGACGGCCGCGATGTATTCGCGGCGCTCGAGATAGTAGCGGCCGATCTGCATCTCCTTGCCGGCGAGCTGATCGTTGGCGAAGCGGATCTTCTCCTTGGCATCATCAACATATTCGGAAGTCGGCCAGCGCGTTACCAGATCCTGCATCGTCTGCGCGGTAAGACGCGCTTCCTTCTGGTCCTGAGTGACGTCCTTGATCTGGCGGTAGTAGCTCAGCCCGATAATATACTGGGCATAGGCTGCATCGTCGGTCGACGGGTAGAGGGTCAGGTAGCGCTTGGCCGAACCGATCGCCTCATCGTAATTGCCCTGACGGTAGTCGGCAAAGGCACCCATCACCATCGATTTGCGGGCGAATTCGGAATATGGATGCTGGCGGTCGACGGCATCGAACTTGCGGCTTGCCTCCTGCAGTCGCCCGGCATTCAGATTGGCGAGACCCTGATTGTAGAGCACGTCGGCCGGCTCGGTCTGATCGACATAGGTCGACAGATCGACGTCCTTCTCGGACGACATGCAGGCCGACAGAAACAGCGATGGAACGACCACCGAAAGCGCCAGGAAAACAGCCCGCCGCGGCGCCTTCGATTGACCAACTCGCTTGAAAAACATGTTTGGATTCCGCCCTTTCGGCGTCATTTCAGTCGACGGCAGCAGCCATAAACCATAATTGCCTTGCCCGGCAACGCTATCCCCGGCCAATCGCACATTTTTGTGGCGCTTTGGCGCTACCTGGAAAGCTGTGTAATTTGGTAGGCCGGTGATGCATCCATGCAACACAGCTTGACCGCAACGGGAGCCGCAAGACCTTAAGAATCAGATCATCCAGGGCGCATAGAGGGGTGCGTTGACGGCGCTCATCTCCGCGGTACGCCCGCGCTCGCGGCGCGTCGTCTCAACGATCTCGAAAGCCGAACGGTCGGACAAGAGACGGCGCAGCGCAGCTGCGTTCAGCCTGTGGCCGCCACGATAGGAGCGGAAGCAGCCGATGAACCGGGCACCGGCGAGCGCCAGGTCGCCCATCGCATCCATCGTCTTGTGGCGCGCGAACTCGTTGGGATAGCGCAGGCCTCCCATATTGATCACGCGGTTGTCGTCGCCGATCACCAGGGAGTTTTCCAACGAGGAGCCGAGCGCATAGCCGGCCGCCCACAGCCGCTCGACGTCCTTCATGAAACCGAAAGTGCGGGCCCGCGCGACGTCACGCCGGAAAATTTCGGCGTTCATGTCGGATGCAAAAAGCTGGCGCCCGATCGCCGGGCTTTCGAAATCGATCTCGATCTCGAAGCGCGTGCCGTCATAGGGCCGGAACTCCGCCCAGCAGGCGCCGTTCTCGATGCGAACCGGCTTGACCACCCTGATGTAGCGACGCTTGACCGGCAGCGTTTCGACGCCTGCCTGGTCAATGGCCTCGATGAACATCACTGCGCTACCGTCGAGGATAGGCACCTCATGGCCGTCGATTTCGATGACGAGATTGTCGATCCCAAGCCCGAAAAGCGTCGCCATCAGATGCTCGACCGTGGCAATGTGCTCGCCCTGCGGATCGCCGAGCATGGTGCAGAGGTCGGTGGCACCGACCTCGGAAACGAGCGCGCGAAATTCGTGGCTTCCGCTTGCATTCGAAAGCTGGAAGACGACACCCGTATCGGCGTCCGCCGGCAGGAAATGGACGGTGACCGGATTGCCACTGTGAACGCCGATGCCGGTCAGCGTCGCACGCGATTTAAGTGTCGTCTGATAGTCGTGCAAAACAATCCCCATAGCCCATGCTGCCTAGGTCCGCTTCATCTGCCCTGAGGGCACGGCTCTTGATTGATCGGCAGGCAGGGCCACTTCCCCGAGACTCCCAGCAAACCGACTTTGGTCGGCGGCGAAGATAATGGTCCCGCAGGGAGACTCCAAATCACGGTTTCTTACTCGTTGTAACCGCGCTCCAGCGCGGGATTGCCGCATAAGTCCTTGTTTTGAAATTGCTTTTAATTTTAACAGGCGAACAGTTTCCTGCTCGCCTGTTAACAACTGTTACGAACCGTTAACAGATCAATTGGCCTGTCGGCGCAGGAAGGCGGGAATCTCCAACTGATCGTCTTCCTGGACAGCCCGGCTCTGCGGCGTCAGGCGGCCCTGCTCGTCCAGCTGGCCGCGGCGCGGTGCGTAAAGCTGCGGATCCTGGCTGGCTAGGCGGCGCACTTCCGCCGGCGCCTGGCGCAGTTTCGGTTCGCGAGGCTGCGCCGGCTGCAGTCTTGCAGGCTCCTCTTCGCGGCGGGTCAAGCCGTTGGTCAGGCGCTTGAGCAAGCCCATCGGGCCGCTGTTCTCGTGGTCGGCGGGGCGGGCCTTGGCTTCCACTTCGGCCTTCACCTGCGGCGGGAAATCCTCGACCCGCGGCATGCGCTGGGGTGCCGCGGCAACCGGCTGCGGCATTTCACGATGCGGAGCGGGCTGCATCGCTTGCTGAACCGCTGGCTGCATCATTGGCTGCGGCTGAGCGGGAGGCGCCTGGAAAATCTTGCTCTGCGGACGGAAGTCTTCCGCATGCGCGACCGGTGCCGGGCGGGCCTGCGCCATCGCTGCCGCATTCGCCTCGGCGAGCTGAATGGCCTCGGCGACAGGATCGGCAGCACGTGGTTCATAGATCGGTTGCTGGACAGGCGCCGGGCGCATTTCCGTGACCTGGGCCGCCGGGCGGCTGACCGGCTTCGGCGGAGCCGCGCGGATGGCGATCGGCGCGGCAGCGATTTCGGCCGCCGATTTGTCGATGCCGGTGGCGACCACCGACACGCGGATGACGCCTTCGAGTTCCTCGTCGAAGGTGGCGCCCAGAATGATGTTGGCGTCCTGGTCGACCTCTTCGCGAATGCGGGTTGCAGCCTCATCGACTTCGAACAGGGTCAGGTCACGGCCGCCGGTGATCGAGATCAGCAGGCCCTTGGCGCCCTTCATCGAGGTCTCGTCGAGCAGCGGGTTGGCGATGGCGGCTTCCGCCGCGGCCATTGCGCGGCCCTCGCCCGAAGCCTCGCCGGTTCCCATCATCGCCTTGCCCATTTCGCGCATGACCGAGCGGACGTCGGCGAAGTCGAGATTGATCAGGCCTTCCTTGACCATCAGGTCGGTAATGCAGGCAACGCCCGAATAGAGCACCTGGTCGGCCATCGCGAAGGCATCGGCGAAGGTGGTCTTGTCATTGGCCAGCCGGAACAGGTTCTGGTTGGGAATGACGATCAGGGTATCGACGCATTTCTGCAGTTCCTCGATACCCATGTCGGCCGTCTTCATGCGGCGCTGGCCTTCGAAGTGGAACGGCTTGGTGACGACGCCGACGGTGAGGATACCCTTTTCGCGGGCAGCGCGGGCAACGACGGGAGCCGCCCCGGTGCCGGTGCCGCCGCCCATGCCGGCAGTGACGAAGCACATATGCGTGTTGGAGAGATGATCGATGATCTCGTCGATGCATTCCTCCGCCGCCGCGCGCCCGACTTCAGGCTGCGATCCGGCGCCGAGACCTTCGGTGACATGCGCGCCGAGCTGGATCAGCCGCTCGGCCTTCGACATCGTCAGTGCCTGCGCGTCGGTGTTGGCCACCACGAACTCGACGCCGCGCAAGCCGGCGGTGATCATGTTGTTGACGGCATTGCCGCCGCCGCCGCCGACACCGAACACGGTGATGCGCGGCTTGAGCTCGGTGATGTCCGGCTTCTGCAGATTGATGGTCATTGTCTTCGTCCTTTGCCTTTCCCGCCGCTTCGCCGCCGCGGCCGCCTATGGGGCTGTCCCCGTCAAAATTAAAAACTGTCTCTCAACCACTGACTCATTCGATGCAGTTTTCCGCCTGTTCCGGTCATCCGAAGACCGGAAATTCCCTTCGCCGGCCGGCTCTCGAAGCTCGCCATCTGTGGATAGATCAGAAGTCCGACCGGGGTCGAGAAAGCCGGCCCCTTGGCCGCCTCGGGCAAGCCTGCCACGCCAAGCGGGCGTCCGATGCGCACATTGCGGCCGAGAATGCGGCGTGCAGCTTCTGGCAGGCCGGCAAGCTGGCTGGCACCGCCGGTCAGCACCACGCGCTTGCCGACGGCGTTGCCGTAGCCGGATTTGTTCAGCCGGTCGCGCAACAATTCCAGCGTCTCGTCGATGCGGGCGCGGATGATGCGCGTCATCACCGAGCGCGGGATCTGCAACGGCACCTCGCCGTCCTCGCCGATCGGATGGATGGAAATCAGGTCGCGGTCGTCGGCACTGCCAGGCAGCGCCGAGCCATGCATCACTTTCAGCCTTTCGGCGGCATCGAGCGAGGTCGACAGGCCCTTGGCCATATCCAGCGTGACGTGGTTGCCGCCGATCGCGATGGCATCGCCATGGACGAACTTGCCTTCCGAAAACACCGAGATCGTCGTCGTGCCGCCGCCCATGTCGATGCAGGCCGCGCCCATTTCGAGCTCGTCGTCGACGAGCGCAGCAAGCCCACTGGCATAGGGCGTCGCCACCATGCGTTCAACCGACAGATGCGAGCGGTTGATGCAGAGCTCCAGATTGCGCAAGGGCGCTGCGTCGCCTGTCAGCACGTGCATGTCGACGCCAAGCTGGTCGCCAACCATGCCGCGCGGATCGCGCACACCGCGCTCGGCATCCAGCGAAAAGGCTACGGGAAGCGAATGGATCACCTCGCGCTCGGCCCGCAACGCCTGCTTGGCGCCGGCGGCAAGCACGCGCTTGATGTCGGCCTCGTCGGCCTCATGGCCGCCGAGATTGATGGTGGCCGAAAAAGCCTCGCTCTTCAGCCGGCCGGCAGTCATGTTGACGATCAGCGAATCGACCGTCAGTCCCGCCATGCGTTCGGCGGCGTCGACGGCAAGACGGATGGCGTGCTCGGCACGGTCGAGATCGATGACGACGCCGGATTTCACGCCTTGCGATTTCTGGTGGCCGATGCCGATCACCTGGACGCGATGCGAGCGTCCGCGCAGCAGCTTGCCATCCTCGCGCGGCTTGAGTTTGGCCACCACGCAGCAGACCTTGCTGGAGCCGACATCCAGCACCGTCAGGATGCCGGACCGGCGCGACGAGGCATCGCTATTGCCGCCAAGCCAGCTCATATCTTCGTCTCCGGCTTGCGCTTCAGCATCTTGGGCTTTTCGTCGAGCGCGGCTTGGCGCTGTGTCGCCGCTTCCGGCGTCAACTGGACGACCAGACGATCGGAAAGGCGCATGTCGACGGCGGCGATGTCGCGCGTCAAAAGCCCGTTCTCGTGATCCATCCTGACCAGGTCGGCAATCGCCTGGTCCTCACCGTCTTCGGGAAGCTTGATCGTGATGCCGTTTTCAAGCTTGAGATCCCAGCGCCGTTCGCCGATGCGGATATAGCCCTTGATCCGCGCGGCGAGCTCCGGATAATTCTTGATCTTGGCCAGGAAATCCGGCGCTGTGGCCGGCGCGCCGGTGCCGATGATCAGCGGGAGCAATATCTGCTTGCCGCCGGAGAACGGCGCAATGACGGTGCCGGATTTCTCGATGACCGAAAGCGCGCTGCCTTGCTGCCACAACGCGAACGGCTCGCGCTCCTCGACGCGCACTTCCAGCGTATGCGGGTAGACCTTGCGCACTGCCGCGGCTTCGACCCAGGGTAGCGTGGTGATGCGTTCGCGCGCCGCTTCGGCATCGAAGCCGATCAGCGAGGTCCAGCCGTCGAGTTCCAGCCTGTCGAGAATATCGATCTCGGACGTTTCGCGGTTGCCGACGACCTTGACCTGGTCGACGGCAAAGCCGGTGCGGGCGGTGACACTCTGGACGATGGCGTCGGAATATCCGCCGAGATAGGCGCCATAGGCACTGCTCGAAACAAGCAGTGCCGCCGACAGCATGGCAGCGCAATAGGGCGGCGCTTCGAAGTCGCCTTCGCCGAGGCGCGCCAGCACGCGCACCGGCCGGCGGAGCAGGCGCGGCAGCACGAAATGGTCGAACGACAACGGCATGCCGAACAGCGCCGGCCCGGCCGCGCCCTTCCCCTTGCCCTGTCCCCACTTCAACGCAGACACGAAGCGTCCTCCACCATCCAACTCAACAAATCGCCGAACGAGTGTCCCGCTTGCGCGGCGATTTCCGGCACCAAAGACGTCGGCGTCATGCCCGGCTGGGTGTTGACCTCGAGCCAGACAATTTCGCCGTTTTCGGAGTGACGATCGTCATAACGGAAGTCCGACCGGGAAACGCCCCGACAGCCGATAGCTTGGTGAGCCTTGAGCGTCAGTGTCTGTATTTTTTGGTAAATATTCGGTGAAAGTTTTGCCGGGCATTCGTGTTTTGATCCTCCCGCGACGTATTTTGAATCATAGTCGTAGAAGGAATGGCCGGTCGGGATGATCTCGCAGACACCGAGCGCCACATCGCCCATCACCGCGCACGTCAATTCCCGCCCGTGCACATAACGCTCGACCATCACCGTATCGCCATATCTCCACTCGGACGAGCCGATGATCTGCGGCGGATGCGACTGGCCTTCATGGACGATGACGACACCGAAGCTCGACCCTTCGTTGACCGGCTTGACGACATAGGGCGGCTTCATCGGGTGCTTGTTCTGAATGGCGAAGCGATTGGCCACCTTCGATTCCGCCACCGGAATGCCTCCCGCCTTGGCGACCTTCTTGGCCTGTTCCTTGTTCATCGCGAGCGCCGAGGCAAGCACGCCGGAATGGGTGTACGGAATGGCGAGGTACTCGAGGATGCCCTGGATGGTGCCGTCCTCGCCGAAAGGGCCGTGCAGCGCATTGAAGACGACGTCAGGCTTGAGCGCGCTGAGCACCGAGCCGATGTCGCGCGAGACGTCGACGCGGGTGACTTGGTAGCCCTCTCCCTCGAGCGCATCGGCGCAGGCCTTACCCGACGACAGGGACACGGGCCGCTCGGACGAGAATCCCCCCAGAAGAACGGCCACATGCTTGCTTGTCATTCCCCGTCATTTCCTCTCACAGCAGGCCTGCACCATCGTGCATGCCCCGAAAAGCATCGCGCGCACTCAAATGCGCCCGAGCAACTTCGCTCCCGTGTTTCCGCAACATTGAGTCCGAGTCTCCCGGCAGGTTGCCCCCCAGACGGAAACGCGAGTAACGCGTCGAAACGACTCAAATCAGGAAACGCTTCAGGGCAGAGAATCAGAGAGTTGATTCGCTGGCAAGTGCTTACGATTCCGATGGATTCACTTTCCGCAAAAACGGCAGCAAAATGTGAATTCATGAGTCCGAAAGGCAACGGCGGTCAGCTTGCCTAAAGCAACTGCCCGAGAAATTCCTGGACGGCATGGCCCGGCCGAAAATTACCGATGCGCTTGATCTCCCACTGCAGCCGGATGCCTGATCTTTCGAGCACGCGCGCACGCACCGTCTCACCGAGATATTCAAGCTCGTAGCCCGTGGCCGTTCCGGTGTTGATCATGAAGTTGCAATGCATCGGCGACATCTGCGCCCCGCCGACCATCAGGCCGCGGCAGCCGGCCTTGTCGATCTCCTTCCAGGCGGAGGTGCCCTCAGGATTCTTGAAGGTAGAGCCACCGGTCTTTTCGCGGATCGGCTGCACGGTCTCGCGATGGTTCTGGACAGCATCCATCGCGGCCTTGATCGCCGCCTTGTCCTCAGGAATGCCTTCGAGCAGCGCCGACGTGAAGATCAGCCCGGACGGCGCCGCTGAATGGCGATAGGCATAGCCCATATCGGCATTGCTCAGCGTATGAACATTGCCCTTGCGGTCGAGTGCCCGCACCTCGACCACGCGCTCGCGCGTCTCGACGCCATTGGCGCCGGCGTTCATCCTCAGCGCTCCGCCAATGGCGCCGGGAATGCCGTGGTAGAAATGAAAGCCACCGATGCCGGCCTCGTAGGCAACGGCCGCAAGGCGCTTGTCGGGTGTCGCGGCACCCGCCTTGATCGTGGTCGGCGCAATCACTTCGGTCTCGCCAAAGCCTTTGGCCGAAAGCCGGATGACAAAGCCCGCAATGCCGCCGTCACGGACAAGCAAGTTCGAGCCGACGCCGACGATGGTCAGCGGAATTTCCTCCGGCACCGCCTTCAGGAACGTGGCAAGATCGTCCTCGTCGGCCGGCTGGAACAATGCGTCCGCCAGCCCGCCGGCTCGAAACCAGGTGATCTTGTCCATCTCGGCATTGGGCGTGATGCGGCCGCGCAGTCCGGCAAGCCGGTCGCCAAGCTTCTCGATCAACGCCTGGCCGCGCATCATGAGATGGTCCCGCCGAGTTCCTTGGGCAGCGCATAGGCCCATTGGGTGATGTTGCCGGCGCCGAGGAAGACGACGAAATCGCCCGGCTTCGCCACCTCGCGCACGATCGGCGCAATCGCCGCCGGACCTTCGATGTAGCGTGCGTCGCGATGGCCGCCGGAGCGGATGCGCGACACCAGTGCGTCGGACGTGACGCCGTCGATCGGTTCCTCGCCGGCTGCATAGACGGGCCCCACCATTACCGTATCGGCGTCGTTGAAGCAGACGGAAAACTCGTCGAACAGATCGCGCAGCCGGGTGAAGCGATGCGGTTGGGTAACGGCGATGATGCGACCCTTGGTAGCGCTGCGCGCAGCCTTCAGTACCGCCGTGATCTCGACCGGATGATGACCGTAATCGTCGAACACATCGACACCGTTCCACGAACCGGTATGGGTGAAGCGCCGCTTGACGCCGGCGAAAGACGACAGGCCCTTCTTGATTGCCTCAGCCGAAAGGCCGAGCTCATGCGCGACGGCAATCGCCGCCGTCGCATTGGAGACATTGTGGCGCCCGGGCATGGGCAGCCGCAGGCCTGATATCGTTATCTGGCCGTGCGTCTTGCGGTCGCGGATCACCACGTCGAATTCCGAGGTCGGGCCGTCCATGCGGTGATTGGTGAAGCGCACGTCGGCCTGCGCATTTTCGCCATAGGTGATGACGCGCCGGTCCTCGATGCGGGCGACCAGCGCCTGCACCTCGGGATGGTCGGTGCACATCACACCAAAGCCGTAGAACGGCACATTCTCGACGAACTGACGAAACGCTTCGCGCACTTTGTCGAAGGAGCCGTAATGGTCGAGGTGCTCGGGGTCGATATTGGTGACGACGGCAATCTCGGCCGGCAGCTTGAGGAAGGTGCCGTCGCTCTCGTCGGCCTCGACCACCATCCATTCGCCGTCTCCCATGCGGGCATTGGTGCCATAGGCATTGATGATGCCGCCATTGATTACCGTCGGGTCGAGCCCGCCGGCTTCGAGTAGCGTCGCCACCATCGAAGTCGTCGTCGTCTTGCCATGCGTGCCGCCGATCGCGACCGCTTGCCGGAACCGCATCAGCTCGGCCAGCATTTCGGCGCGCCGCACGATCGGCAGCAACTTCTCTCTCGCCGCCTTCAGCTCCGGGTTGGATTTCTTGATTGCGGTGGAGACGACGACCACTTCGGCCTCGCCGAGGTTTTCGGCCTGATGGCCGACGAAGCATTCGATGCCCTTGTCGCGCAGCCGCTGCACATTGGCGCTGTCGGCCTGATCCGATCCCTGCACCTTGTAGCCGAGATTGTGCAGCACCTCGGCGATGCCGCTCATGCCGATGCCGCCAATGCCGATGAAATGCACGAGGCCGATCGTCTGTGGCATCTTCATGCGTGCGTCTCCTTCCTGAATTCCGAAACGGATTTCCTGGACGCAATAGCCTCTGTCAGATCGGCGAGCAACCGCGCGGCATCCGGTTTTCCGGACGATTTCGCCGCCGCGGCCATTGTCGCCGCCTTGCCTGGATCATCCATCAGCCCGCCGACAAGCACGGCGATCCGCTCCGCCGAAAGCGTGGATTGCGGATGCACCTCGGCGCCACCCGCCGCCGCAAGGGCCGCCGCATTCGCCGCCTGGTCGTGGTCGAGCGCGTGCGGATAAGGCACCAGCAGCGCCGGCCGGCCGATCACCGCGATTTCCGATACGGTCGATGCGCCGGAGCGCGACATCACCAGATGCGCCGCCGCCAGCCGCGCCGCCATGTCGGTGAAGAAGGGCGACACCTCGGCCTCGATGCCAAGCGTGGCATAGGCCGCTTTCACCCGCGTCACATCGTCGGCGCGCGCCTGCTGTGTGATCGCCAGCCGCCTGCGCTGTGCGTCGGAAAGCCGGGCGATTGCCGCCGGCACCGCGTCGGAAAAGAACTGCGCGCCTTGGCTGCCGCCAAACACCAGAAATCGGAACGGCTCTTCACCGGCCGATGCGGCATAAGGCGTCTCCGCCGCCTCCAGCACTTGCGGCCTGACCGGATTGCCGGTGGTCACCGTCTTGGCGCCGGCGGCACTGCTGTCTTCCGGCAGGAACCCACCGGCAATGGCGTCGACGCGGCCGGCGAGCGCCCGGTTGGCGCGGCCCATCACCGCGTTCTGCTCGTGGATCAGCGTCGGCACCTTGCGCCGGGTCGCCGCGTAAAGCGGCGGCAGCGTCGGATAGCCGCCGAAGCCGACCACGATGGCAGGCTTGATGCTGGCGATGACGGTGGATGCCTGCCGCACCCCGCGCCAGATTTTCCAAAACGCGGCGAGCACGGCAAAAGGATTTTTCGACCCCATCGTCGCCGACTGGATCGAATGAATGGCGGCTGCCGGGAACTGCCCGGCAAAACGCTCGGCGCGCTCGTCCGTCGCCAGATGCATCGTCCAGCCGCGCCTGGTCAGTTCGTGCGCCAATGCCTCGGCCGGGAACAGATGTCCGCCCGTGCCGCCTGCCGCCAGCAGGATGACCCCCTTCGCCATCTCACTCCGCCGGCATCGCACGCGGCGACGGCATGAAGCCCAGCTGCTTGCGCTTTTCCGGGCGCTTGCGCGTCAGCGCCAGCACCATGCCCATCGAGATGGCGATCGCGATCTGCGAGGAACCGCCGTAGGAAATGAACGGCAGCGTCATGCCCTTGGCCGGCATCAGCTGCAGATTGACGGCCATGTTGATGACCGACTGCAGGCCGAAGACCGTGACCAGGCCGCCCACCGCGTAGCGGGTGAAATCGTCCTGCTCCCTGAGCGCCGTGTTGAGACCGCGCAGCACGATGAAGCCGAAGATGGACATGATGAAGAAACACATGATCAGCCCGAATTCCTCGCCGGCGACGGAGAAGACGAAGTCGGCGTGGCTGTCGGGGATGACCCGCTTGACGGTACCCTCGCCCGGCCCGACGCCGAACCAGCCGCCATTGATCAGCGCCTCGCGGCCCATGTCGACCTGGAACGTGTCGCCCTCGCCGGTCATGAAGCGGTCGATGCGGCCGGCAACGTGCGGGAACACCGCATAGGCAGCGAACACGCCGCCGACGCCGGCAGCACCCAGCGCGACGATCCACAGCCACGGCAACCCGGCCATGAAGAACATCACCCCCCAGGTGCCGAGCACCAGCATGGTCTGCCCAAGGTCAGGCTGCGCCACCAGCAGCGAGATGACCAGCGCAAGCAGCAACATGGCGAACAAATTGCCCGGAATGTCGGGCTGGCGCTTGTGCTCGGCGAACAGCCAGGCGCAGATGATGACGAAGGCCGGTTTCAGGAACTCGGACGGCTGGATCGAGAGGCCGGCTAGCGACACCCAACGCCGCGCGCCCTTCACCTCGACGCCGATATAGAGCACCGCCACCATCAAAAACAGCATGATGCACAACATGACCAGCGCCATGCGCCGGATCTGCCTGGATTCAAGGAACGAGACGGCCAGCATTACCCCAAGCGCCGGAATGGTGAAGATAATCTGGCGTGTCGCGAAGTGGAAACTGTCGAGCCCGATGCGCTCGGCCACCGCCGGGCTTGCGGCGAAGGACAAAACGATGCCGAGCCCCATCAGCGACAGGAACGCCGCCAGGAACCAGCGATCGATCGTCCACCACCAGGTCGCCACAGGGCTTTTGTCGAGACGGCTTTGCATTATCGTGTCCCTCCGATGGGCTTCACGCCATCAATGGCGGTTGCGGCTTGCCTGAACGCCTCGCCGCGGACTTCGAAATTCTTGAACTGATCGAAACTGGCGCAGGCCGGCGACAGCAGCACCACTGCCTCGCCGCTACTATCCCTGGCCGCATCGCGGGCGGCGTGTTCGACTGCCGCCGCCAACGTGCCTGATATCTCGTAGCGCACCGCTTCGCCCAGCGTCGCCGAAAAGGCCGGTGCGGCTTCGCCGATCAGATAGGCCTTGGCGATGCGCGGGAAGAAGCCGCGTAACGGCTCGATGCCGCCCTCTTTCGGCAGGCCGCCGGCAATCCAGTAGATACGCGCAAAGCTCGACAGCGCCGGTGCAGCGGCATCGGCATTGGTCGCCTTGGAATCGTTGACGAACAGCACATGCCCTTTGCGGCCGACTTGCTCCATGCGGTGCGCCAGCCCAGGGAAACTCTCCAGTCCGGATTGGATCTCGCCGAGCTCGAGCCCGACCTTGAGGCAGGCGGCGGCGGCGGCCAGCGCGTTCTGCGCATTGTGCTGGCCGCGCAACGAGCCGATGTCTTCGAGGAAGGCGACACGGCTGTAGCGGCCGTGCACGGCTTCCATTAAGTTGGTGCCGTCAGCGAAATAACCGTCGGTCAGCGGCAGGCGCTTGGAGACGCGGATGACCTGCCGGCCGGCCCGCTCCAGCCGATCGGCGATCTGGGCGCACCAGGAATCGTCGACACCGATGATTGCCGTCTCGCTGCCGGCCACCAGCCGCTCCTTGATCGAGGCGTAGTGTTGCATCGTGCCATGGCGGTCGAGATGGTCCGGCGTCAGGTTGAGCAGCACACCGGCCGTCGGATTGATCGAAGGGGCAAGATCGATCTGGTAGGAAGAGCACTCAACCACATAGTGCCGTTCAGGCTGCGGCGGATCGAGCGTCATCACCGCGCGGCCGATATTGCCGCCCATCTGCGTGTCGCGCCCAGCCGATTTTAGGATGTGCGCCGTCAGTGCCGTGGTCGTCGACTTGCCGTTGGTGCCGGTAATGGCAATGAAAGGTGCTGCCGGTGCCAGCAGCATCCGCTCGCGGCAGAAAAGCTCGATGTCGCCGATGATCTCCACGCCTGAGCCCCGCGCCAGCTCGACGGTCCAGTGCGGCTTGGGATGCGTCAGCGGCACGCCGGGCGACAGCACGAAGGCGGAAAACCTCGCCCAGTCCGCACCGCGCAGGTCCGCTGTCGTGATGCCGACCGCGCCGGCCTTGGCGACGCTATCGGGATTGTCGTCCCAGGCCAGCACATCCGCGCCGCCCTCGATCAGCGCGCGCGCCGTGGCAATCCCCGAGCCACCGAGCCCGAAGAGCGAAACGCGCTTGCCTGAAAAGGATGCGGCGGGGATCAAGCGGCCTCCTATCTGAGCTTCAGGGTCGACAGGCCGACCAGCGCCAGGATGACGGCGATGATCCAGAAGCGGATCACCACCTGGCTTTCGGTCCAGCCGAGCTTTTCGAAATGATGGTGGATCGGCGCCATCAGGAAGACGCGCTTGCCGGTCATCTTGAAGTAGCCGACCTGGATGATGACCGAGAATATCTCGACGACGAACAGGCCGCCGACGATGACCAGCACGATCTCGTGCTTGGTCGCCACCGCGACCGTGCCGATCAGCCCACCCAGCGCCAGCGAGCCGGTGTCGCCCATGAAGATCGCCGCCGGCGGCGCATTGAACCAGAGGAAACCGAGACCGGCGCCGATCACCGCTCCAAGGACCACCGCAAGTTCACCGGTGCCGGGCACGAAATGGATCTGCAGATATTCGGCGAACACCGCGTTGCCGGAGAGATAGGCGATGACGCCGAAGGATGCGGCTGCGATCATGATCGGCACGATCGCCAGCCCGTCGAGACCGTCGGTCAGATTCACCGCATTGCCGGCGCCGACGATGACGAAGCACGAGAACGGGATGAAGAACCAGCCGAGATTGACGAGAAACTCCTTGGCGAAAGGGAATGTCAACGATGACGAGAACGGCGCCTGGCCGTTATGCATGATCACCCAGGCGGCGATGCCGGCGATGACGAATTCGAGCCCCAGCCGCGCCTTGCCGGAAAAGCCGAGATGCGATTGCTTGGTTACTTTGAGATAATCGTCGTAAAAGCCGATCGAGCCGAATCCCAGCGTCACCAGCAGGACCACCCAGACGTAGATGCTCGACAGGTTCGCCCACAGCAGCGACGAACCGACGATGCCGGACAGGATCATCAGTCCGCCCATTGTCGGCGTTCCCGCCTTCTTGAAATGCGTCTGCGGCCCGTCGGCACGGATCGGCTGGCCCTTGCCTTGCCGCAGCCGCAGCGAATTGATGATGGTCGGTCCGAAGATGAACACGATCAGCGCCGCTGTGATCAGCGCTCCGCCGGTGCGGAATGTTATGTAGCGGAAGACGTTGAAGACCGAGATCTTGTCCGCAAATTCGACGAGCAGTGTTAGCATGCGCTTGCGTCCCCCGGACCGATCCTAGGTCTGTCTGCTGGTTGTGGCTTCCGCCGGAAACTTGCCGAGCAACGCCTCGACCAGCTTTGAAAAGCCTATGCCCTTCGACGATTTGATCATGACCACGTCGCCGGGCTTCAATTCCGATAGAAGAACCGGTTTCAGATCTTCCGCACCGGCGCGGTACTCCGTCCTGATCTCGCCGGGCAAAACGTCGGCCAGCGCCCGCATCTCCGGGCCGCCGAGAAAGACCGTGCGCGTGTCGGTGCCGACGATCAGACCGGCAAGCGCGGCATGCAATTTCGCCGAATGGCTGCCGAGCTCGAGCATGTCGCCGAGCACGGCAATGCGCCTGCCCTCGCCCGACACCGGCGTCGTGTTGAGCAGTGCCATTGCAGCGCTCATCGACGCCGGATTGGCGTTGTAGCTCTCGTCGATCAGCGTGATCGGCCCGTTGGGGTGACGCAACACATAGCGCTTGCCGCGTCCGCGTTCGGGCGAAAGATCGGCCAGCGCCTGCGCAACCCTGGTGACGTCGGCGCCGACCAGATGCGCGGCACCAAGCACCGCGAGCACGTTCTGCACCATATGGCGGCCCGGCGCGCCGATCCTGGCGACAATCTCGTGCCCGCCAATCTTGGCGGTGATGACCGAGTGATCAGCATTGAGCTCGCATTTGATCAGTTTGAAGGTCGCCCGGGCATTCTCGCCGAACCCGTAGACATGCTCGACGCCGGCCTCTTTGGCCATCTTCTCCAGCAGCTTCCAGCGCGCATCGTCGCGGTTGAGAAGGGCGGCGCCACCGGGCTCCAGTCCCTCGAAAACCTCTGCCTTGGCCTTGGCGATCTCGTCCAGGTTGCGGAAGAAGCCGAGGTGAGCCGCCGCGATCAACGTGACGATGGCGACATGCGGCCGGACCATCTTGACCAGAGGCCGGATCTCGTCGGGATGGTTCATGCCGATCTCGAAGACAGCATAGTCGCAATCCTGCGGCATGCGCGCCAGCGTCAGCGGCACGCCCCAGTGATTGTTGAACGACTGGGCCGACGCATGCACCGTACCGACCGCGGAGAGAGCGTGGCGTAGCGCTTCCTTGGTGGTGGTCTTGCCCGCCGACCCGGTCACGGCAATCACCCTGGCCTTTGAGCGTGCGCGCGCGGCAACGCCGAGCTTTTCCAGAGCGACAAGCACGTCCTCCACGACGATCATCGGTGCCGTCAGCCGCCCCAGCGACGGCAGCTTGCCCTCGGCGACGACCAGCACGCCGGCGCCCGCCTTGATGGCGGCGGTGACGAAATCATGGCCGTCCATGGCCTCGCCCTTGATGGCGAAGAAAGCGTCTCCCGGCTGCAGGCTG
Source organism: Mesorhizobium sp. M1088 (assembly GCF_040318575.1). Taxonomy (NCBI): domain Bacteria; kingdom Pseudomonadati; phylum Pseudomonadota; class Alphaproteobacteria; order Hyphomicrobiales; family Phyllobacteriaceae; genus Mesorhizobium; species Mesorhizobium sp. M1088. The sequence goes on along the minus strand of NZ_JAMYMO010000011.1, from coordinate 48,180 downwards.
CGGCTGTCGATGGAAATGCCGGCGATGGCTTCAGGCATCGGACCGAGCGGCCGGCCATCCATGGCGGCAACCAGCGCCTCGGAGGTCCACAGATAGCTCACGCCGCTTGCTCCCGCAGCGCCGAGCGAACTTCCTCATGATCGGAAAAATGCAGCGTCTCGGTGCCGATGGTCTGGCCTTCCTCATGGCCCTTGCCGGCCACGATCAGCGTGTCGCCAGCGTGAAGCATCCCGACCGCCTCGTGGATGGCCTTGCGCCGGTCGCCGATCTCGATGGCGCCAGGTGCGGCTTCCAGGATCGCGGCGCGGATCGTCTCGGGTACTTCCGAGCGGGGATTGTCGTCGGTGACGATGACCACGTCGGCCAGTCTTGTGGCGATCTCGCCCATGATCGGCCGCTTGCCTCGGTCCCGGTCGCCGCCGCAACCGAATACGACGATGACGCGGCCGGTGGTAAAGGGGCGCACCGAAGCCAGCACGTTTTCCAGCGCATCCGGCTTGTGCGCGTAGTCGACATAGACCGGCGCGCCGTTGGCGGCCGTCCCGACAAGGTCGAGCCGTCCCGGCGCGCCCTTCAATTTCTCCAGCGCCATCAACGCCTTGGCAACAGATGTTCCAGTCGAAATGGCGAGGCCGGCCGACACCAGCGCATTTGCAATCTGGAAGTCGCCGGCCAGCGGCAAGTCGACTTCGTGGAGAACGCCGTCCGCTTCGACCTCGGCGCGCTGGCGGTGGCGCTCGTGCTCGACCCGCTTCAGCCGCAGGAAATCGCCGTGGCGGCCGACCGTCAGCACGTTCAGTCCCGCTGCCCGCGCCGCCTTGATCGTCGGCTCCGACCACGGGTCGTCGGCAAAGATGACCGCCGGCGCGCCCTTCGGCAGCAGCGCGTCGAACAGACGCAATTTGGCGCGATGATAGTCCTCGACCGTCGGATGATAGTCCATATGGTCGCGGCCGAGATTGGTGAAGCCGCCGGCCGCGAGCTTGACGCCGTCGAGCCGGCGCTGGTCGAGGCCATGGCTGGACGCTTCCATCGAGGCGTGGGTGACGCCGGCCTCCGCCAGCTCCTTGAGCAGCCTGTGCAGTGCCACCGGATCCGGCGTGGTCAGCGAGCCATATTCGTTGCGGCCCGGCGCCACCACGCCGGTCGTGCCGATCGAGGCGGCGGCAAAACCCGCCTGCTCCCATATCTGCCGGGTGAATGCGGCGACCGAGGTCTTGCCGCTGGTTCCGGTCACCGCGACCATGGTTTGCGGTTGCATGCCGAAAAAACGTGCAGCACTCAGCGCCAGTGCAAGGCGCGGATCGTCTACGACAAGAACCGGGACTGGCAGCCCGGCGACCGCACTGCCTTTGCCGACCACGATCGCTGCAGCGCCGCGGCTTGCGGCATCGGCTGCGTAGGCTGCGCCATCCGCCTTGGAGCCGGTGAGCGCGAAAAAGACGACGCCCCGTGTTACCTGGCGGGAATCCGACGAAATCCCTGTAACCTCCATGTCGAAGGAAGCTGTCCCCTCGACAGGCAGGATACCGGCTAGATTTTTCAGCTTCATCGAACCCCGTTCATCGCAACAAAATAGCGCGCAGTTGCCGGCGCGCCCCAAGAATCACTGATAGGAAACCAGCGTTGCACCATTTTCATGGCTGAAATCTGGCTTCACGCCAAGCATGGAAGCCGCACGTCGGATGATGTTTGCAGCCATGATGCCCGCGTTCGAGGCGGCCGTACCACCCATGCCGGGCTTTTCCGGCTTCGGTTCGTCGGCGATCGTAAGCACTATGTATTGCGGATCGTCCATCGGAAAAGCCGCAACGAAGGCGTTGAAATTCTTTTCCTTCGAGTAACGGCCGTTGACAACCTTCTCCGCCGTTCCCGTCTTGCCGCCCACCCGGTATCCTGGCACCCGTGCATTGCGGCCGGATCCCTTTTCGGCATTGAGTGCATAGAGATAGCGCATGCCCTCGACCGTCTTGTCGCTGACCACTTTCTTGGCCACCGCCATCGCCTGCTCCTGCGTGCGCGGCAGGAAGGTCGGGTCCATCAGATAGCCGCCATTCATCAGCGCGGCGCAGCCGACCGCTGTCTGCAGCGGCGTCGTCGACACACCGTGGCCGAAGGCGATGGTGATCGAATTGACCTGCTTCCAGACCTTGGGCTCGGTCGGCCGAGCGACTTCCGGCAGTTCGGTCTGCATCTTCTCGAGGATTCCCAGGCGATGCAGGAATTCGCGGTGTCCGTCGATGCCAACCGCTTCGGCTTCCTTGGCAGAGCCGATATTGGAGGAGTAGATGAACACTTCCGGCACCGACAGTACCCGGCCCTTGCCATGGAAATCATGGATGGTTTGATGGCCGATCCTGATCGGGCGCGACGCGTCGAAACGGCTTTGCAGCGTTATCTTGCCGGAATCGAGCGCCATGGCAGTGGTGAAGCTCTTGAAGGTCGACCCCATTTCATAGAGGCCGGCCGACATACGGTTGAGCCGGTCCTTGTCCTGCGCGTTATAGGGGTTGTTCGGATCGAAATCCGGAACCGACGCCATCGCCAGCACCTCGCCGGTCTTGACGTTGAGCACGACGGCGCCCGCCGCGATGGCGTGGTACTTTTCCATGCCGGTGGCGACCTCGTCGCGCACGATATGCTGGACGCGCAGGTCGATCGAGAGCTGCACCGGCTTCAAATCCTTGGCCACCGCGAGGCCCGACGCCTGAAGATCGCTCAAGCCCTGTTCGTCGATGTATTTCTCCATGCCGGAGATGCCCTGATTGTCGATGTTGGTGAGGCCGACAATGTAGGACGAGGTTTCGCCGGCCGGATAGAACCGGCGCTTTTCGGTGCGAAAGCCGAATCCGGGGATGCCGAGTTGCATGATGTCGGCCTGCTGCTTCGGCGTCAGTTGCCGCTGCAGCCAGACGAACCCGGCGCCGCTCTTCAGCTTGTTATATGTCTGCTCGTAGTCGATCTCGGGAAGCACCGTCGACAGCTTTTCGATCGCCTCGTCGGCATCGACGATGCGGCGCGGTTCGGCAAACAGCGACGCGGTCTTGATGTCGGTCGCCAGCACTTCGCCGTTACGGTCGACGATGTCGGGTCGCGATGCCGTCACCCGGCTCTGCGGGCCGCCCGACAGGTCGGGATTCTGGAAACCCAGATAGACCAGCCGCCCGGCAATGGTCGAATAGATGCCGAAGAACACCGCCATGGTCATGACGATGCGGGTCCTGCCCTTGCCACCGGTCGCCTTGCGGGCACCTTCGACCACGATCGATCCGCCTGCACCGGCCTGTGAACCGCTCTTCAGCAGCCTGCCAATCTTTGGAAATCTGGCAGCCATTGGAAATCCGGTGATCATTGGACGATGCCTCCGGTCACCACGGGATCTTTGCCGCCGATATCGGCCATGCCGCCCAGCCGCTGCGATGAAAGGTCCTCGATGTTGACGGGTTTCGCCGGCAGATCGTCCAGCCCGACGATCTGCCGCGCATTGACCGGCTCGAGTCCGAGTTGCGATTTGTAGATTTCGGTGAGCTTCTGCAGGCGCGACGGCTGGGTAAGCAGGCTCCAGTCCGCCTTGAGCAGGTCGATCGTGTCCTCCTCATAACGGATCTGCGCCTGGATCTTGTGCACTGCCGCCAGTTGCTCCTCGGCCTCGCGCTTGGTCTTGTAGGTCAGGGCAGCCGCCGAAACCATGACGGCGATCAGGACTATGTCGCTGGTACGAAACACGTGCTCACCTCTCTCCCGGTCGATCGGCGCCGGGAAGCTTTGGGCCAGGCAGTTTTGGCAAGCCGAAAATCGAAAAATCGCCGGCACGCGCCGGCGCCTCTGTACGGATTGCAGTGCGCAGCCTTGCCGAGCGCGCCCGCGGATTTGCCGATATCTCGGCATCGCCAGGCGTCACGCCGCCGCCCTTCTTGGTGAAGGTGGCGGTGCGCGCCTGCGCCTCGGGCAGGTGCCGCGATCCGGTCGCTGAATCGGCTCTGTCGGCGATGAAGCGCTTGACGATGCGGTCCTCGAGGGAATGGAAGGTCACCACGACAAGCCGCCCGCCCGGTTTCAGCGCGCGCTCGGCGGCAAACAGTGCCTTGGCCAGTTCGCCGAGTTCGTCATTGACGAAGATGCGCAGCGCCTGGAAAACGCGGGTGGCCGGATGGATCTTGTCTTTCGGCGCGCGACCGATATGCGTCTCGATGGCATCGGCAAGGTCGAGCGTGCGCTCGAAGGGGCGTTTTTCGCGACGGCTCTCGATCATGCGGGCGATGCGCCCGGCATGGCGTTCCTCGCCGAGAAAACCGAAGATGCGGGCAAGATCGCCCACCTTGAAGGTGTTGACGACATCGGCGGCGCTCAGGCCCGCCTGCGCCATGCGCATGTCGAGCGGTCCATCGGCCCGGAATGAAAAGCCGCGCTCCGGCTGGTCGATCTGCATGGAGGAGATGCCGATGTCGAGCACGACGCCATCGGCACTTTCAACCTGCTCGTCGAGCGTCGAGAACGGTGCCTGGACAAGCCTGAGCTTGCCGCCGGACTGCTGTTCAAGGGCCCGCCCCGCCGCGATCGCATCCGGATCGCGGTCGATGGCGACGACCGAGGCTCCGCTTGCCAGAATGGCCTTCGTGTAGCCGCCGGCACCGAACGTGCCGTCGACGATCACCTCGCCTTTTGTCGGCGCCAGCGCCTCCAGAACTTCGGCAAGGAGGACCGGAATGTGACGGGCTGGTCCGCCAGCGGCATGAACTTCATCGCCGTCGCCCGCCATCATTCCGGCCGCTCCCCGGGCTTCGTCCCCTGCCGAAGCTGCAAAAGCCGGGCGCGTGCTTCCGTCCCATAGGCGCTGAGCCGTCCCGGCTCCCAGATCTGAAAGAAATTGCCGCGGCCAACGAAGGCCACTTCCGCTGAAATGCCGGTATGCTCGCGAATGAAATCGCTCATCGTGATACGGCCGTCCTGGTCGAGCTTCAGAAACGTTCCATCGCCATGGCAGAAGAACGACATGTCGTCCGCCGTCTGCAGGAACGGGTCTTCCTGGGCCATGCGCTGCTCGTAGCGATCGAGCAGGTCGAGCCCACCGACATCCATCGCCGGGCGATCCAGGCAGCGTAGCGCATAAAGTTCCGAATAGCCGCGTTTCTGCACAACGGCACGGAAATGCGCCGGCACGGACACCCGTCCCTTCGCATCGATCCTGTTCACCGCGTTCGACAGAAACCGGTCCATTACGCGTTACGGCCGCTTGCGCCGCCGCACCCCTCTGCATCTTCCTGTCCGCGCCGCCCCGGCCCGGTCGACGTCCAAAACCCGCTTCGTTGTGACGGGCGAATGCAGGCAAACGCGCAGCCGCCGCGGCTGCCCGATTGGCGTACGCTTCACCCTGACACGGAACGAAGGCTTGAGTATCGGAATGGGATATCATGGGGTGTTATGGGCGTCAACGGGAACAGTCTTCAAAACGCGCCGGCCACGACTGGGGAGAGCAGCTTTGACGGCACTCCCGTCTTTATCCTCTATTAAGCCTAACGAAGCGTTTAGAGCCGTGTGGCCCAACCGGAGCCGACTTGCTGCGGATCGCTGCCGCGCATAGCCTCGGCATCTCCTTTTCCGGTCAGTAACGAGGTTTGAAATCATGTCCGAAACAGCCAAGTCACGCGCCGCGGCACTTCCCCATCTGCGCCGCGGCGGGCTGGCCAAGGGCGACCCGATCCCCTTGCCCCTGACGATGGCCGCCATCTTTCATGCGCCCGGCGACGCCACCGGCTTCGATCAATATGGCCGCTTCAGCAATCCGACCTGGGATGCGGTCGAGCACATGCTGGCGCATCTGGAAGACGCCCCATGCGTCGCCTTTCCCTCGGGGATGGCTGCCATCTCGGCGGTATTTTTCGGCCTGCTCAAAGCCGGCGACCGTGTCCTGCTGCCGTCCGACGGTTATCATACGACGCGAGCGCTGGCAGACCGTTTCCTGAAATCCTTCGGCGTTGCCTACGATGTCCGGCCGACGTCGAGCTTCCTCGACGGCGGCTTCGATAGGTATCGGCTTGCGTTCGTCGAAACGCCCGCCAACCCAGGACTGGACATATGCGACATCGCAGCCGTCGCCGAGGCCGTGCATAGAGCAGGTGCGGTGCTTGTGGTCGACAACACGACAATGACGCCTTTCGGCCAGCGCCCGCTTGATCTCGGCGCAGATATCGTCATTGCCGCCGACACCAAGGCACCAAACGGCCATTCCGATGTGCTGTTCGGCCATGTCGCCAGCCGCGACGCGGACATTATCTCGAGGGTGACCGACTGGCGCGAGACGTCGGGCGCTATCCCCGGGCCGTTCGAGGCATGGCTGGTGCATCGCGGCCTCGAAACGCTGGACGTGCGCTTCGACCGTATGTGCGCTTCCGCCGAAATGATAGCGCGACGGCTGAAAAACCATCGCGCGATCAGCGGCTTGCGCTTTCCGGGACTGGAGAGCGATCCATCGCACAATCTTGCCCGCGCCCAGATGGAGCGCTTCGGCTTTCTCATCTCGTTCGTGCTCGCCTCGGAGGACAAGGCCGAGGATTTCATCAACAATTGCGCCTTGATGCAGGCAGCGACGTCGTTCGGCGGCGTGCACACTTCGGCCGAACGGCGATCAAAAAGGGGAGATGCCGTTCCGCCCGGGTTCGTTCGCCTGTCGATCGGCTGCGAGCCGGTGGAAGAGCTTTGGCAGGCGATCGAGGCGTCGCTAGACGCAATCGGTGGCTGAATCGGCAATCACGAATTCAGATCGTAGGCATCAATCTTGCGCCGGCCGTGCAGCACGCGAACGATTTCGATCGCCTCTTCGCGGACACGATATAAGGTGAGGTATTCGCCGACGATCAGGTGACGGATTCCGGTTGCGATGTCTTCGCGCGGCGCACCTGAGAAGGGGTGCAGGGTCAGCAAATCCCACCGGCCTTTGCAAGAGATCCACGAGCCGAACCGCCGCATTTGGATTCTGTTCGGCAATGTAGTCGCCGATGGCTTCGAGGTCGATCAATGCCTGAGGAAGCAGGCGGTATTTCACTCCTCAAGGCCTTTGGTTCCGGCCATTTTCAGATATTTGGCGCGCAGCCGTTCCATGATTGGCGGCCCGTCCAGCCCCGGCCCGCTGTCGATCCCTTCCTGCACCAGCTTGCGCAATTCCTCGACCGTGTAGCCGAGCAGGTCGCGCCGGTCCTTCCATTGCCGCAGCGCGTCGCGGATCACCTCGCTCGCCGAGGCATATTCGCCGGCGGCGACCACGTCGTCGACCACCGCCGCCAATTCCGGCGACAGCGTGATGCTGCGTTTATCGACCTGTCCCATGACGCGCTCCTGAATACCGTCATCCAAATGGTACGATTTAATCGCACCATTTTCAAGGAATGCCGCGCTTAATTGCGGGCCGAAAACTGAACCAACGGCTGCGCCCGAAGACGCAACCTGCTGATATCAGGAGATTTCCTTTTATCGGGGAAAACTGCCAGCTGGCCTGTAAGCCGGGTTCTGTATGGCCCTCGCCGCTTACACGGCGAGAACGTGGCGGCCATTCATCTTGGGCGCATGTTGCCATACGCCTCACGCAACCTACCCGGACGGTGAGCCGGAAACAGCCCTCGAGGGTTTCCCCTCGCACCGCCCCTATTCGGTCTTGCTCCCGGTGGGGTTTACCGTGCCGCTCCTGTTGCCAGTCGCGCGGTGGGCTCTTACCCCACCCTTTCACCCTTGCCACGATTGGATCGTGGCGGTTTGCTTTCTGTGGCACTTTCCCTGGGGTCGCCCCCGCCGGCCATTAACCGGCACCGTGTCTCCATGGAGCCCGGACTTTCCTCACCCGCAGCCTTTCGGCTTCGCGGGTGCGGCCGCCCGGCCAGCTGGCAAGGCGTATAAAGGGGTTCAGGCCCGAAAACGCAAACGAAAAAGCAAGTTGTCGCTTGTCAGGCGGGCGCTCCAAGTGCAGCCAGCTGGACCTTGACCTTGCCGCAATAGGCTGCGGACACCGGGTTCATCCGTGTGGCGGCATGGCCGGCATTGTATTTCAGGATCGTGCCGCAGGTCGTGCCGCCGCCGAGATCCCGCGCCATGGCGAGGTACTTCATGCCGTATTTGATGTTGGTATCTGGATCATAGAGGCCCTGAACCGAACCGCTATAGCCCATCATCCGCGCCGTCGCCGGCTTGATCTGCATCAGGCCGATCTCGCCGGCGCTGCCGACCTGGTTCGGTTGGTAGTTGCTTTCGATCTTGATGACGGCGTTGGCGAGCGACACCGGGACGCCATAGCTGGCGGCATAACGCGCAATGATCGCCGAATACTGTCCGCTGGCGCCGACTACCACCGCCTGAGGCGCTGGCCTGCTCTTCGGAGCGACTGACGCCGTTGCCATGTGGTCGATGCTTTTGCGGTTACGCTTCACATAGTATTTTGAGATTGTCTTTCTTGCAGCGGTTGGCTTTTTTGCAGGGGCCGGCTTTTTCGTCCTTACCGCGGTTGCTTGTTCCACTTTTGCGGTGGCGGTCTTCTCTACTTTTGCACCACGGGTGGCTTTCGGCACGGCGGTTTTGCCGGCTGCGGCACTGAAGCCCTGATCGGCCCGCTGGCTCAGCGGTGCGCTGTTTGCCGCACTGAAGGCAAAAGTCATTACGCCGGCAGCAATGGCTGCCGTTAAAACGGTCAATTTCTGCATGTGATCCTGTTCTGTTTGATCTGCACAAAGAACTTCGCGCAGATACCCTCAATCAACATCGGAACATTTGGGGGATAGACGTCCGACAATCTGTACGGATCGCCTTTGACGACGGAATTGGCGCCAAAGAAGGCGACGCAAGTCACTTTGAGTAACAGATTGTAATTTTTAAGCTGGCAAAAGATTATTTGAGAGAGGCTATCCTTACGGAAGCGAGCAGCCTTTCCAGCGTGCGGATCGTCGATCCATCAGCCATGCCATCGACCAGGCGCTGCCGGAAATGCCGCTGAAATGCCTCTACCACGATTTCGGTCTGCCGATCGAAGGCGCCGGTGATCTCGACGCCATAACCATAGAGCGCCAGCATCGACTGCAGCGCCTCTACCTCGGCGCCGGTATCGCCTGGCTTCAGCACGGCGCCGCGCCGGATCGGTGCTGCCGGCACAACATGGCCGATACCGACGGCAAACAAGGCCTTCCATGGAAATTTCTCGCCTGGATCGACCTTGCGCCCCGGTGCCACGTCGGAATGGGCAAGCACCCGCTGCGCCGGAATGGAATGGCGCTCGATGATGCCGGCGCACAGGCCGATCACCGCACCGATCTGCGGTTTTGCAAAGTTGCGATAGCCGAGCGTATGCCCCGGATTGACGATCTCGATGCCGATCGAACAGGAGTTGATGTCGCTCTGTCCGAACCACGAGCTCTTGCCGGCATGCCAGGCGCGGTCGCTTTCCCTTACCATCTGAACAATTCGGCCGTCCTCATGGACCAGGTAGTGCGACGAGACCTCGCTTGCCGGATCGCACAACCATGCCTCGGCACCGGCGCCGGTAGCCATGCCGGTGTAGTGCAGCACGATCATATCGGGTCCGAGCGTCCCGCGCCGTGGTCCGAAATTCGGCGATACCCTGACCTCGGCGCTCGGCTCATCGGGCGGAAAGCCGCTCATGCGTGCCGCAGGCCTCGCTCGATCATTTCATAGGCCGCGTTGATCGCCGCCAGCCTGGTCGTCGCGATCTTGATGAATTCCTGCGGCAGGCCGCGTGCGATCAGCCGGTCCGGATGATTGTCGGAGACCAGCTTGCGGTAGCGCCTGCGGACCTCCTCGAACGGCTTCCCGCGCTCGATGCCGAGCACAACATAGGGATCGGCGGCACCCAGATCGACATGCCGGGCCAGGATGCTCTGGTAATGCGCCTCATCGATGCGGAATATCTCGGCGATGCGATGCAGGAATTCGCCCTCGCGCTCATGCACCAGCCCGTCGGCCTTGGCGATGTGGAACAGCCCGTCGAGTATACCCTCGAGCATCAGGCAGTTCGAATGGCCCGAACCGCAAAGCTGCGCCATCCGCTCGGCATAGGTCTCGAAACCGGCAATGTCGCGTTTGGCCAAATCGTAGAGCCGCGCCACATTGCGCCTCTGTTCCTTCGGCACCTCGAATATTTCCTGGAAGGCGCGCACCTCGTCTTGCGTGACGATGCCGTCTGCCTTGGCCATCTTGGCCGACAGGGCGATCATCGCCACCGAGAAGGCGACGCGCCGGCGCAGATCGGCATCGCCGGAGAAAACCGTGCGCACGGCCTCGACCACTTCGGCGACGCCTGACGACGCTGAAGATGAAACGCGTGTGACGAAGTCGCCAAGGCGGTCCCAAATCGACATGGGGGCTTCATAGGACCAACCACCCATCGCTATCAAGCCAAGACAGTGCCGCAGGGGCTGGCCCAATCGATTTGGCGCAATGCCTGAGGCGGCTGGCGCCAGCGCTCACGTCGTCGCACTCGGCCGCCAGGCGCTGGTATCGTAAGCAGCAGAAAGGCCGGCCTGTGAGGCCAGCCTTTCCTTGGTTGTCACATTGACTACTGAGCCGGAGCAGCCGGCGCAGGTGCCGGAGCCGGAGCCGGCTCGGCCGGCTTGTTGGCGTCAGGAGCAGCCGGCTTCATCGTCTGGTCGGATGCCGGCGGGTTGGTGCTCTGCGTCGTGGTGTTGTCGGTGCCGCTGTTGCTGCAGGCGGCAAGGCCAAGCAACGCAAGCGCCGACACCGACGCAAGAATGAGTTTGTTCATGGTATCTCTCCTCTAATCACGCCTCCGTTACCGGCGGCGGTCGAGGACACAATGCGTAAGCTGCGCATGAGTTTCGTAACGTTGCATTTCTGCCTGTAACATATTCCAATCATTTGACGATTGCCGGTCAGGGCCTCGCAAGCTAACAGATCGAACAGGGAAAAATCCCAGGAGCCGCCGCAGTGACTGCAAAATGGGATTTCTGGATCGACCGTGGCGGCACCTTCACCGACGTAATCGGCCGTGACCCGGAAGGCGCGCTGCACCCGCGCAAGCTGCTGTCCGAGAATCCCGAAGCCTATGCCGATGCTGCCATCCATGGCATTCGCGAGCTGCTCGGCGTCCAACCCGGCGCTCCAATCCCCTCCGCTCTGATCGGCGATGTCAAGATGGGCACCACGGTTGCCACCAATGCGCTTCTCGAGCGCAAGGGCGACCGTGTGCTGCTGCTCATCACCAAAGGCTTCCGCGATGCGCTGAGGATTGCCTATCAGGCCAGGCCCGATATCTTTGCCAAGCAGATCATCCTTCCCGAACAGCTCTATGAGCGTGTCGTCGAGATCGACGAAAGGGTTCGCGCCGACGGCAGTGTCGAGCGCCTGCTCGACATTGCTTCGGTACGCCCGGCTATTGAGCAAGCCAAGGCGGATGGCATCGATGCGGTCGCGATCGTCTTCATGCATGCCTGGAAACATCCGGAGCACGAAAAGGCGGTCGCCAAAGTCTGTCGAAAGCTCGGATTCTCGCAGGTCTCAGTCAGCCACGAGGTCTCGCCTCTGATCAAGCTGGTCGGCCGTGGCGACACCACGGTGGTCGACGCCTACCTGTCGCCGATCCTGGCAAGGTATGTGCAAAGGGTTGCCGGTGAGCTGGGCGTGGCTCCAATCTCCCCCCTCGTGGGGGAGATGTCGGCGAAGCCGACAGAGGGGGGCGCTGTCCCGCCAGCATCTCAGCATCTTAGTGACGCCAATCATGACACAAAGCACCCTACGGCGCCCCCCTCTGCCCTGCCGGGCATCTCCCCCACAGGGGGGGAGATCGACCAATCTCCTCGCCTCATGTTCATGATGTCGTCGGGCGGCCTCACCGCCGCCGACATGTTCCAGGGCAAGGACGCGCTGTTGTCCGGCCCGGCCGGCGGTGTCGTCGGCATGGTCGAGACGGCAAAACTCGCCGGTTTCGGCAAGGTCATCGGCTTCGACATGGGCGGCACCTCCACCGATGTCGCCCATTACGATGGCGACTACGAGCGCGCCTTCGACACCGAGGTCGCCGGCGTGCGCATCCGAGCGCCGATGATGCGCATCCACACCGTCGCTGCAGGCGGCGGCTCGATCCTGCATTACGAAGCCGGCCGCTTTCGCGCCGGGCCGGATTCGGCCGGCGCCAATCCCGGCCCGGCCGCCTATAGGCGCGGCGGCCCGTTGGCCGTCACTGACGCCAATGTCATGCTGGGCAAGCTGCAGCCCGAGTTCTTCCCGGCTATTTTTGGACCGGGCCAGGACGAACCGCTCGACGTCCAGACGGTTCGCGAAAAATTCGCGGCCCTTGCCGCCGAGATCGGCGACGGCCGCTCCCCGGAAACCGTCGCCGAAGGGTTCATCACCATCGCCGTCGAAAACATGGCCAACGCCATCAAGAAGATTTCGGTGCAGCGCGGCTACGATGTCACCGAATACCTCCTGAACTGCTTCGGCGGCGCCGGCGGCCAGCACGCTTGCCTGGTCGCCGATGCGCTGGGCATGGAGGCGGTGCTGATCCATCCCTTCTCCGGCCTGCTATCGGCATACGGCATCGGCCTATCCTCTGTATTTGCGTCACGCCAGCAGGCGCTGCTGAAGCCGCTGGCGGACAATTCCGGGCCAGCGATCGATGAACTCATCGCAACGCTGCGCAAAGCCGTCATCGACGAACTCGCCGCGCAAGGCATCAGCGAAGACGCGGTCGTCTCGAGACCGGTGCTGCAGATCCGCTACGACGGCACCGATACCGCGCTGCCTGTGAACTTCGGGCACGGCTCGATTGCGCAGGCCAAGGCGGACTTCGAATCGGCGCACAAGGCGCAGTTCGGCTTTGTCTATGACGACAAGCCGATGATCGTTGAGTCGATCGGCGTCGAAGGTACCGATACCGGCGGCACCGGCCGCGACGAAAGCGATTCAGTTGTTGAAGACATGGCCGCAAATCCTTCCGGGAACCGGAAAATCTTTGTCGACGGCGTCTGGCGCGACGCCGGCATTTTCCCTCGCGAAACGCTGAAGCCTGGTAACAAGATCGCCGGCCCCGCTTTGATCATCGAGCCTAACCAGACCATCGTCGTCGAGCCGGGCTGGCAGGCCGAGATCACCGCCAAGAACCACGTATTGATGCGGCGCGTCGAGAAGAAGCGCCGACACGCCGCACTCGGCACCGAAGCCGATCCGGTGATGCTGGAGGTTTTCAACAACCTGTTCATGTCGATCGCCGAGCAGATGGGCGTGACGCTGCAGAACACCGCCTATTCGGTCAATATCAAGGAGCGGCTCGATTTCTCCTGCGCAGTTTTCGACCGGGATGGCGCGCTGGTCGCCAATGCACCGCATATGCCGGTGCATCTCGGCTCGATGGACCGCTCGGTGGAAACCATCATCCGGCTCAACTCCGGCGACATCCGTCCCGGCGACGTCTTTGCGCTGAACGCGCCTTACAATGGCGGCACCCATCTGCCTGATATCACAGTGGTGACGCCGGTGTTTTCCCTCCCCCTTGAGGGGAGGGTGGCCGCGAAGCGGCCGGGTGGGGTCCTCGCAGAAGGCACCACAAGTGCGTCGAGCACTGCCGCAACGACCCCCTCCGGCGGCTTCGCCGCCACCTCCCCCACAGGGGGGGAGATCGGCCAATCGCCGAAGATCCTCTTCTACGTCGCCTCGCGTGGCCATCATGCCGACATCGGCGGCACCGCGCCCGGCTCGATGACGCCGCTTGCCACAACCGTCGACGAGGAAGGCGTGCTGTTTGACAATTTCCGCATCGTCGATCGCGGCCGGTTCCGCGAGAAGGACCTGGAGACGCTGCTCACCGACCACCCCTACCCGGCGCGCAATCCGCACCAGAACATCGCCGACCTCAAGGCGCAGATCGCCGCGAACGAAAAGGGCGTCGCCGAGCTGCGCAAGATGGTCGCGCATTTCGGCCTCGATGTGGTCGAAGCCTATATGGGCCATGTCCAGGACAATGCCGCCGAAAGCGTGCGCCGCGTTCTGGAGCGGCTGCCCGACAGTTCCGAATACGAATATCCGACCGACACCGGCCAAATGATCAAGGTGAAGATATCGGTCGACCGGCGGAAGCGCGAAGCCACCGTCGACTTCACCGGAACGTCGCCGGTGATGAAGAACAATTTCAATGCGCCAGAGCCAGTCGCCCGTGCCGCGGTGCTTTATGCCTTTCGCGTCATGGTCGAAGACAACATCCCGATGAATGCCGGATGTCTGCGGCCGATCAACATCATCATTCCCGACGGCTCGATGCTGAAACCCGCCTATCCCGCGGCAGTCGTCGCCGGTAATGTCGAGACCTCGCAACACGTCACCAACGCGCTATTCGGCGCCATGGGCGCGATGGCCAATGCGCAAGGCACGATGAACAATCTCACCTTCGGCAACAAGCAGTACCAGTATTACGAGACGATCTGCTCGGGCTCGCCGGCTGGCCGGATGAACGACGGCCGCGGTTTTGCCGGCACCTCCGGCGTCCACACCCATATGACCAATTCGCGCCTGACCGATCCAGAAGTGCTGGAACTGCGTTTCCCGGTATTGCTCGAGGATTTTCATATCCGCGAAGGCTCCGGCGGCGAAGGCAAATGGAATGCCGGCGACGGCACCCGGCGCACCATCCGCTTCCTCGAAAAAATGGAATGCGCGATCCTGTCCTCGCATCGCAACCGCCCGCCGCGGGGACTGGACGGAGGCGGCGATGGCGAGGCCGGTTCGACCAAGGTCCGCCGCAAGACCGGCGCGATCGAGACGCTGAAAGCCTGCGATCAGACCATCCTCGACGCTGGCGAGGCGGTCATCGTGACGACGCCGACCCCAGGTGGATTTGGCAAGGCCTGAACTCGCGTCAACAGGCTGTCACCGGCCTGTCATCACCCTGCGCTACCGGCTTGCGGCAACGCAAACGGGGAATCGCCTTGCCATGACGGACATTTCTGGGGACCTGGTTTTTCGCCGCGGCAAGGAAGTCGGCAAGGCCGTCTACCAGAACCGCCCGCTGTCGAAAGCCGGCATCTCCGAGCGCCTGTTCGCCTTCCTGTTCTCCGGCCTCGTCTATCCGCAGATCTGGGAAGACCCCGAAATCGACATGGACGCGATGCAGCTCGGGACGGGCCACCGCATCGTCACCATTGCCTCAGGCGGCTGTAACATCCTTGCCTATCTCACCCGCTCGCCGGAAAGGATCGATGCCGTCGACCTCAACGCTGCCCATATCGCGCTGAACCGCATGAAGCTCGAAGCCGTCCGTCACCTGCCGTCGCAGGGCGACCTGTTCCGTTTCTTCGGCGCGGCTGAGACCGGGCACAATTCACAGGCCTACGATCGCTTCATCGCACCGCATCTCGACCCGGTCAGCCGCCATTATTGGGAGCGCCGCAACTGGCGCGGCCGTCGCCGCATCGCTGTCTTCGACCGCAATTTCTACCAGACCGGCCTGCTTGGCCTGTTCATCGCCATAGGCCACCGCACCGCAAAATTCTTCGGCGTCGACCCGGCCGGCATCATGGACGCCAAGAGCATCGCCGATCAGCGCCGCTTCTTCGACGAAGAGCTGGCGCCGGTCTTCGAAAAACCGCTGCTGAAATGGGCGACCTCACGAAAAGCCTCGCTGTTCGGCCTCGGCATTCCGCCGGCCCAGTACGATTCGCTGATCACCTCGGGTGACGGCACCATGGCCAGCGTGCTGAAGGCACGACTGGAAAAGCTCGCCTGCGATTTTCCGCTGAAGACCAATTATTTCGCCTGGCAGGCTTTCGCCCGCCGCTACCCTAATCCGGGCGAGGCCGCCCTGCCCGCCTATCTCGAAAAGCGCAACTACAAGACGATCCGCAACAATCTCGATCGCGTTGCCATCCACCACGCCAATCTGATCGAGTTCCTCGCCCGCAAGGATGCCGGCTCGGTGGATCGCTTCGTGCTGCTCGATGCACAGGACTGGATGACCGACCACCAGCTCAACGGGTTGTGGGCCGAGATCACCCGAACCGCCTCCACCGGCGCCCGCGTTATCTTCCGCACCGCCGCTGAACCCAGCCTGCTGCCCGGCCGCGTCTCGAATTCGCTGCTCGACCAATGGCGCTACGAGAACGACGCCTCGCGCGAGTTTTCGGCGCGCGACCGCTCGGCCATCTATGGCGGCTTCCATCTCTATGTGAAGCGGTCCGTATGAGCACGACCGACTTGCCGGCCAGCCATGCCGAGCTGATGGACGGCGTCTACCGCTGGCAGCGTCATATCTACGACCTGACCCGCAAATACTATCTGCTCGGCCGCGACCGGCTTATCGCCGGACTGGATGTGCCGGCCGGCGGCACCGTGCTCGAGCTCGGCTGCGGCACCGGCCGCAACATCATCCTCGCAGCCCGCCGCTATCCCGCCGCGCGCTTCTTCGGCCTCGATATTTCGGCCGAGATGCTGGAGACGGCCACTGCCGCCCTCGCGCGCGAAGGCCTCTCCGGCCGCGTCACCCTGGCGCGCGGCGACGCCACGGATTTCGACGCGAAAGCACTGTTCGGCGTCAAAAGTTTCGACCGCATTTTTGTCTCGTATTCGCTGTCGATGATTCCCGGCTGGGAGAAGACAGTGTTCGCGGCTCTTGCTGCTCTGTCACCGGGCGGCTCGCTGCATGTCGTCGATTTTGGCCAGCAGGAAGCCTTGCCCAGCTGGTTCCGCAAGCTGTTGCGCGGCTGGCTGAAAAAATTCCATGTCCAGCCGCGTGAAGTCCTGCGCGACGTCCTGGAATCGGAATCTGCGAGAGTTGGTGCAAGCCTTCGATTCAGAACACTTTATCGCGGCTACAGCTGGCTCGCCGTGATCAAGATCGCCATCTAATATCAATTTTGGCGTGGAAGGTTTTGGGGCTCCAATCCTAAATGGGGGCCGTGGCTGAAATCAGTTTAATTGGCTAAATCACACATTGCCATGTGACCCAAGGAGTGGTACATTATCTCCTCGCCGGAAGCATGGGATGATCATCGGATTTAGAGATGGATGGCTGCGGGCTTTCTTCGTGGACGACACCCATTCCCGCAATATTCCGTCCGATCTCGAAAGCCGCTTGTTCCGCAAGCTCCAGATGATTGACGACGCGGCGATCGATCAGGATTTGCGTGTGCCGCCCAGCAACCATTTCGAGAAGTTGCGCGGCAATCTCGAAGGCTTCCATTCGATCCGTGTCAACAAACAATGGCGGCTGGTCTTCCGCTGGGACGGGGGCCGGGGCGAGGCGTCGGACATCTATCTCGACGACCACAGCTATATATAAGTGAGGTGAGACATGTTGATGACCGCACGCAAGCCAGCAACGGTTGGCGAAATTCTTACGGAAGAATTCATGCAACCACTCGGCCTGACACAGGCGGCTTTGGCCGAAGCTATGAGCGTCCAGCGCAAGCATGTGAACGAATTGTGCAACGGCCGCCGCAACGTGACGGCGGCTACCGCGCTCATTCTGGCGCGGGTGTTTGGCAACAGCCCGGATTTCTGGTTGAACGTCCAGCGCCGTAACGATCTTTGGACGGTTATGAATTCACCCGACGAGCGGGCGCGTGTTGATCGCGCCAAGCCTTTGGCGACAGCCGCATAGACAAGACTGCGACCGCCGCATTCCTCAGTGCAGCGCCTTGACCAGCCCCGCTACCATCGCCTGCGGCCGGTAGCCGAGCCTGGCCGGCGTCAGCCCGAGCCGCACCACAACCAGCTGCTCCGAGGGGATGATGGCAACCGTTTGCCCATCATGCCCCTCCATCCAATAGGTGTCCTTGGGCAGGCCGGCGGTAGTGCCGGCGCCGGGGTTTTCTTCGTCGCCCGGTCCTTCTATCCATAATTGCCCCTTGCCGTAGACTTTCGAGGCAGTTGCCGGTTCCCGCATCCAGTCGACGAAGCCGGCGGGCAGCATCTCCTTGCCGTTCCAGACGCCGCCCTGCAGCAGGAACTGGCCGAAGCGCGCCCAGTCGCGTGCCGTGGCGTAGAGGTAGGACGAGCCGACGAAGGTGCCGTGCTCGTCGGCCTCCAGCACTGCACTCTGCATGCCGAGCGGATAGAACAGCGCGGTCCTAGGCCACGCCAGTGCCTTGTCCTTGTCGCCGATCGCGTCCTGCCACAATCGGGACAGCATCACCGCCGTGCCGCTCGAATAGGAAAACACCTTGCCGACCTCGCCGGTCAGCGGCTTGGATCCGGCAAAGCCCGCCATGTCCGGTTCGAGATAGAGCATGCGCGTTACGTCGGCGACGTCGCCATAATCTTCGTTGAATTCCAGCCCGCTCGACATCGCCATCATATCGGCGAGGCTGATCACGGCGCGGCCATCTCCCTTCCAGGGGCCGAACAGACCCTGGTTGGTCATCGCCAGCTTGCCCTCCTTCACCAGCGTGCCGACGATCGCCGCATTCACCGTCTTGGTCATTGACCAGCCCAATAGCGGCGTCTTTTCGGAAAAGCCGTCGCCATAACGCTCAGCGACGATGCGGCCGTTCTTAACGACCACGACCGCCCGCATGCCGGCGCCGGTCATGGCTGGATCGTCGAGGACTTTCGCGACCTCGGGATCCTGCGAGGCATCGGCCTTGTCGCCCTCCGGCCAGATCAGATCGGGCAGCGGCGCCGGCGTCGGTGGAGCTCCGGCGACAGCCTTGGCGGCGGCAATATCGCCGTCGGGAACCGAGGCGCAGCCGAGCCCGTCGCGCGCAACCGCGACACTTTTGCCGAGCGCGCCGAACAGGCCCGCCGAAACCGTTCCCTTCTCCTTGTCCACCGACACTCTCATCAGCTTCAGCAGCGGATGACCCGGCGCCTGCACATCGACGGCGAGCACGTCGTTGGCGTCTCGCCCGGCGATGAAGACGTTCGAGCAGACGATCTTGGCAGCATAGCCGGAACCGACGCGGATCAGTTCCGGCGGCGCGAAATACAGCCAGCCGGCGAGTATCGCGGCGGCCAGCACAGCCAGGCCGAGCAGCCATTTGACGAACTTCAGGAGGATCTGCATTTTTTCGAATTCCCCTGAGCGCGATCTATGTCATCGATTTGCCGCCATTGTTTCGGCAAAATCGCGGCTCTTGTCGAGCGCCGTCAACCGAATATCAACCATGATCGGCGATCACAGGTGCATGTCGCCCAGAAGTGCGCAGCGGTTTTGGGACAACGACATGCATAGACAAAAGAGCCAAGCGCGTCGAAGCGACGCGCTTGGGACAGACCGGGCGATCCTGTGGGGTGACCGTCCGGCGGGGCTTGAATGCATGCGTCCCAAAACTGCGTAACGGTTTGGGAATGCATGAAACGAAGATCCAGGTGCGCCGCGTAAGTCGGTTTCAGACACGCTGCGCCCGGTCGAGGGGCCACCCGCGGAAAGACCCATCAGCGGCCGGCTGAAACCGGCTCGGGAAGTAGCGATGCGCCGTTTCGCGGTTCTCATCACGCTGATGCTGCTTGGTGCCTGCTCGACGGTCGAGGATCTGACGCCATCGCTATCGTCGTCCAGCGCCTCGATGGTTGCGGTACGCGCGCCGCGTTTTGCCGATTCCGACCCGCATGAATGGGACAGCGGCGCACCGTGGAGCTATGCCGTCCACGGCACCGACGTCTCCAAATACCAGACATCGATCGACTGGCCGGCGGCCAGGGCCAGCGGCATCTCCTTCGCCTTTATCAAGGCAACCGAAGGCGGAGACCGTTTCGATGAAGCTTTCAACGAGCATTGGAGCCGCACCAGGGCGTCGGGCATCCCCCGTGCCGCCTATCATTTTTTCTACTTTTGTACGCCGGCCGCTACCCAGGCGCGCTGGTTCATCCAGAACGTGCCCAAAGACAGCTCGGCGATGCCGCCGGTTCTCGACATGGAATGGAACCCGAAATCGCCGACCTGCAAGCTGCGGCCCGATCCCGCCACGGTACGCAGCGAGATGAGCACGTTCCTCGAAATCGTCGAAAAATACTACGGCAAGAAGCCAATCATCTACACGTCTGTCGATTTCTTCGAAGATAACGGTTTATCGGGCTTCCGCAATTACCCCTACTGGCTGCGCTCCGTCGCCGGGCACCCGCGCCAGAAATACGGCAGCCATCCCTTCACCTTCTGGCAGTATACCGGAACGGGTGTCGTGCCGGGCATGGCCGGAAACGCCGACATCAGCGTCTTCAACGGCTCCGAAGCCGCGTGGAAGAAGTGGTTGCGGCAGAACACCCGTTGACACCAGGCCTGCCGCCTGCTTTTCGACACAGCCAACGACGAATGCCTGCAACCGCCGGTAATCTTCTTGGAAGGATAGCGATGCGATTGCGCTTTGGACTTCTCGCGGCGCTGCTCCTGACCGCCGTGCCGGCAGCGGCACAGCAATGCGGCGGGGATTTCGAGTCATGGAAGCACGGCGTGGCGGCGGAGGCCAGGGCGGCCGGCGTCGGCGCTGCCGGCCTTGATGCGCTGGAAAACGCCACCCTCGATGAGAAGGCGTTGGCACGCGACCGCGCCCAGGGCGTCTTCACCCAGACCTTCATCGAATTCTCGAACCGCATGATCTCGTCCCATCGGCTGAAGCAAGGTGCGGCCAATCTGCAAAAATATGCCGAGGTCTTTGTCCGCGCCGATCGCGAATACGGCGTGCAGGCGCCGGTCATCGCCGCCTTCTGGGCCCTGGAGACCGATTTTGGCGCCGTGCAGGGCGATTTTCATACGCTGAACGCGCTGGTGAGCCTCTCGCATGACTGCCGCCGTCCGCAGCTGTTCCGGCCGCAGATCGTGCCGCTGCTGATGTTGATCGATCGCGGCGTGGTGCCGGCCGACGTCACCGGTGCCTGGGCCGGCGAGATCGGCCAGACGCAGATGTTGCCTTCCGACTATCTCGGCCACGGCGTCGACGGCGACGGCGACGGCCTGGTCGACCTGCGCGGCAGCGCGCCGGACGTGATCATGAGCACGGCCAGCAAGATCCAGTCGCGCGGCTGGAAGCGCGACCAGCCCTGGATCGAGGAAGTCCGTGTGCCTGACGATTTGCCGTGGGAGCAGACGGGACGCACCAACAAGCTGCCGTTGACGCAATGGAGCCAGTGGGGCGTTACCAGGCCCGACGGTACGCCGCTTCTCGACAACGGCCTGAAGGCCGGCCTGGCGCTGCCCATGGGTCGCAAGGGGCCAGCCTTCCTGACCTACGACAATTTCGACGTCTATCTCGAGTGGAACCAGTCCTTCACCTATGCCCTGACCGCGGCAAATCTTGCCGCCCGACTGGGGGGCGCGCCGCGATTCGATCCGCGCAACCCCGAACCCGGCCTCGACGCCGACCAGATGAAGGCGCTACAGACCAAGCTCGAGGCGAAAGGCTATGACGTGGGCACCGTCGACGGCATCCTGGGCACCAACACCCGCGAAGCCATCCGTAAGGAGCAGATGCGTCTGGGCCTGCCGGTCGACGGCTGGCCGACTCCGGAGTTGCTGGCCAGGCTGTGATGGTGGTGAATGGTGAATGGTGAATGGTGAAAAGAATAGCACCGGAGCCGCATTGAGCACCAGAATTACCACTATTCATTTATTCACTATTCACTATTCACTATTCACTATTCACTATTCCACCATCCACTAATCCGCCATGGTCTCCAGGCTGGCGAACCCCTGCGGTGCATCGCCTTCGTCGAACGGCGTCGCCACCTCGACGAAGGTGTCGGGATAGAAGCCGTTGAACCGTGTTCTGAGCGACAGCGAATAGGCCCCGATATGGCCGATCTCGATCCAGTCGCCGGTATCGACTGTTTCGGGCAGCCAGAACGGCCGCGACAATATGTCGACGGAATCGCAGGTCGCGCCACAGACCTTGAACGGCACGATGGTCTTGTCCTCGCCATTGCGCGAGCGGATCGCCGGATCGGGGATGAAGCGCGCCGGCAGCGTGATCTTGCCGGTCCATGAATCCGACAGCGATGCCCAGATGCCGTCATTGATGTAGAGCCTTTTGCCCTTGCGCAGCAGCACGCGCACGATCAGCGACAGGCAGCGCGCCACGATCACCCGGCCCGGCTCGGCCACCAGCGGCATCTGGTCGAACTGGTACTCCTGGAGGTCGCCCGACAGCCGCGACATGATCTGGCCGAGCGACGGCATTTCCGGCTTGCGGCTGTTCGGATCATGACCGTATTCGGCGGGAAACCCGCCGCCGACATCGAGCCCGGCAACGTCGAAGCCGACGCGGTTGCGCACCCAGTCGGCGGAGGCCAGCGCCCGCTCATAGGTGTCGGGATCCTCGATCTGGCTGCCGACGTGAAAGCACAGCCCGACCTTGTAGCCCGTCCGGTTCAGCCGTTCGGCCAGTTCGACCGCATTGGCCGGTCCGGCGCCGAACTTCTTCGACAGTTCGTAGGCCGCCGAGCCTTTCGTCTGGATGCGCACGAACACGGTGATGGCGCCCGGATCGATGTCGAGCGCGCGCACCACCCTGGTCAGCTTGGTGATCTCGTCCTCATGGTCGAGCGAAATGACGCGGATGGCGTATTTTTCCAGCGCCAGCCTGATGTCCGACTGCGCCTTGACCGGGTGCATGTAGAGCATCTCGGCGTCGGGCGAGACGGCGCGCACGGCGGCGAATTCGCCGGGCGAGGCCACATCGAAGGCACCGACGCCGGCCTCGACCAGGGCGTTGAGCACGATCTGCTCGCCATTGGTCTTGACCGCATAGGCGGTCTTGCCGGGAAACATGCCCATGAACTGTTTGGCGTCCGCCTTCAGCACCTGCGGGCGGAAGCAATAGATCGGATCGTCCGGGCGAAGCGCCAGCGCTGCCTCGCGGGCATTTTCGAATCGCTGCATGGACGAATCCCTTGACTGAGGCTGCGCACAATTAATCCAAGCTAGCGGCTAATGAAAACAATTCTATGTCTCGCCGCCCTGGCTTCGCGGCGCTACGCCGGTGCTGCACGCCGGTTATGAGCGAGCTAGGCCATCGCTCAGGTTTCGGGTGGCCCTTGCGGCCGGATCGGGTATGGCGTGAACAGACGCCTGAAGAGCAAGGCATCTCGTCTGGGAGGACGACCAATGGCGATAGCTGCCACCACCACGATGCGCGGTCCGATGGTGCTCAAGGACTGGGCGCAGCTTCTGCTGCTCGGCGCCATCTGGGGCGGCTCGTTCTTCTTTGCCCGTATTGCGGTAGCGGAACTTCCGCCGCTGGTGCTGGTGCTGTTCCGCGTCACCATAGCTGCGATCGCGTTGCAGCTCTATCTTGCGGTCCGTGGCCCGTCGTTTCGCCTCGCCTTGCCGCATGCCGGCCTGTTCTTCCTGCTGGCGCTCGCCAACAACGTCATCCCTTTCTCGCTGATCTTTGCCGGCCAGACCGAGCTTGGCGCCGGTGTCGCCTCGGTGCTCAATTCGACGACGCCGTTCTGGACGCTGATCCTCGCCAACGCCCTGACCAGCGATGAGAAGCTGTCGTGGAACAAGCTTGCCGGCATCGCCCTCGGTATCGCGGGAACGGCGGTGATGATAGGCCCCGGCCTCGTCGCCGGGCTCGGCGGTCCGGTCTGGGCGAAATTCGCGCTCATCGGAGCATCGCTATCCTATGCGGTTGCGCTGATGATCGCCCGCCGCTTCAAGGGTGTGCCGTCACCGGTCATTGCCACCGGCCAATTGACCTGCTCGACCATCATTATGATCCCGGTCGTTCTGTTCACCTATGATGCCGCCAATCTGTTTTCGGCCTCGCCGCCGGTCTGGGCGGCGGTGCTGGCACTGGCGCTGCTGTCGACGGCCTTCGCCTACATCCTCTATTTCAATCTCGTCGCCTCGGCCGGCGCCACCAACGCCTCGCTGGTCACGCTGATCGTGCCGGCCAGTGCCATCCTGCTCGGTTTCCTGTTCCTGGGCGAGCGGCTCGAACTGTTCGAACTCGGCGGCATGGCGCTGATCGCCCTCGGCCTCGTCACCATCGACGGTCGCCTGTTCGGGCGGCGCTAATGCATGTCGCGCAAAGGTGTGCAGCGGTTTTGCGATAACGACATGCATAGAAAAAGAACCTAAAGCGCGTCGCACGAGGCCGGTCGAACGCGACGCGCTTTAGAGATGGCGCTATATGGGCGTGATCGCGGGAACAGATGAACCCTGCCATTCCAGACGCCAGATACCGCCTTGCCGGAGATTCTGAACGAGATCGGGAAGGAAGGCGGCAAGACAGGTCCCGCCGACATGTCTCACGGAAGGATACACAAAACCGGTCGCGGCGTCTTGTTTGCGGAGTTGCTTCGCCAGCGCCTGACCGGCGGGATAGGCTAAGGCGGTATCCGGATCGAGCACCGGATCCTTGCTGAACTCAGCACCGCGCAGATCGTGAAACGAGCCTATGAAGTCGGCAACGAGCTCCGCGTAGTCGGTGACGTTTTCAAACCGTTCGATTGCGGCAAGCTCGCGCGTCAGATGAAAAGAGACCTCGCCGAGCGCGGTTTCCGCATCGAACCCACAGTACCAGACGCCCCTGGCATCATCGTTGAAACGATTGCCGCCCGGACGGGTGTAAGCGAAAGCCGCATTGATGAAGGTGTAGCCCGGCCTCCCGAAAACCAGTTCGCGCGGATCGAGGTCGGGCAATCCCCCTTGCTGCGCCTGAAGACGGCCGCTGGTGGCCCCTTCGAGCTCCGCAAGGTCCTCCAAATCTCCATGATTCCTGGCCAACGGCATCAGGACCGGTTCCTTGAGCCTGCCTGTCGAAATGAGCCGGATCGTGTCGCGCTGGGAAATGTCAGCGCGCGGCGGGATCTGCATTCAAAGTCCACCGCGCAAAGCGTCGATGTGTTGGCGAACCTGCAGCAGCTTCGGAATGCCGCCCTCGATCATCACGTCCAGGGGGCGCCGGCCACCATAAAGCGGCCCTTTGTTCGGCAACCGCACCCATTCATCGGCAAGCGCTTCGGAGAACAGAAGCCGCAGTCCCTTGAAGATGCCGATCAGGGCGCTGATGCGTGTCAGCGAATCCTGGGAGAGAACGCCCTCCCACTCGCCTTTCTTCATGCGGAACCAGGTTCTCTCCGACACGTCGCCGATCAAGGTACAGATCTCGGTGCTGGTCAGATGCCAGATGTCTGCGAGCCTGACGATGCCGGCAACAGCCGCTGGCGTGAGCCGCGCCCGTGCCGAGGCATCCGCCAGATTTGCCGGCAAAGCCTGATTTGCAGGATCGCGAACCGCATAACCGACACTCATTCCGGCCTCCATCACTTGGCAGACAATATACTGCCAATTGGCAGAAAATTCAAGTCCTGGCTATCTCACAACGCTGCCGGTTGCCCACCGCATTCGTATAGCGTGCGTATAGCGTGCAGCATCCCGGTTGGATGCGCAAAGGATGCGTCGAATCTTCAGTCGGTCCGAAAATCGATTCCGATTTTCCGCCGCGGTAGCGCTGCCATTCTCGCTGCTGCCACGGCTTTGCCACAAATTATTCACAGGTCCCGGGCCGGCTTTTGACAAAGAGTTTCAATGCCTAACGGCAAACGGCAGGTCGCAAATTCCACAATCTCGTCGCATTGCAGCAAAGTTTCTGCTTGCCTGTGGCACAAATGACCCTAGACTCTCGCCATAGCTCTTTAAGAGGAGGCTATGACATGGGACTGACGAGGCCGATCAACGCATTGATGATTTGTGCTGCGTTTGCATTCATCGGCGCCCTCATTATGGGCGTCCTTCCATAAGGCCGCTGAGCGGGGGAAGACCAGCACCGAATACTCCAAACCATTTGAAAAGGCCGGGCATTTTGCCCGGCCTTTTGCATTCCCCCGATCTTTGACATTTCAAAAAGGAGCTTGCCGCCTTACGCCGCGGCTGATCCCGCCGCCTCGACTTCGTGCGACCTGATGCCGATCATGTGGCAGATGGCGAAGACCAGATCGGCTCGGTTCATCGTGTAGAAGTGGAAATCGCCGACGCCGCGCTCGACAAGGTCCAGCACCTGCTCGGCGGCCACGGCAGATGCCACCAGCGCATGCGTTTGCGGATCGTTCTGCAGCCCATCGAAACGCTCGGCCAGCCATGCTGGCACCAAGGCGCCGCACCGCGCCGAGAAGTTGGCGACCTGGGTGAAATTGTGCACCGGCAATATGCCCGGCACGATCGGTATGTAGATGCCGGCCCGCCGTGCCCGCTCGACATAGCGCTCATAGAGATCGTTGTCGAAGAAGAACTGGGTGATCGCCCGCGTCGCTCCGTTGTCGGCCTTGCGCTTCAGCATGTCGAAGTCGGTGGCGAAATCCGGGCTTTCCGGATGCTTTTCCGGATATGCCGAGACCGATATGTCGAAATCGCCGGCGCCCTTCAGCGCATCAACCAGTTCGGCGCCATTGGCATAGCCTTCCGGATGCGGCCGGTAGGCCGCGCCGACGCCCTCGGCCGGATCGCCGCGCAGGGCGACGAAACGCTTGACGCCCATATCGGCGAACTCCCGGATCACCGCATCGACCTCGTGACGCGCCGCATCGACGCAAGTCATGTGCGCCGCCGGCGTCAGCGTCGTTTCATTGAGGATGCGCTTGACGGTGCGGGCCGTCCGCTCGCGGGTCGAACCACCGGCGCCATAGGTGACCGAGACGAATTTCGGCTTAAGCGGCTCAAGCCGGGTGACCGTGTCCCACAGCCTTGCTTCCATCTCATCGTTTTTCGGCGGAAAGAACTCGAACGAAACCCTGACCTTGTCGCCGATGTCGGGGCGGCGGGAGAAGCGGAACTGGTTCATCAGGCGGTTTCCCCTATCGGATACGCATTGGCCGGTTGTCTGTCGTTGGAAGGCTCGGCAATCAGCATGCGCCGATCGCGGCCGAGCCAGAGTTTGACGGTGAGCTTGGCCTCGTTGCCGCCGCGCGGCTCGAATTCCTGGCTGTCCTCGAGGTCGAGGCCGGCCTCGGAAAACCAGTCGCCAATCTGCCGGTCGGAAAAGCCGAGACGCATATGCGCGTGCTCCTCGCGCAAGAACTCCAGCGCGTGCGGCGCGAAATCGACGATCACCAGCCGGCCGGCCGGGCGCAGCAGACGCGCCGCCTCGCGGATGGCGCGGGCGGGATCGTCGAGATAGTGCAGCACCTGATGGATGGTAACGAGATCGAAGGCGTCGCGTTCGACCGGCGGCGCGAAAATGTCGCCCTGGCGCACCTGCGCATTCGAAACGCCGGCCTTGTCGAGATTGGCGCGCGCCACCGTCAGCATCTCGCGCGACATGTCGATGCCGACACCGCGCCGATAGAGCGGCGAAAAGATCTCGAGCAGCCGTCCGGTGCCGGTGCCGAGATCGAGCATCGACTGGAACGGCCGTTTGCCGACGAGCTTGATGAGAGCTGCTTCGACGGCGCGATCCGGCACATGCAGCGAGCGGATATGGTCCCAGCTTGCGGCGTTTACCGAGAAATATTCGGCAGCCCGGTCCTGCCGCTTGCGCTTGACTGCGGCCAGCCGTTCGAGATCACGCTCGACCTGCGGATCGGCGCCGCGGATGCCGGAGACCAGCCTGAGCACGAAATCGCGCGACGCATCGGAATCCGATAGCCGGAAGAACGCCCACGAGCCCTCCTGGTAGCGGCCGATCAGCCCGGCCTCCAGCAGCAATTTCAAATGGCGCGAGACGCGCGGCTGCGACTGGCCGAGGATTTCGGTGAGATCGGACACGGTCAGATCGCCGCGCGACAGCAGCGCCAATATGCGCAGCCGGCTGGATTCCGCCGCCGCCTTCAATGTATCTACCATCGTGTCGAGAGCGACATGCATGCGAGCATTCTCTTTGAAAAGATATAAACATATGTTTATGTCGGTTTGGATAGGCTTGCAAGCGCTATGTCGCTTCCGGACAAGAAAATGACGCATGCGTGGCGGATCGCGCAAAAACGGACGCATGATCGGGGCGAGAACCATGTTCGAAACGCGCAGCGGCGAAAAGCTCCTGGAAACCGACCCGGCAACGATGCCGCCGGATGGCCATGTCGTCTTCATCGGCCGCATCGCTTCGCCTTGGATCACGCGGGAGACTTGCCCCAAAAACATGAAGGCGGCGCGGGAGACGGAACAGCCGGCGCACTTGGTCATCGACCCGCTTTATCGGGATGGCCTGCTTGGGCTGGAACGCGCCAGCCACGTGATCGTCCTGTCCTGGCTGCACCATGCGCCGCGGCAACTGATTGTCCAGAAACCCCGCCATGCCACAGGGCCGAAAGGCGTCTTTTCACTGCGCTCCCCTGCCCGGCCGAATCCTGTCGGACTGCATGTCGCCAAGCTGGTTGCCCTCGACATCGACACCGGCCGCATCGATCTCGACGCCATCGACGTGCTCGACGGCACGCCGGTCATCGACATCAAGCCCTATTTCGCCTCGACCGATGCCTTTGCCGATGCGACCATCGCCGGGCGGGACGAGCCAGGGCCGGTGGAGTGATGAGCGCGCCGACCGGCCGCCGCCGCGCCATCGCCAAGGCACTGACAGCGCTGCTGCCGCTGGCGCCCTATGCCGACATGGAAAAGATCCGGGCCGATGCCGGCGCCGTGCACATGAAGACCTTGCCGCCGAGCATTGCCGTGTGGCTGGCGACGATAGCGCATATTCGCCACGCCCACACCGACTACGAAAAGCTGCTGGCCGAAGGCTATGACCGCGATTCCGCGCGCTTCTTCGTCATCGAACAGACCAACAATGTGCTCACCCGCTGGCGCGCCACCCGTCTGCTCGACGATGAGGATGAGGCGTAGAGCGACGGCAGGCACACGCGTCGAGTTCTGCGCTCTTCACTGTTGTGATTAGCGAAATCGAGAGGTGACGGCCAATCTCCCCCCTCGTGGGGGAGATGTCCGGCAGGACAGAGGGGGGCGCTGTCCCGCCGACCTCAGGTCGGCAGCATCGGAACTTTCAAAGCCTGAAATAAAAAACCCGCCTCGCGGGCGGGTCGTTGGAGCCCAATTGGCACCATACCCAAATTAGTAGCATAGCTGCCGGCACAAAGCAAGAACAAAATACGCCGTGACTAGAGGTCGCCTTGCCTGGACTAGGCCCGGTAAATCCACTGCTCGGGCACGCGCACCGAAATCTCCTCGCCGGCCGCGATCGTGCCGGGCTTCTCGACCCAGGCGACGAGCCCGCGCAACCGCTTCGCCGCCTTCGGGAACAGCAGCGCGCCGGCCTCATGGTCGGCCATCCCGGCATTTTCGGCGACCGATCGCCCGGCGATCCGGCAAGGCCCGTTCTGCGCGTCGATCTTGACGGTCGCGCCGCCTTTGAAGAACAGCAGCGTGCCGGACGGCAGCATGGAGAGGCACGGCAGGCCGTCGATCAGGAGATTGGCGCCGATCCATTCCGGCTTGATCTCGGCGATGCCCATCCGTTCGGCGACGATTGCCAGTTCGTCCGCAGCCACGATCGACAATTGCCGTTCGTTGCGCATCTCAGTGCCGCGCGGATACCAGGGTTCCCGCCCGCCGGAGCGCCGCGTCGTGCCGGCGTGGAAATCGCCGTCGATGCCGTCGAAACCGAGTTGCAGCGTATCCACCGCTCGTGTCTCAAAACGATCGAATGATGCGAGATAGAGCGCCGCCACCCTGGCGGCGAGTTTTCGCGACGGGACGATCTCGACCGGAGTTTCGGCTTCGGGAAACATATCCGGCATTGGTTTCATTCCTAGCTGCCGGATGCAGTTAGCCGAAGTCGATTCATAGGGTCCAGTCGAAAGCGTTGATGCTCCAATCAAGACGGCTGATACGGGTCGGCACCACCAGCGTCATGGTTGAACCAGCCTCATGCAAAAGCGTGCCGCATTGCTGCCGCGCTGCATCGGTTGATAATATCGGTCAGGTCAAGCCCGCTGAGGTTTATCATGCATCCCGCATCGGCAATCGCACAGCTCTGGCTGCTCTGGGTGGTTTCATGGGCCGCGGCCGCCTTCTGGGCCGACCGGGCCGAAAAACGCGCCGGCTTCGGGGTGGAGCTTCCATCCCGCGCCGTCATGGTGCTCGGTACGATCCTGCTCTTCATCCCGGCGCACGGTTATGCCGGCCCGCTGAGGCTTTGGACGCCGAACCTTGCCGAAGCGTGGATCTGCGTGGCGCTGATTGCCGCCGGTCTGGCATTTGCCTGGTGGGCGCGGCTGCATCTTGGCCGCCTGTGGTCGGCCACGGTCACCGCCAAGGCCGCGCATCGCGTCGTCGACACCGGCCCTTACCGGCTGGTGCGCCACCCGATCTATACCGGCCTGCTTCTGGCGATCCTCGCCACCATGGCGGCGAAAGGCACTGTCTGGGGCGTTGCCGGCGCCATCCTCATCACCGTCGGCATCGTCATGAAGGCAAGGCTGGAGGAGCGTTTTCTGCGCGGTGAACTGGGTAGCGCTTACGACGACTATGCCAGGCGCGTTCCGATGCTGGTGCCGTTCGCGCCGGGCTAATGCATGTCGCCCAAAAGCATGCCCTCGGGCTTGAACCGAGGGTGTGCAGTGGTTTTGGGACACGACATGCGTAAAACAAAAAATCTAAAGCATGCGCAATAGCGCGCCGCCGATCGAGTAGCCGGCGCCGAAGGCGCAGAGCAGGCCGTAGTCGCCGGCCTTCATGTCGGCATGGTTCTCCGACAGGGCGATGATGGCGCCGGCGGCGGCGGTGTTGCCGAGGCGCTCCAGCACCATCGGCGCGCGGTCGTGGTCGACGTCATGGCCGAACGACAGTTTCAGGATCATGGCGTTCATCCGCGCATTGGCCTGATGCAGCCAGAAGCGCCGGATCGCTTGCGGCGTCAGCCCGTGCTCGGCCAGGAACTCGACGATGAATTTGTGGCCGGCAACGGTGACTTCCTTGAACACCTTGTTGCCGATCTGCTTGATCAGATTGCCTTCCAGATCGATCATGTACGGATCGTCCTGGGTGGCGCGGGTATAGTAACCGAGATTGGTGCGGATGCTGTTCGACATCTGCGTCCAGGCGCGCGTATCCAGCACCTCGAAGCGGCCCGGCCGCTTCTCGCCCTGGGCGAGCCCTTCGACGATCATCGACACGGAAGCGTCGCCGAAGATGAAATGCGTCTGCCGGTCGCGAAAATTGAGATGCCCGGTGATGATCTCCGGCGTCGTCACCAGCACGCGTTTATGCGCCCCTGCCCGCACCAGATTGACGGCGATGTGCAACGCCGCCGCTGCCGAAGAGCAGCCAAGCCCCATATCGAAGCCGGCGCCTTTCGTGCCCAGCGCCTGCTGCATTTCGATGGCGATCGCCGGATAGGGCCGCTGATGGTGCGAGGCCGAGCAGATCACCAGGTCGATGTCGCCAGGCTTCAGCCCGGCATGATCGAGCGCCTTGCGGGCCGAAGCGATGCCGAACTCGGCTTCCAGCGACAGCGCATCGTCGGGCCGCGCCGCGAAACGCGGCGCCATGCGGGTCGGATCGAGGATGCCTTCCCGTTCGATGACATGGCGGGTCTGGACGCCCGAGGCATGGACGATGAAGGCACTGTCCGATTTCTGTACCAGCGGCTCGCCCGACACCTCGCGGCGGACGTTCTCCATGTCCACCCAGGCGTTGAAGCTGGCGACGAGCTCCTCGTTGGTGATCGAAGCTTCGGGGATTTCAACGCCGATGCCGCTGATGATGACGCGATGCATTTCCAGTTCGTCCCGTGCGCAGGCGTTGCGGCTTCATGTCGACACCGCAAAAAGCTCGGCGCAACCTCTTTTGCACCTAGCCAGTTTATGCCGGCTTAAATCAAGTCCCTGGGACGGGTCTTTACCAGGCGCAGAGCTTGGTATTGGTCTGCGGGTTGTTCCAGCAGGCACCGTCATCGCGGCTGCGCACGAATTGCCCGGGCAGCGGCACGTTGCGGCGGCCGAGATTGACATAGCCATAGGCAAAACCCGGTCCGTCGATTTCCAGGACGTAGGTCGGATAACCCGGCGCCGAGATGCGAAAGCTGCCCGCATCGTCCAGCGCCCGATAGCTGCACGAGAAATAGCCGTCGTCGCTGGTGAAGCAGCGCGCTCGCTTGGCCTCCGCCGATAGAGACAAGGCAAGCACAGCGGCCGCACAAATGCTGCCGCCGAAAACGAGCTTTTTCAGTGTCATCATCCATCCCCATGGCCCATGAAGGGACGTTATCCCTGCCCCGGCGAGATGCGCATGACGGCGAAAGCCGGTCAAGCATCCGCCATGCACTGTTTTTGGGTGTAGCTAAGAGTTTCTAAGCGGAACGCCGCGCCACGATGAAGAGACGGGGAAAGCGCAGCAATACCTTGCCGCTTGCCGTTTTCGGATAGGCTTCGCTGATCCGGGCCGTGTAGCGCTTCAGAAAAAGCTGCCGCTCGTTTTCGTCGAGAGGATCGAGGAACGGCTTCAGCCCCGTCGACTTCACCCACTCGACGATCGCCTCGGCATCGGCCAGCGGATGGTTGTAGATCGTGTGCCAGATATCGAGCCGATCCGAGAATGGCGACAAAAGGCCGTAATAGAACGCGACCGGCGGCAGCGGCGCGCGGGCCGCGCGCTCGAGCTTTTCGGCAAACGGCATCTCGGCCGCGGTCTCCCGCATCAGCCGGTGCGAAGGTTCGGCCATATTGTCCGGCATCTGCACGGCAAGCGCGCCGCCGGGCGCCAAAAATCCCATCAACCGCTGGAAGACCGCCGGATGCTCCGGCAGCCATTGAAACACCGCATTGGCAAAGATCACGTCGACCGGTTCGTTCGGCTGCCACGCCGCCGCATCCGCCAAGGCAAAGCTGACACCGGGCAGGCGCGCCTTCGCCTTCTCGATCATGTCGGGCGAGGTATCGAAGCCGCTGATCTGCGCCCGCGGCCAGCGCTCGACCAGCAATTCGGTCGAATTGCCCGGCCCGCAGCCGATGTCGACCACCCGGCGCGGTTCCGGCACCGGCACCTGCGCGACGAGATCGCGCGCCGGCCGGGTGCGCTCGTCCTCGAACTTCAGGTAGAGGGCGGCGGACCAGTCGGGTCTCACCTTCGCGACTGTATTCATCGATAGACCTCGCGACGGTCGCCTGCTTGAACCACCCAAATCGCGACAGCGCTATCATCGATCCTTGGCAGAATTCGGAATGAGCCCACACGATATTTCCAGAGACCTGCCAGTGGTCCTGTTAGCGCTTCGCCAAGTTCGCGTGGATTATCGCGCGAGGCGAGCCTGTTTTCCAGGAAGTCCACAATCCGACGCAGATCGGACCTTTGCAATCTGGAGATATCCTTCAGTGCACGCTTCTCGACACGAATTGTCCACACGATCAACCGTCACTGCGGTCGCTTGCGTCCAATCCCAGTCGTTCCTTAGCTTCGGCCAGAGAAAGCCATTCACCTTCACCATCGTTAAGGCGCTCGAGGGCGATTAGTCCGTCTTCCAGATCCTGAATTTGCTCGACAATGGCCTCAACGACTACGTCATGTTTTGTCCGGCCAGTTTTCCTTGCGACGATCTCGAGGCGTTTTTCCAGCGCGGTAGGAAGCTCGACATTAAGCATGTTTATCTCCTTCCGGTAGTAATTCTACGAGCAGCCTGGGGCGCTTGCAACCAATCCGTTGTTACCGAGTCAGCCGCTTATACGTCATCCTGTGCGGATTGACCGCCTCAGGCCCAAGCCGGCGGATCTTGTCCTGCTCGTAATCCTCGAAATTGCCTTCGAACCATTCGACGTGGCTGTCGCCCTCGAAGGCGAGGATGTGCGTCGCCAGACGATCGAGGAACATGCGATCGTGCGAGATGATGACGGCGCAGCCGGCGAAGCTCTCGAGCGCGTCTTCGAGTGCGGCCAGCGTTTCGGTATCGAGATCGTTGGTCGGTTCGTCGAGCAGCAGCACATTGCCGCCGGTCTTCAGCATCTTGGCCAGATGCACGCGGTTGCGCTGGCCGCCGGACAGGTTGCCGACCTTCTGCTGCTGGTCGCCGCCGCGGAAATTGAACGACGCGCAATAGGCGCGGGTGTTGGCTTCGAACTTGCCGAGCTTGACCACTTCGGCGCCGCCCGAGATCTCTTCCCAGACCGTCTTGGTCGGGTCGAGCGCGTCGCGGCTCTGGTCGACATAACCGAGCTTGACCGTCTCGCCGACGCGAATGGTGCCGGCATCGGGCTTTTCCTGGCCGGTGATCATGCGGAACAGCGTCGTCTTGCCGGCGCCGTTCGGGCCGATGACGCCGACGATGCCGCCCGGCGGCAGCTTGAATTCGAGATCGTCGATCAAAAGCGTGTCGCCAAAGCCCTTCGACAGGCCCTCGACCTCGATCACCACATTGCCGAGCCGCTCGCCATGCGGAATGACGATCTGGGTGTCGCTCGGACGCCGCTTGTCGGCTGCATCCAGCAGATCCTGGAAGGCCTGGATACGGGCTTTCGACTTGGTCTGCCGGGCTTTCGGGCTGGACTGGATCCACTCGCGCTCGCGGCCGATCGCCCGCTGGCGCGCATCGTCCTCGCGGCCTTCCTGCTTGAGCCGCTTGGCCTTGGCTTCGAGATATTTGGTGTAGTTGCCTTCGTAGGGGATACCGCGGCCGCGATCGAGCTCGAGGATCCAGCCGGTGACATTGTCGAGGAAGTAGCGATCGTGGGTGATGATCATCACCGCGCCCGGATAGGCCCGCAGATGCTTTTCCAGCCACGCCGTCGTCTCGGCGTCGAGATGGTTGGTCGGCTCGTCAAGCAGCAGAAGGTCGGGCTGGCGCAGCAAGAGCTGGCAAAGCGCGACGCGACGGCGTTCGCCGCCCGACAGCTTGGTGACATCGGCCTCCTTGGGCGGGCAGCCGAGTGCCTCCATCGCCATCTCGACCTGCTGTTCGAGATCCCACAGGTTGAGCCGGTCCATCTCGTCCTGCAGCTTGGCCGACTCGTCCGCCGTCTCGTCGGAATAGTTCATCATCAATTCGTTGTAGCGCTCGATGATGGCGGTCTTGGCGGTGACGCCTTCCATGACGTTTTCGAACACGTTCTTGTTCGGATCGAGCGCCGGCTCCTGCGCCAGGTAACCGACGGTAGCACCCTCGGCCAGCCAGGCCTCGCCGCTCCACTCCTTGTCGATGCCGGCCATGATCTTGAGGATCGTCGACTTGCCGGCGCCGTTGGGGCCGAGGATGCCGATCTTGGCGTCCGGGTAGAAGGACAGATGGATGTTCTCGAGCACCTTCTTGGTGCCGTAGGCCTTGTTGAGGCCGGCCATGTGATAGATGAACTGGCGTGCCACGCGCGCTTTCCCTGAAAAGTCGACTGATGTCGGATTGGATGGAAGTTGGGGGCTATGTAAGCGATGCGGCCGCGAACGGCAAACAGTTTTGGCCCTAAAGCAATTCCAGGAAAAACCGTGAAACGGTTTTCCGTCCGGAATTGCGTCAAAACAAAAAAGATGGAGCGGTTCAGCGGTTCCGTGAAACGATGACCCGCTCCAGGCGGATTTGGTCGCAGCCGCAAACGCTTAGCCGCTTCATTTCGTGCCGGCGCCCAGGCGAAAGCTCCGGTTAATCATTCCGCGTCAAACAATGTTGGATGGGAAATCGCTGGCAGCCGCGATTTCGGGGAGAGAGATCGGGCCGTGTTGAACAGTTTCCTGCTTTTTGCCGAAGCGGTTCTCTATTTCGGCATCATGGTCACGCTTTTCCGGTTCAGGGGCCGCATCGGCCTCGGCGTCTTTGTTTGCGCCCTTGGCGTCATGCATTTCTTGGAAACCTATCTCGCCAGCGTCTTCTACGTCGCGCTGCCGTTCGGCATGGTATCGCCGGGTTCGGCCGTGCTGTTTTCCGGCAAGCTGGTGATGCTTCTCCTGCTCTACATCAAGGAGGACGCGGCAACTGTCCGGCAGCCGATTTACGGCCTGCTGCTCGGCAATGCCCTGATGGTCGGGCTCGTGCTGATCCTGCGCCTGCACGACATCGCACCGCTGCCCGACGGCAAGCTTCCCGACATCGGCTTCATCGACGAGATGGGCTGGCTGATGGTGTGGGGCACGACGCTGCTGTTCGTCGACGCCATCCTGATCATTCTGCTCTATGAAAAGCTCGGCAAATATCTGCGCAAGGCGCTTTTCACCCGCATCCTGGTCTCCGTCGCCTGCGTGCTCACCTTCGACCAGGCAGGCTTTTTCACGGCGCTGCATTTCGTCACCGGTGCGCCGGTCGCGGTGTTCTTCGGCGGCTGGTTCGCCAAGATGGCAGCGGCCCTGGTCTACAGCACCATGCTGGTCGCCTATATCAGGTGGTTCGAGGCGCGGCAGGTGCCGGCGCCGCGCGGGCTTTCCGACATTTTCGACACGCTGACCTATCGCGAGCGCTATGAGGCGCTGGTCGAGCATGTTGGTCGCGACGGCCTCACCGGCCTCCTGCACAGGGGGCGCTTCGACAGCGATGGCGAGGCCGCCGTCGCCGCCAGCCTGCGGACCGCCAGGCCGCTCAGCCTGCTGATCATCGATGTCGACCACTTCAAATCGATCAACGACCGCTTCGGCCACGCCGAGGGAGACAAGGTGCTGAAAGCCCTGGCGATTTTGCTTGGCGAACTTGTCGGGACCGAAGATCAATTGTTCAGGATCGGCGGTGAGGAATTCGCCATCCTCGGCTGGCGTCCGCAGCCGCTCGCCAGGCTGCTGGGCGAAACCGTCAGGCAAGCGGTCAAGACGTCCGCGAGCACCAGCCGGTTCGACATTACCGTCAGCGCCGGCATCTCGACGGTCAGCGAGACGACCCGTTGCCTTGCCGATCTCTTTGCGCTGGCCGACCAGCGTCTCTACAAGGCCAAATCCACGGGACGCGATCGCGTTGTCGGCGAACCGGGCGGCAACGAAGCAGACGCCCGCAACACATGGACCAGGCCGGAGCGCAGCGCCGGCGCGTAACGCTGCCCAGGCCTGCGATTGGCTCAATCAGGATTGTTTGCGCCGCTGCCATCCGCCGATCGCAACCGAAACCGCCATCAGCGCGATCGCCAGCCATTTCAACGCGGTAATAATCGGGCCGGCTTCGATATCGTAGGCAATGAACAGAAGAATGCCCGGTACCAGCAGGCCGCAGAGCACGAGCGTGATCCGATTGATCTGCCATGACACTTTTGCCGCAAGCGCCTGGTCGCCGGGCACGGCGACAAGCGCGGCCCGCATTGCCTTCGGCGCCACGAGCGTGGTCGAAAGACGCAGCGAAATCGGCAGGCCGATGCCGATGATCAGGAAGGCGCATGCCGCCAAGAGCAGCGAAAACTTGAGCGCACTGGTTTCGGCCGGTACCGGGAACAGCAGCGCCGCCAGCGGCAGGAAGACACAGAACATCCCGAGCGCGGCGATGGCGATGAAGATCGCCGCGTTGACCAGCGTAAACAATTGGTAGGTGCCGCCGCCGACGGGTTTGGCGAGCGTGGTCATGCGAGCCCACTCCACTTCGGTGTAGGAAAAGCCCGGCCACTCCATATGGCCGTCGCGGATCGCCGTCATGCCCTTGGCCCAGAACGCCAGCCGCGCCAGCGCGCCGCTCGTCATACCACTCATCGCCACCCCCTATGAATGATGCGCCCGGGATCATACCATCCCCGGTGCAAAGCGACAGTCGCGTACGGCCTGTTTACTGGAACCCGACGGCATCGACCGCGCCCTTCGGGCAGCCGGCCTTGGCTGTCGGCGCCGAGGCAAGCAGCAGGGCACCGAGCGAAGCGTTCGAAGCGATCGGGCCGGTCAGGCCGAGCGTCAGTTCGCCGATCAGCCGCCTGCCGTTCGAAGGATCGACCACGCAGGACACGCGGACCCGGTCGCCCGCGCCTTTGCCGAAGGCACTGTCGAAGGTGCTGCGGATCTGATCGGATGTCAGTTGCTTGCCGATGTTCTTGATGAAGAGATCGCGCACCGGCGACGCATTCATCGCGCGCATCAGGTTCAAGGCGTCGGCGAAATACTCCTGCTGGCTCTTGCCGTAGCAGGTGCCGTGCTTGATCCACTCATGCCTTTCGAGGGCGGACGCGGTGCCCGGCATCACCTGGTCGAGTTCCGCTCGCGTTTTCGGGTCAAGGGTGACCGGCGGCAAATCCCGCCAGTGTGCCGGATCGTCGTTCGCCTTGTCGCTTGCCGCGACCTGGCAATAGAAATTTCCGTTCGGCTGCGGCCACAACCCATGCAAGGTGAAGTGGGTCGCTTCGAACCCGGCGGCGGTCTGCGCACGGCATTCGGTTTTGCCGGATTTGGTCTCACAAAAAGCCGGCTGCCAGCTCAGCGCGAAGACATATTCCGGCTTTCCGGACGCCGATGGCTTGTTCGGCTCGGCAGGCGCCGGTGCAGCCGGCATCGTCGACGCGCTGCCGCCCGAAACGTGACCGCAGCTGATCTTGACCCAGCGGCGCTCCGGATCGGCGCCCGGCACGCGAATGAGGTAGTGCGTGGGCGCGTCCTTGTTGCCGGCCAGCAGATCATAACTCTGACCAGCCGCGGTCGAGACATTGCCGGGATTCTTGCCGCTCTTGATCGCCTGCGTTGCCGGACAGGCGGCATCGGCGACGAAAGAGCCGGTCATCTTCACATCGGCCCGCGCCGCGCTTGCGCCAGCAAACGCAACAAACACTGCCCCCCATATCGCCCAAATCCGCATTCCGGCACTCCTCGTGATTCACGCCGCAAGCTAGAAACTTGCGACATGTCAGAATTACGATTTCTTTCGCCGGCCGTAAAAACAATCGCCAGCGCATTGAGACGGCTCGCGCGTGGTCGATCAGGATCCGCCCGCCTCCACCCGTTCCGTCAGGGTGCGCAGCAGATCAAGCGAGGCTTTCAGCACGTCGGCGTCCATACCCTCCGAAACGCGGTTCGCCCAAACATGCTGGCGTGTGCCGATATTCTTGACCGCTGCCCGGCCGGCATCGGTTATCGACAACAGCTTGGCGCGGCGATGCGCCGGGTTGTCGGCGTAGGCGGCAAGCCCCTCCGCAGCCAGTATGTCGGCCAGCCGCTGTACACTCTGACGGGCGAGACCCATGTCGCGGGCGATGTCGGCCACAGATTTCGGCTCCTTCAAAACTGCACCCAAAACCTGCCAGCGCGCTGCCGTCAGCCCGATTGGAGCGGCCAGCCGGTCGGCCGCATCCAGAAAACTGCCGTTCATCCTGAACACGGCAAGCACCAGTTCGGTGAGCACATTTGCCGCTTCGGTCCTGGTCGTCATTTCTGGCCGGCCTCGATGGTCGCGACGAAATTATTAACGGCTTCGGCTACGACCTCGGGCTTGTCAAGCATCACCCAATGGCCGCTGCCCGCCACGATCTGGCGCGGAATGTCCGTGCGCAGCCGGTAGAGCGCGGCTGGAGTGTCACTGGCCTCGGTAGCCAATACGAACATAGGTCCGCGATACGCATCGAGTGCCGGCTCCGGGTTCCATTCGGCCAGTGCCTTGCCGACACCTGCCCTCGCCGCCGGATCGACCACTGCCGCATCGGCCAGAACACGCTGGCGAACAGCCGCGTTAGGGCCGGCAATCGACGTGTAATAGGCGTTCAGGACATCACGGCCTTGCGGACCGGCCAGATCGCGGACAAAGCCGTCACGAATCGCCTGCGGCAGCGCACGAGGATCGGTCGCCGGGTCGACGAGCAAGACACCGGCGACCCGGTCGGCATGGTTGGCGGCATAAGCGAGCGCCACGCCACCGCCGCCGCTGTGCGCGACAATGAGAAACCGCTTCAGGCCAAACGCGTCGGCCACGGCACCGACATCCATTGCACGACCGTCATAACCATAGTCACCGTCCTGCGCCGGCGCGGAGGCGCCATGACCGCGAAAATCGAAGGCTACCGCCTCGCGGCCTTCGACGGAGAGCTGCATCACCCGGTCCCAGTGGGAAGCGCGGCTGCAATCTCCATGCAGGAACATGATCGGCAGGCCATTGCCGGCGTTGATCCTATAAGTGGCAAGCTGGCCTTGCGGGCCTGGAACAGTGGACGTCATCATGGTCATCTCCCTGGTTTCCTGACTGAACGCAGCAATCCCTGACAACAGGGTGGCCGTCGTGAAGGCGAAGCCCGCCAGCAAGATTGCACGCCGCGAAATGGCCCCGGTGGTTTTCATAGTCATACCCCCAATGTCATACCCCCAATCTGCCGCCGACCATTTGACAGCATGCTGTCATGTAATCACATTGACAGCATGCTGTCAACTACCGTCGAATGGGTACCCTGTCCCTTGACGTCGATCGCTGCGTCGCCCAACAGTCGCCGACGGGAGCGAGACATGCCATTTGACAAGCAGAGGATGCTGGCATCGCCGACCGGCGCCGAGCTCAACCTTTATGTGAAACACGCCATCGGCCAACCGCGCGCCATTGTCCAGGTCAATCACGGGTTGGCCGAGCACGCGGCGCGCTATGCCCGTTTCGCCGATTTCCTTGGCGAGCGCGGCTACCAGGTCTACGCGCACGACCACCGTGGCCACGGCGCCACCAAGGCGCCCGACGCGCCACCTGGCAGGTTCGCCGATGCGGATGGCGGTGCCAAGATCATCGCCGATGTCGCCGCCGTCCATGATCTCATCGCCAGGGAACAGCCGGGCCTGCCGGTCATCGTCTTCGGTCACTCCTTGGGCGCGTCGGTCGCGCTGAATTTTGTCCTCCGCCACTCGGCGCGCATCCATGCCGCCGCGATCTGGAACGGCAATTTCTCGGCCGGACTGCTCAGCCAAATCGCGCTGGCCATGCTTGGTTGGGAAAAGTTCCGGCTTGGCTCAGACGTGCCGTCGCGCCTGCTGTCCCGGCTGACGTTCCGGGCCTGGGGCAAGGCGGTGCCCAATCACCGGACGCCGTTCGACTGGCTGTCGTGCGATGCCGTTGAAGTCGAGAAATACATCGCCGACCCGCTTTGCGGCTGGGACGCATCGGTGTCGATGTGGCAGGACATCGTCATGATGACGCTGCATTGCGGCAGCGACCGCAATTTTTCCGGCGTGCGGCGCGACCTGTTCGTCAATCTGGTCGGAGGCGAGCAAGATCCGGCCTCGGACGGCGGCAAGGCGGTCAGCCATCTTGCCGGCCGGATGCACATGATGGGTTTTTCGAATCTCGTTTCAAAGGTTTACGCCAAAACCCGCCACGAAAGCCTGAACGAGGTCAACCGAGACATCATCATGGAGGATTTTGCCGCCTGGGCCGACCGCGTGCTGAGGGCACAGTGATACTGGCCCATTGCAAGGGCCGTGACAGCGGCGCGCGGGATTGATAGAGGCTGCGCTTTCGATCAACCACGGTGATCCATGACTGAGCCTCCGCTCAAAGGCATCCGCGTCATCGAACTCGCACGCATCCTCGCCGGGCCATGGGCCGGACAGCTGCTTGCCGACCTCGGCGCCGACGTGATCAAGGTCGAGAGCCCGGACGGCGGCGACGACACCCGCAAATGGGGACCGCCCTTCGTCATCGGCCATGACGGCGAGAACCTTTCGGCCGCTTATTACCATTCCTGCAACCGCGGCAAGCGCTCCATTGCCATCGACTTCTCGACGCCCGAGGGTGCCGAGACGGTGCGCCGGCTGGTCGCGACATCGGATGTGCTGATCGAAAACTTCAAAGTCGGCGGACTGAAGAAATACGGCCTCGACTATGACAGCCTGAGGAAAATCAACTCGCGGCTGATCTATTGCTCGATCACCGGTTTTGGCCAGTCGGGACCGTATGCGCCGCGTGCCGGCTATGATTTCATTATCCAGGGCATGGCCGGCATGATGTCGATTACCGGCGAAGCCGGCCGCGAACCGCAAAAGGCGGGCGTCGCCATTTCAGATGTTTTCACCGGGCTTTATTCGGTCATCGCCATTCAGGCGGCGCTTCGCCATGCCGAGAAGACCGGCGAAGGCCAGCATATCGACATGGCGCTCTACGACACCCAGATCTCGACGCTCGGCAACCAGAACCTCAACTATCTCGTCTCCGGACAGTCGCCGGTGCAGATGGGCAATGCGCATATGAACATCGCGCCCTACGAAGTGGTGCCGGTGAAGAATGGCCACATCATCCTGGCGGTCGGCAATGACGGCCAGTTCGCAAAGTTCTGCGCTGCCGTCGGCCTCGACGAGCTGGCGTCGAACCCTGACTTCGCCACCAATCCCGCCCGCGTCGCCAACCGGGCAAAGCTGCGCGAGCATATGATCGAGGCGCTGAAAGCCTTCGATCGCGACCCGTTGCTGGCCAGACTTGAGACTGCCGGAGTGCCGGCCAGCCCGATCAACAACATCGGCCAGATGTTTGCCGACCCGCAGACCATCGCGCGCGGCATGCGGCTCGACCTCGATGACGGCCATGGCAATCTGTTGCCCTCGGTGCGGGCGCCGATGGTCATGTCCGGCACGCCGCTGGTCTATGAACGTCCGTCACCGCGTCTCGGCGAACACACCGAAGAAATCCTTGCCGAACTGGAGAGGTCAGGAAAATGAAGACCGGCGGACAACTCATCGTCGATGCGCTCGAAGCCAACGGAACGGACCGTATCTATTGCGTACCTGGCGAATCCTATCTGGCGGTGCTCGACGCGCTGCATGATTCACCGATCCGCACAATCGTCTGCCGCCAGGAGGGCGGTGCCGCAATGATGGCCGACTGCCACGGCCGCCTGACCGGCAGGCCCGGCATCTGCTTTGTCACCCGCGGCCCAGGCGCCACCAATGCCTCTGCCGGCATCCACATCGCGATGCAGGATTCAATCCCTCTCATCCTGTTCATCGGCCAGGTCGCCAGCCACGCCAAAGGGCGCGAGGCCTTCCAGGAGGTCGACTACGTCAGGTTCTTCGGCGATATTGCCAAATGGGTGGTCGAGATTGACGACGCCGCACGCATACCCGAATTCGTCACACGCGCCTTTGCGGTGGCGACGTCCGGTCGCCCGGGCCCGGTCGTCATCTCGCTGCCCGAAGACATGCTGACCAGCCTCGCGGAGGCACCGGACGCCCGGCATTATACCCCTGTCGAGACGCGGCCTGGCGAAGTCGAGCTCGACGCACTGGAACTGTTGCTCAACCAGGCAAAGCGGCCCTTCGTCATCCTCGGCGGTACGCGCTGGGACGCGCAGGCCGTTGCACGGATGCGGACGATAGCCGAAGCCTGGTCGCTGCCGGTCGGCTGCTCCTTCCGCCGCCAGATGCTGTTCGACCATCTCCACCCGAACTATGCCGGCGATGTCGGCATCGGCATCAATCCCAAGGTAGCAACCGCCATCAAGCAGGCCGACCTCGTGCTGCTGATCGGCGGCCGTATGGGCGAGATGCCGTCATCCGACTACACGCTGCTGAAGAGTCCCTACCCCGACCAGACGCTGGTCCATATCCATGCCGACGCCGGCGAACTCGGCCGCGTCTACCGGCCGGCGCTGGCGATCAATGCCTCGCCTGCCGCTTTCGTCGAAGCCTTTGCCGGACGCAAGCCGGCCGCAACGCCGGTCTGGGCGGCTGAGGCAGCGAAGCTGCACGCCGCCTATCTCGACTGGTCGACGCCTCCGGAGAGCGGCCCCGGCGCCGTCCAGATGGGGCCGATCATGAATTATCTCGAAACGATGCTGCCGGACGACGCCATCCTCACCAACGGCGCCGGCAACTACGCCACCTGGGTGCATCGCTACCATCGCTTCCGGCGTTTCGGCACGCAGGCAGCACCCACATCCGGCTCGATGGGCTACGGCACGCCGGCGGCGGTCGCCGCCAAGCAGCTTTTCCCCGACCGCGACGTGATTGCTTTCGCCGGCGACGGCTGTTTCCTGATGAACGGCCAGGAATTCGCCACCGCCGTGCAATACGGGCTGCCGATCATCGTCATCGTCGTCAACAATGGCATCTACGGCACCATCCGCATGCATCAGGAGCGCGAATATCCCGGCCGTGTCGTCGCCACGGACTTGAAGAATCCAGACTTTGCTGCTTTGGCCCGTGCCTATGGCGGCCATGGCGAGACGGTGGAAAAGACCGCCGACTTCGCCGCGGCCTTCGAGCGAGCGCGGGCCAGCGACAAGCCGTCGATCGTAGAGATCAGGCTCGACCCTGAAGCCATCACGCCGACCCGCACAATGACCCAGATTCGCGACAAGGCCTGACAAAACAGGATGATTGCCCTGTTTTGTCGTCGTGATCTGCCTATTTGGCCTTCTCGATCTGGCCGCGGATCTCGCCGTCCGCGTGGGCCGCGGTGTGGATGTTGACGTAATATTTGCCTGCCTCAAGATCGGTGGCCTGGGCATCAGTCAATGTCGCCGAACCCTTGATCGGGGTCTTCAGCTTGCCTTCGAACGGCACCACCGGATCGGCGTTTTGACCCTTTGCCGCCGGGCCGTGAATGTGTGCGGCCTTCGCCGGCCCGCTGAGGCCGGAATATCTCACGGTCCAGCCGAGTTTCTTGGTGGCGGTGTTGAACCTGAGCGTGGCGGTGCCCTTGCCCTTCGTGGTGACGGGCGGGTTCTGCTGAGCACCATCGAGCGTCGCCGTCATCTTTATGGTTTCGGCCAAGGCCGGTGAAGCAGAGAAGATGGCTGCAGAAATGGCCAGCGCCGAAAGCATCGGCGTGAAGGACTGGATGCGCATGGAAACCTCCGTTGTGACACCCTTGAGGCGGATGCACCGGCACAACGATTTTGCGAGCGGATGTTTCCGCCGGTAACGTTTATTTTACCTCCCACTAAAAAGGGGCGGTCGCCCGCCCCTTTTCCGCTACAAGCCAGTTTGACAGCCCTATTTGATGGCCTTGTCGGTGATCGCCGTCGTGTAGGCGCCGGTAGGCTCCTTGCTGATGATCTTCTGGTCGAGCAGCGCCTTGGCGGTGCGCTCGTAGGTCGCCGGATCGAGCTTGCCATCGGCATTGTCGATCAGCTTGGCGACTTCGCCCATCATGCGCTTCTGGTGATTCTCGTCCTGGCCGCCATTGTCCATGACGATGCCGGCCGCTTCGTCGGAATGGTCGACGGCGTATTTCCAACCCTTCATCGAAGCGCGCACGAAACGCACCATCTTGTCCTCGAAGGCCGGATC
This sequence comes from Mesorhizobium sp. M1088, assembly GCF_040318575.1. Taxonomy (NCBI): domain Bacteria; kingdom Pseudomonadati; phylum Pseudomonadota; class Alphaproteobacteria; order Hyphomicrobiales; family Phyllobacteriaceae; genus Mesorhizobium; species Mesorhizobium sp. M1088. The sequence goes on along the minus strand of NZ_JAMYMO010000011.1, from coordinate 3,242 downwards.
CTTGAGCTTGTCCTCCAGGGCATAGAGCCCGTCTTCGAGCAGATCGTTGCCCATGGCGGAATAGTTGAAGACGGTCAGCTCTTCCGGCTTGTAGCCGGCGTCGATGAGCTGCCAGTACTCGTTATAGGTCATGACCGAAATGCAATCCGCCTGCTTCTGGATCAGCGGCTGCACATCGAAGCTCTGCTTGAGCACGGTGACGCCGTCCGGCCCGCCATCGGTCTTGAGGCCAAGCTTGTTCATCCAGGCATAGAACGGATACTCGTTGCCGAAGAACCAGACGCCGAGCGTGTGGCCCTTGAAGTCGGCTTCTGTCTTGACCGGCCCGTCCTTCGGGCAGACCAGCTCCATGCCGGCCTTCTTGAACGGCTGGGCGATATTGACCAGCGGCACGCCCTTCTCGCGCGCAGCCAGCGCGCCGCCCATCCAGTCGACGATGACGTCGGCGCCGCCGCCGGCAATAACCTGCTCCGGTGCAATGTCCGGTCCGCCGGGCTTGATGTCGACGTCGAGGCCCTCGGCGTCATAGAAGCCCTTGGCCTTGGCGACATAATAGCCGGCGAACTGTGCCTGGGTGACCCATTTCAGCTGCAGCGTCACCTTGTCCGCGGCCATCGCCTGGAACGCGGCAAGCGACATCGCGCCGGCCAGCATCGAAACAACAAGTCTTTTCATGTTTTTACCCTCTGAAGTTAGCGCCCTAAACCCACCGCCCCTATCCACCACGGACAGAGGGATGCCAAAACGTGACTGCTCTCTCGAAAAGAGCGACCACGCCATAAAAGACCGAACCCGCAAGTGCTGCAACTGCGATTTCCGCCCACACCATGTCGATGTTCATCCGCCCGACTTCCGTCGAAATGCGGAATCCCATGCCGACCACCGGCGTGCCGAAGAACTCGGCGACGATGGCGCCGATCAGCGCCAGCGTCGAATTGATCTTCAACGCATTGAAGATGAAGGGTGCCGCCGCCGGCAGCCGCAGCTTGAACAGCGTCTGCCAGTAGCTCGAGGCATAGGTGCGCATCAGGTCGCGCTCCATATGGCCGGAGGCGGCAAGCCCGGCGACGGTGTTCACCAGCATCGGGAAGAAGGTCATGATGATGACCACCGCTGCCTTCGACTGCCAGTCGAAGCCGAACCACATGACCATGATCGGCGCGACGCCGATGATCGGCAGCGCCGACACCATATTGCCGATCGGCAAAAGCCCGCGCCGCAGAAACGGCACGCGGTCGGCGGCGATGGCAACGAGGAAGCCGGCGCTGCTCCCCACCACATAGCCGAAGATAACAGCCTTGAAGATGGTCTGCCTGACATCGGCCCCCAGCACCGGCAGCGAGCCGACGATGCGTGCACCGATGGCGCTTGGCGGCGGCAACAGGATGAAGGGAATGCCGGCACCACGCGTCACCGCCTCCCAGATGATCAGGATCCAGGCGCCGAAGATGGCCGGAATGATCAGGCGCAGGGCGGTTGACGCCCAGCGCGACGTCGGGCGAAACGACGACAAGACCGTTACGCAGCGCCAGGCCAAAAACCACGCCGCGACGAGCAGCAGATAGAAGGATGCGCGAGCGCTGCCCTCATTGCCGGTTATGCCGGCGAGCAGCATCCACGCTGCGCCATGCGCGCCAAGGAACAGCAACAACACCCCGATCATCGGTGGAAAGTTGTCGGCCTCGATTGCCACGAGCAGCAAAATGAAAATCAAAACCGCAGTTGCCATGCCGTAACCGGGCGTAGCGCTGACGAGCGGCCAAAGAAGCAGCGCGCCGGCAAGCAGGACAAGCGCTGCATACCCCTGCCAGGATCGAGGCGTGATTGAGGAAAGGCTCAGGATGGAGCTCATGCCGGCCTCCCGCCCATGGCGCGGTCGACAAGGCGCCCGGCGATGCCGACGACCATCACCAGCAGCGCCGCGACCACCGACCCGGCAACCAGAGCCGACCAGATGTCGATGGTCTGGCTGTAGTAGGCGCCGGCGAGCAATTTGGCGCCGATGCCGGCGACGGCGCCGGTCGGCAACTCGCCGACGATGGCGCCGACCAGGCTGGCGGCCACCGCCACCTTCATCGAGGTAAACAGGAACGGCACCGAAGCCGGCACCCGCAATTTCCAGAAGGTCTGCGAGGCACTGGCATTATAGGTGTGCATCAGGTCGAGATGGGTAAGCTCGGGCGAGCGCAGTCCCTTCACCATGCCGACTGCCACCGGAAAGAACGACAGATAGGTCGAGATCAGCGCCTTCGGGATAAGCCCGGTGATGCCGATCGCCGCCAGCACGACTATGATCATCGGCGCCACCGCCAGGATCGGAATGGTCTGCGAGGCGATGATCCACGGCATCAGACTGCGGTCGAGCGTCGCCACATGCACGATGCCGACGGCGATGACGATGCCGAGCGCCGTGCCGAAAGCAAAGCCGAGCAGCGTCGACGACAGCGTCACCCAGGCATTGTAGACAAGGCTGCGGTTCGAGGTGATGCTGCGCAGAAAGGTGTTTTCGAAAAAATTCACCGCCACCTGATGCGGCGCCGGCAGCGTCGGCTTCGGCTGCGCCAGCGTCTTGCCGATGAATTCCACAATACCCGGTGTCTGATTGGCGCGGCGGTCGAGATCGCGCTGGAACGGTGCGTTGAGGACAACGGCCATGACGTACCAGACGACGACCACGCCCAGGAGGATCGAGGTCACCGGAACGATCTTGTCGCGAAACGAGTCCATCTAGCAGGCCTCGCCGGGTAAGCGCCCTCCTCTTCCCAACGGGGAGAGGGTGACTGGAGCGAAGCGGAGGCCGGGTGAGGGTGACCGCGCTTTTGTCATCCTAGGGCGGAACCGCCGCGAAGCGGCGTGCGTATCGGGAGCGCCCCACCACGCTTTCGTCATCCTAGGGCGAAGCAAGGAGCGAAGCGACGCGGCGCAGACCCTAGGATCCATGCCATTATCTCCCCGCTCCGCAACGGTGCTGAAAATGGCTCCCTCCACACCGCTCTGCCCGGCGAATATTCTGAACCGCTTGCGCCTTTCGGCTAATGTCACGGCATGATGGGGTGGACGGCGCCCGACGGCATCGGATGTGCCAGAATGAGTTCGTTGAGATCTCAAACAAGGGAGCCGTCCGTGGAACACCTTATCCGTATTGGCATGGATACGTCCAAGAGTGTTTTTCAGCTGCATGGTGTCGACGCTGCGGAGCGTTCGGTGCTGGTGCGTAAATTGCAACGGCGGGCGGTAGTCCC
>NZ_JAMYMO010000010.1:0-185030 GCF_040318575.1 Mesorhizobium sp. M1088 | reverse complement strand
CGCCGGGTTGCGCGCCCCAAGTAATGTGGTTTCCGCACCCTCCGCGTCCCCCCCCCCCCCTCCCCCGCCAACGGTGGGGCGCCCGCCGCCCCCCCGCCCGCCGGTACTCAACGCTTACTTCAGTTCGACCTTGGCGCCGGCTGCTTCCAGCTGGGCCTTGAACTTGTCCGCGTCGGCCTTGGAAACGGCTTCCTTGACCGGCTTCGGAGCCGCCTCGACCAGGTCCTTGGCTTCCTTGAGGCCAAGACCGGTGATGGCGCGAACTTCCTTGATGACGTTGATCTTCTGAGCGCCTGCCTCGGTGAGGACGACGTCGAATTCCGTCTTTTCCTCGACCGGAGCAGCAGCGGCCGCAGCGCCGCCGGCAGCGGCAACCGCCACCGGAGCAGCGGCGGAAACGCCCCACTTTTCTTCAAGAAGCTTCGACAGCTCGGCCGCCTCGAGGACGGTCAGCTTCGAAAGGTCGTCTACGATCTTTGCCAGATCAGCCATTGCAATGTTCCTTCATAAGGTTCGAACGTGTGTTTGTGATAGCGAGGAACGGCCTCATGCCGCCTCGTCCTTCCGGGCGTAAGCGCCGATGACGCGCGCGACCGAAGCCGCAGGCGCATTGACGATCTGGGCGATCCGGGTTGCCGGCGTGGCGATCATGCCAACCAGCCTGGCGCGCAGCTCATCGAGCGACGGAAGTGTGGCGAGTGCCTTCACACCGTCGGCATTGAGCGAGGTGGTACCCATTGCGCCGCCGAGAATGACGAGCTTGTCATTTCCCTTGGCGAAATCGGACGCGACCTTCGGCGCCGCAATCGGATCCTCCGAATAGGCGATCAGCGTCTGCCCCTTGAACAGCTCGATGATCGATGCGGAGTCCGTGCCCTGAAGAGCGATTTTGGCGAGACGGTTCTTCGCGACTTTGACGGTGCCACCGGCGGCGCGCATTTTCGACCGAAGGTCGTTCATTTGCGCGACGGTGATACCGGCGTAGTGGGCCACGACGACTGAACCAGCGCTTGAAAACGCATCATTCAGGCCCGTGACGAGTTCGCGTTTTTCCGCTCTGTCCACTGCCTATCTCCAGTTGACCCCTGCCCTCTACGAAGGACAGGCGTCGGGTTGCCTTTTGCCGGCCGGGCCATCCAGTAACGGATCTCCCGAACGACGCTCGAGGATCCTGCCCCCTTTCGCCACACCTGCCGGCAAGCCGGACGGTGCGCAGACAAAAGGCAAACACGGTTCGAACCTTTCATCGGAGCTTGTGGCTCCTTTGTCCGGTCTTCACCCGTCTCATGCAGGCCCGCATGAATTAAGGCCCACATCACCTAAGGCTTGGGGGCCGCCTGCAATCTCGGACAGGATGTCCGGAAGTCTTTCGACTTCCGGTACCGGGCCGCCGACAGGTCGGAGGCCCGGAATTCTTTCACGGATCAGCGTTTTAGCGGCCGATCCAATTGTTCGTATCAGGACGCTGCCAGCGTCGAGACGTCGAGCTTGAGGCCCGGACCCATCGTCGAGGTGACCGACACCTTCTTGACGTAGTTGCCCTTGGCACCAGCCGGCTTTGCCCTGGTCACCGCATCAGCGAAGGCACGGACGTTTTCTTCCAGCGCCTTGACGTCGAACGAGACCTTGCCGACGCCGGCGTGAACGATACCGGCCTTCTCGACGCGGAACTCGACGGCGCCGCCCTTCGATGCCTTGACGGCGGAGGTAACGTCGGTGGTGACGGTGCCGACCTTCGGGTTCGGCATCATGCCGCGCGGACCGAGCACCTTGCCGAGACGGCCGACCAGCGGCATCATGTCCGGCGTGGCGATGCAGCGGTCGAAGTCGATCGTGCCCTTCTGGACGATGTCGACCAGATCCTCGGCTCCGACGATGTCGGCGCCGGCGGCCTTGGCCTCCTCGGCCTTGTCGCCACGCGCGAAGACGGCGACGCGAACGCTGCGGCCGGTGCCGTTCGGCAGGTTGACCACGCCGCGGACCATCTGGTCGGCATGGCGCGGGTCGACGCCGAGGTTCATCGCGACTTCGATCGTCTCGTCGAACTTCACCGAGGAGCGATCCTTGAGCAGCTTCAGCGCCTCACCCAAAGCGTAAGCCTTGTTGGGATCGATGCCTTCGCGGGTCTTCGATACACGCTTTGCAATCTTTGCCATGATCTCAGCCCACCACTTCCAGACCCATCGAGCGGGCGGAGCCCTCGACCATGCGCATGGCCGCCTCGACGTCGTTTGCGTTCAGATCCTTCATCTTCTGCTCGGCGATGGCGCGCACCTTGTCGCGGCCGATCGTGCCGGCCTTGACCTTGCCCGGCTCCTTCGAGCCCGACTTCAGGTTGGCGGCCTTCTTCAGGAAGTAGCTCACCGGTGGCGTCTTCATGACGAAGGTGAACGACTTGTCCTGGTAGTAGGTGATGACGACCGGAACCGGCGAGCCCTTTTCCATTTCCTGGGTCTGCGCGTTGAACGCCTTGCAGAACTCCATGATGTTGATGCCACGCTGACCAAGCGCCGGGCCGATCGGGGGCGACGGCGTGGCCGATCCCGCGGAAACCTGGAGCTTGAGCTGGCCTGCAATCTTCTTAGCCATCTCTCTTCCTGCCTTTTCTCATGCCGGTCTTGCCGGCGGTTGCAGTCTGGTGGTGCGGTCCGCGCGGCCGGCTAAAGCCGCATTCGCCTCCCACCCGTTTTTGGCCGCGCGATCTCCGCGCCGCCTTCCCTGCCGCCGAAACCGGTGCAGGGATTTCGGATCAGCCCTTCTCGACCTGTCCGAATTCCAGATCGACCGGCACAGCGCGCCCGAAGATCGATACTTCCACCTTGAGCCGCGCCCGCTCCTCGTCCACTTCCTGGACGAAACCGTTGAAGGACGCGAATGGTCCATCCGAAACGCGGATCGCTTCGCCGATCTCGAACGTCACCGACGGCTTCGGCCGCTCGACGCCTTCCTGAACCTGGTTCAGGATACGCTGGGCCTCGGCTTCGGTGATCGGCACCGGCTTGGAGTCGCCCAGGAAACCGGTGACCTTCGGCGTGTTCTTGACGAGCGAGAACACGGCGTCGGTCAGATTGGCTTTCAGCAGCACATAGCCCGGAAAGAACTTGCGCTCGGCATCGACCTTGCGGCCGCGGCGGATCTCGACGACCTTCTCGGTCGGCACCACGATCTGCTCGATGTCGGCGGACAGGCCCTTCTGCTTGGCCTTGTTCTCGATGTCCTCGGCGACCTTCTTTTCAAAGTTCGAGTAGGCGTGGACGATGTACCACCGCGCGGTCATTTCAAGACTTCTCCGTAATCGCCGGACTTACTGTCCGAGGCCGAGGATTTTTTCGACCGCAAAGCCCATGGCCACGTCTGCGGTAAAGAAAAAGATCATCGCGATGACCGCGAACACAAGGACCATCACCGTCGAGATCATCGTTTCGCGCCGCGACGGCCAAGTGACCTTGGCGGTCTCCGCGCGAACCTGCTGGAGAAAGGTGAAGGGATTTGTGGTTTTCGAAGCCATATGCCGCTCTGTCTGCAAGACCCGTTGGCCGGGCCTCCTGGATGATCCCGCTGGCCGGGACGTGCCGCTTGAGCGTGCGTTCGCGCCGAATCAGCGCAATCATTTCGCCCATGCAAATCAGACGCGTAAAGCCGGCTTCCCAGCTCCACGCGTCGCGTGTCTGTCTCGTCTACATAAAACCGATTCTTGATCCACGCAAGTGGCAAGTGTCCGCTTTATGGCCAAACGCCGCCTCGGAACCATCCAGTCGTCCCGTCCCGGCTATGCGGCCCTTATGCCGCAACTTGTGCTATATGGCAAGTCACAAGCCGATTTTCAAAGGGGCACTGCAAAAGAATCGTTTTTAGGTATCCATTCAAAGAATGGCACGGGCAGCAGGGCTCGAACCTACGACCTGCGGTTTTGGAGACCGCCGCTCTACCAACTGAGCTATGCCCGTATGCGCATGTCGGCGCAGCAGGCGCTTCCTAAAAGCTTCCGCGCGCTCTGTAAAGAGCGACGTGCGCTACCCGGCCTTCATCTTCGAAAGTCCAGGCGTCCTCCCGGCCATTTCCCGTTGATCCGTTGATTGTTGACGATCAAGCCGACCCAGGGACGCACGATTTTCGGGTCGGTCAGATTGATATATTTTCCAACCAGCCCTTTCGCACCCTGGCGCCGCGCATCGATGAGCCCCTTGCGCACACCATCATGCCAATCGAACAGCAGGTAAACTCTCTCTCCCGCCGTCTTCACCTCGCCCCGGCCGGACTTCCATTTATCCTTGCTGTCGCCTGGAATCGTGGGATCGGCACCGCCATTCCAACGGCTGGACCAGCTGCCTTCGATGGTGTCGTTGCGGTCGCGGTCGCTTTCGGTGCCCCAGGCCTCGGCATTTTCATCGCTTGGAGTTCCCTCCAGTTTCACGCCGGCGGCGAACGCCGACACCTCCTCGTCGTCGGGAGTGGGGACGTCCATGACGCCAAACGGATTTCGGGATCCGCGGTCGCTGTCAGAATTTGCTTTGCTGTCCGATCCCATCGCAGGCCTCCGGTTTTTCAGCGCGGCCCCCGCCAGCCACGGCGGCCTCAAACCGTTCCAGCCTGGCGGACCGAACCATTCACCGCCACCCATTTCCCGCAAATCGGGTCCTGGCGGCAGGCCTTCGACCGATTCGCGCGCGGTCAGGTTCCCGAAGGCGGCTTGTAGGGGCCGCCCGGCACCCCCCAACCCCAGGCCGGCATTGGTTCGGTCTCCGGATCGCAGGTCGCGCCCTTGTTGGAGTTCATCTTGGCCAGCCGCGATCCCCATTCGACATAGGCCATGAAAGCCGAGCGGAATTCGGGATCGTCAGGCAGGCCGACCTCGTCGGCGGCGTCGGCGAGAAGGTTGATCCAGCGCCGGCGCTGCTCCTCGGTCAGATGCTTGCCGAGATGGTGCATCACCATCTCGCGATGGCCGCCGTGCTTTTCGCTGTAGGTTTTCGGTCCACCGAAAACTTCGCCGATGAAAGCCGCGACGTGAGCGGGATGGTCCGGCGACATGTGCTTGAACACCGGCCCGACGATGGGGTCCCGAGAGACGTTGTCGTAGAAGGTTTGGGTCAGGCGGTTCAGCGCTTCGGTGCCGCCTGCCCATTCAAACAATGTCGGGACATCCTGGCTCATTCGCGATCCCTCCGATGCTGGTCTTCAACCGCGCTGGACGATAGCGGAAACATCGAGCGCCGCTCAACCTGCCTCGATGGCCAGTGCAAGGTTGCGCTAAAGCTTCGCCGGCGTCTCTGCCTCGGCGCTGGCGGACGGCAGAACGCGGCAGTTGTCGGGCTTCGGCGACGACTTGCAGATGGTGGCGCCCGTCAGCGCGTCCACCGATTGCGGCCCCGTCGTCAGTCCAACCTTCAGCATTAGGTCTGGTTCGAGCTGGCGCTCGACCGAGCGCTGCTCGAGCGCGGCGAACAGACCGGGACCAATCGCCATGTCCTCGAGATAGGTCTTAATTATCTGCTGCTGTCCCATCAGGTACATGCCGAGCCGCGCTTGCGGACCGACAAACCGTCTGACGCCGCCGGCAAGCATGAACGCGCACGCCGAATCGCATACCGCTCCCGAATCGACGGTCAGGCCGGCATAGGCGCCCTCTTTAGCCAAGCAACTCCACTCTCCCGGGTCGCAGCCAACAAAATCGGTGCGGGCGACGGCGATGTCGAGCTTCTTTTCGTGGATAAGTCGCCCCACCGCCAGTGCACTGAACAGGTCGCCTCCTTGTGAGCTGACCACCACCGGCAGCCGTCGGTTGCCAAGCATGGCGAGCAACTGGCGCAGCTTCTGCGGGGTCTGAGGCGCAATCGCGCCTTCGGCCGAGATCCATTCCGGGCAGTTTGGATTGCAAAGCGGGTTGCTGCCGCGGACCAGGACGAAGCGCATGTCTGCGACCTCCTTCGGCCGCGGGGTTTCGAGCCCTGCGGGTGCAGGCTCGGCTTTCGCCACCACTTCGCCGGCCGGCTTCGTGATGTTCGCCGGCGCCGGCACCTCCCTGCAACTCGCCGGCAACGGATCGGACGTGCATAGGGTTGGCGCGGTCAGCAGGTCGACGGCATCCCGGCTGGTGACGAGATTCATTTGCAGCATGTCGTAGGGAGCCAATTGCTGGATACCGCTGGCCGGTGTGCTTTTCATGGTCTCGAGCACACCCAGGCCGACGCCCATCTCCTTCAGATAGGCCGCCAGCTTCCGCTCCAGCGGCTTGTTCATCTCATAGGTCTTGTAGCTGCCGGCGTTCTTCCGGCTGACGACCTTGGTGCTGAGAATCTTCTTCTTGCCCTTCACCATGCGGTAGGTGGTGCGGTACAGCAATTTCGTCCGGATATAGGTCGTGGTGATCTGATGGACGCCGAGAAAGGCCCATTCGCCTACCACGCGCCGGATGCCGCCGGAAAACATCAACGGACAGGCGGAATTGCAGATGGCGCCATCGGCATAAGCATTGCCAAAATAACGGGCGCTCTTGCCGTCGTTTTCCTTGCAGTTCTTCACATCTGGCAGACAGCCGACGAAGCGGGTTTTGCCGACGGCGATATCGAGCTTGTTCTTGCGGATCAGGCGACCAAGTGTCAGCGCCGCTTCGACATTGCCGCCGGGGGAATCGACGACGATCGGCAGCTTTCGGCCGCCAAGCGCTTTCAGCGCGCGTTTGAACAGGGCCGGTGTGCCGGCTTCTATCGAGCCTTCCGCCGATATCCATTCCGGACAGGTCGGCTCGCAGCCCGGCGCGCTGCTGCGCACGACGACGAACCGCATCGTCGGGCCGAAATCCGGCGCGGATTTTTCCGGTGTGGATTTCTTTGCATCCGCTGCGAAGGCAGCGTGGCCCATGGCAAGCAACGACACCAGGCAGATCAGTCCTAGCGACCACCATGCCTGACTATGCAAACGGCGCCATGGAACCATTCGGGCAGCCCCCCTCGATGCAACCTATACTAGTTATCGCAGAGGCGCTTGCAACAGGATTTGAAGCAATGCGGTTAATCCATTGCCAGAATATCAGAATCAAAAGGGCGGCCCGAAGACCGCCCCTTTGCATCCGATCTCAACCGGCAGCGCCGGCGATTACTCTGTGATGGTGACGACGATGCCGGCACCGACGGTGCGGCCGCCTTCACGGATGGCGAAGCGCAGCTTCTCTTCCATGGCGATCGGCACGATCAGCTCGACATCGACGGTGATGTTGTCGCCCGGCATCACCATCTCGGTGCCTTCCGGCAGCGACACGATGCCGGTCACGTCCGTCGTGCGGAAATAGAACTGCGGACGGTAGTTGGTGAAGAACGGCGTGTGGCGGCCGCCCTCGTCCTTGGTCAGGATGTAGGCTTCGGCAACGAACTTCTTGTGCGGCTTGACGGTGCCGGGCTTGGCCAGGACCTGGCCGCGCTCGACGCCTTCACGGTCGACACCGCGCAACAGCGCGCCGATGTTGTCGCCGGCCTGGCCCTGGTCGAGCAGCTTGCGGAACATCTCGACGCCCGTGCAGGTCGTCTTGGTGGTCGGACGGATGCCGACGATCTCCAGCTCCTCGCCGACCTTGACGACGCCGCGCTCGACGCGGCCGGTCACCACCGTGCCACGGCCCGAGATCGAGAACACGTCCTCGATCGGCATCAGGAACGGCTTGTCGAGCGGACGAACCGGCGTCGGAATGTAGGCATCGACCGCAGCCATCAGTTCGCGGATGGCGTCCTCGCCGATCTTCTTGTCGCTGTCTTCAAGGGCGGCAAGCGCCGAACCCTTGACGATCGGAATGTCGTCGCCGGGGAACTCGTTCTTGGTCAGAAGCTCACGCACCTCGAGCTCGACCAGCTCGAGCAGCTCGGCGTCGTCGACCTGGTCGACCTTGTTCAAGAACACCACGATCGAGGGCACGCCGACCTGGCGGGCGAGCAGGATGTGCTCGCGCGTCTGCGGCATCGGGCCGTCGGCGGCCGACACCACCAGGATCGCGCCGTCCATCTGCGCGGCACCGGTGATCATGTTCTTGACATAGTCGGCGTGGCCGGGGCAGTCGACATGGGCATAGTGGCGGTTGGCGGTCTCGTATTCGACGTGCGCCGTCGAAATGGTGATGCCGCGCGCCTTCTCTTCGGGCGCCGCATCGATCTGGTCGTAGCGCTTGTATTCGCCAAAATACTTGGTGATCGCCGCCGTCAGCGACGTCTTGCCATGGTCGACGTGACCAATCGTGCCAATGTTCACATGAGGCTTAGTGCGCTCGAATTTACCTTTTGCCATAGTCTCTTTCCTTGGACGGCCTGGGGACGGCCTGGACCTTCAGTTCAGTCGAATGCGGGGCGATTAGCGACTAAGGCCGAAAAACACAAGTGCCTTGTCGCCGAGCGCGCTCGCCCGGCCCGAACGCGTGATCCGGTTTCGGAGAATGTGGCGCGGATATAGGAACGAACAAGGGCAAATGGAATGGTTACGGCGGCGGCTGACGGCTTTGACGGATTTACAGCCGGATCTGGCCCATTGCCGCCCTGGCGCCGGTCTGATTTCGTGGGCCGATGCATTTCATCCCGACTGCCATACGAGGCCCGCTGTTCATGGTCGTTTCGACCGGGTCCTACATCGTCAACGACACGATGATGAAGCTCGCAACCGCGGGACTGCCGCCCTATGAGGTGCTGTTCCTGCGCGGCGCTGCGGCAACATTGTGGGGCTTTCCGCTGCTGTTCATGCTGGGCTATGGCAAGCAGATCCGGCTGATCGTCGACGCCAAGGTTTTGCGCAGGAACATGCTCGAACTGGGTGCGATCCTTTGCTACGTGGTGGCGCTCGCCAACATGCAGATCGCCGATTCGACCGCGCTCGGGCAGATCACGCCCTTGCTGATGCTGGTCGGCTCCTCGATGCTGTTTGGCGAACGGATCGGTGGGCTGCGCCTGGCGCTGATCGGGCTCGGCTTTATCGGCGCCGTGATGGTGGCACAACCGACGATGCAGGGGATTTCGGTCTATGCCCTGCTGGCGCTAGGCAATGCCGCCCTGTCCGCGGCGCGCGATCTGGCCGGACGCAAGGTCGCCGCCGACGTGCCGGGAATGGTCGTAGCTATTTCCGCGGTGATTGTGGTGCTCGCGGGCGCCGGCGTTGCGCATCTGGTTTCCGAGCAGTGGGTGGTGCCTGAAATCCGTCACCTGCTGCTGATGGGCGGCGCCGGACTGTTCCTGATCTTCGGCCACTTCTTCATCTTCATGGCCTATCGCGTCGGGCCGACCAGCGTGGTAGCGCCGTTCTACTATTGCTTTACCGTCTGGGCGGTGATTTCAGGCCTGGTGGTTTTCCGGCAGCTCCCGAATGCGCTGGCCATCTGCGGAATCCTGCTGGTGGTGGCCAGCGGGTTGACCATCGTCTCGCTCGACGAGCGCAAGCGCCGGTTGACCGTCGTCGCTTGAAACTGAAATCAGCCTGCACAATAGGAGGAGCGCGTGGCAAGCCCGGATGACAACCAGAATTCACGCAACCGCAGGCTTATCGGAAAGTGCCTGTGCGGCGCCGTTCAGTACGCGGTGGCGGACGCGTTCGTCTATGCCGCGAACTGCCACTGCTCGAACTGCCGGCGCACCACCGGCTCGGCCTTCAAGCCATTCGCCGGCATCGAGCGCGACAGGCTGAGCCTGGCGAGGGGCGAGGACAATCTCATGATCTTCGGCGACGACACCGGCCATGACGCGCACTGCAAGACTTGCGGCTCGTTGCTCTATTCGGTGGTCCGCGACGGTGCCTTCGTGCATGTCGCCATGGGAACCCTCGTCGACGAGCCGACCATCCGCCCGACGCAGCACATCTTCGTCGGCTCGAAGGCGAAGTGGTTCACGATCACCGACGATCTGCCGCAATACAGAGAACACGCGGTCGCCGGAGATGCCGGCGAATAGCTGACCGTTAGAAAACGCTCAACCAAATTATCGTTTCGTTTTCGCGTGGGCCGCCAAGGAAACTATACTGTGCTCCGTCACTGAACTTATGTCGCGGGGATTTCTGTGGCATTGCCGCCCGACTGGTTGCCCAATGTTGCGATGAGGCGCGTCATTTGCCACTGGACCGCCGGCTCGCATTCGGCCGGCGATACCGACAGGGATGCGTATCACATACTGGTCGAGGGGAATGGCCGTCTGGTCAGGGGCCGGTCTTCGATCGCGCTCAATTCAGGCCGGGTAAAACCGGGATATGCCGCGCACACGCTCAACTGCAACGGCGGCTCGATCGGGGTTTCGCTCTGCTGCATGGCCGGGGCGGAGGAAAGGCCGTTCGATGCCGGCCGCTATCCGATGACCAGGGCGCAGTGGGGCGCGATGGCCGCCGTCGTCGCCGAACTCTGCAAATACTACCGCATCAAGGTCACGCCCAAAACGGTGCTGTCGCATGCCGAAGTCGAGAGCAATCTCGGCATCGAGCAGCGCGGAAAATGGGATTTCACCCGGCTGCCCTTCGATCCGACGATCAGCGGCGCAAGCGCCTGTGGCGAGCGGCTGCGCCGCGACGTGACGGCGGCAATGGGCGCGATGCCAAATCTGCCGGTGAGGATTGGGCGCGATGCGGTATGGCAGCGATTGCTCGAGGAATTATGGCCGATCATGGTGAGAGGGCTGGAAGCCGGCCTCAACACGCTGATCCGCGAAATCCTCAAAAGGATCAGATAGGCGGTCGGCATTCACCCGAATGCCGACGCAACTGCCGGACGGCTTCTACAGTGCCCTCTTGCCGCTGAACTGATGATAGGCCCACAGGACAACCACGGCACCGACCACGGCGACGATCAGGCTATAGATGTTGAGCCCGGTAACGCCCGACGCGCCAAAGGCGCTGAAGATGAGCCCGCCGACGATGGCGCCGACAATCCCGAGCACGATGTCGAGCACCAGGCCTTGCCCGCTTTTATTGACGATCTTGCTGCCTATGAAGCCGGCGATGACGCCGAGAATAATCCAGCTTAATATTGACATTTTTCCTCTCCGTTCCCCGCACCCGATTACTTCCACATTATTAAGCAAAGCTCAAGCCAACTTGAAAATCATGATTACGGAAAGCTCAAACCGGCTTGAAATTCGCCATGGATGCGTCATTGTTGGAGACGGACGGGCAATTTGACATGGAGATCCACAATGGGACTGTTTGACAATGCCGTTCCCGGCGGCAACGTCGCCAAGCCGCTGATGATCGCGCTCGGCGCACTTTTGGTGGGAAAAATGCTGAGCGGTGGAAGTTCCGCCCAGCCGGAGGCGGCGCAGAGCCCTGCCCCCGTCCCGCCTGATACAACCGCATCCGCCGATGGCGGACTGCTCGGCGGTCTGGGCGGACTGCTCGACAAACTGAAGGACGCCGGCCACGGCAACGTTGCCAATTCGTGGGTCGGCACCGGTCAGAACCAGCCGATCAACCCCAGCGATCTGGGCAGTGCCCTCGGCCCGCAGATCATTCAGGAGATCGCGCAAAGGACGGGTCTGAACCAACAGGACCTGCTCAAGCAACTGTCGGCGGCCTTGCCAGGGCTTGTCGACCAGCTGACGCCGAACGGGCAAGTGCCGCAGCAGAACCAACTCGCGTCCATATTCAGCAAATTCGCGAGCTGACGCCTGTCGCCCCACACCGCCTGCGGTTCGGGACAACGATAACACAGATTAAGATGCGCGTCCGTCTGGACGCGCAACGAATACTTTGAACTATCGGCAAAGCGCTTCGCTTGGCGGTGCCTGCTTCGGAATCGTGCGCGAGGTGCGCCGCGGCTTGGGGGAAATCTGGAGCGGGTAGCGGGAATCGAACCCGCATATTCAGCTTGGAAGGCTGCTGCTCTACCACTGAGCTATACCCGCGCCTTTCAGTCAAGCATCGGATCCGCTCCGACGCTCGCTCTGCGTTTCAGGGCTTCCGGGCCGGCAGTGGTGGAGAGGGTTGGATTTGAACCAACGTAGGCATAGCCAACGGATTTACAGTCCGTCCCCTTTAACCACTCGGGCACCTCTCCAGTCTGCCGCCGGAGCCATGCAACGAGGCATCGACGCGTCGCGGCTGCCAAAGCAGCCCTTCCGCGAAGCGCCTTATGGCGGCAGCGCCCAAAACTGTCAACCGCAACCGTCCGGCAAAAAGCGCTGAATCTCACGCCTCGCCCGACAAGCAGCTTATGCAGCTGTATCCATGGCCGGACGACACGGCTATAGAAGCCGGCCATGAGCAACGACAACAAATCCAAGACCCCTAAAGACACTCACTACGCCAAGCTGCGCCGCGCGCATCGCGACGAGAAGAGCGGCGGCGCGCCTGCATTCAGGCCGCGCCAGCCGGTGCCGCCCGGCGAGAACCCGGCGGATGGGCTGGTGCGGCTCTATGGGCTGCACACGGTGCGGGCCGCACTCGACAATCCGCGCCGCAAAATCAAGAAGATGCTGGTGACGCGCAACGCTGCCGAGCGGCTGGCAATCGCCGACCTTGGCGCTTTGCCCTTCAAGGCGGAGTTGGTCGAACCCAGGGACATCGACAAGGTCACCGGCTCGGATGCCGTGCACCAGGGCGTGGTGATCGAGGCCGAGCCGCTGAAACCGAAGCGGCTCGATGCGCTCGGCGACACCAGGCTGGTGCTGGTGCTCGACCAGATCACCGATCCGCACAATGTCGGTGCGATCCTGCGCTCGGCCGTGGCTTTCGGCGCCGGTGCACTGATCACCACGGCGCGCCACAGCCCGCAGGAATCCGGCGTGCTGGCGAAATCGGCCTCCGGCGCGCTCGAGCATATTGATCAGATCGAGGTGAAGAACCTCGCCGATGCGCTGGAGCAGCTGCGCGAGGCCGGATTCCAGACGATAGGGCTGGATTCCGACGGGCCGGCGGAGCTCGAAACGAGCTTTGCCGGAGAAAAGATCGCGTTGGTACTTGGCGCCGAGGGCAAAGGCCTGCGCCAGAAAACGCGCGAAACGGTGACGACGCTCGCCCGCCTCGACATGCCGGGCGCCATCCGCTCGCTCAACGTGTCGAATGCCGCGGCGGTGGCGCTTTATGCGGCGAGGCGGTGGTTCGCGCGCGGCAAATAGGGCGCAATGCATGTCATTGGATTTTGCCGTTCTCAATCCAGATGGACATATCGATCGATGCGTATCGGTAGGTTCCTCTGCGCATCATGAAATCGTGTCAATCGCAAACCAAAACGCGTTTGAACTCATACTGAAATTCGAAGATTTCTATGAGGACGTCACTCTTCCGATCGAATCCCTACCTTCCTTGACCAAGCAAGTTGAGGCACTTGTGCGAACTGAAGGAATGTCGGAGGAATCCAAAGATTTTCTGAAACGTTTTGCCGATCTCATACGCTATGCGGTCGAACGAAGTCGGCCCATCGAAGGTATTGCGGACTAATTCACTTCACTCTCACCCAACCTCGTGACCAGCCATGCGCTCCAGTGCCCTGACCAGTGCCGAATGGTCTTCCTTTGCTCCACCGTTCGCCGCGCAAGAGTTGAACAATTGCTGCGTCATCGAGGTGTTGGGTAGTGCTACCCCAAGCGCCTTCGCGCCTTCCAGCGCCAGATTGAGATCCTTCTGGTGGAGTTCGACGCGAAAGCCCGGCGCGAAGCTGCGCTTGATCATGCGCTCGCCATGTACTTCCAGAATGCGCGAGGCGGCCAGCCCGCCCATCAGCGCCTGCCGGACCTTGGCCGGGTCGGCGCCGGCTTTCGATGCAAAAACCAGCGCTTCGGCGACGGCCTCGATGGTCAGCGCGACGACGATCTGATTGGCGACCTTGGTGATCTGGCCGACGCCGTTGGGTCCGACCAAAGTGATGTTCTTGCCAAGCTTCTCGAAGATGGGCCTGGCGCGTTCGAAGGCTGTTTCCTCGCCGCCGACCATGATGGTCAGCGACGCCGCCTTGGCGCCGACCTCGCCGCCCGACACCGGCGCATCGAGATAGTCGCAGCCGAGATCGTTGATCTTTTTTGCGAAGGCCCTGGTCTCGATCGGCGAGATCGAGCTCATGTCGATGACCAGCTTGCCTTTAGTGAGGCCGGACGCGACGCCATTCTCAGCGAACAGCACGTCGGCGACCTGCGGCGTATCCGGAACCATGGTGATGACGATGTCGGCGGCACGCGCGACGGCATCATGGCCGGTGACGACCTTCAGGCCGTTGGCGACGAGGTCGGCCGGCGGTTTCGAGCGGTGGTCGCTGGCGACGACCTGATAACCGGCGTCTAGCAGATGCCCCGCCATCGGCGCGCCCATGATGCCGAGGCCGATGAAGCCGATGGTTTCCATGTTTTTCTCCAAGTGACTGTGTGAAACGCCCCCTCATCCGGCCCTTCGGGCCACCTTCTCCCCGAGGGGAGAAGAGATCGCGAACGCCGGTGCCAGCCTCTTCTCCCCAGCGGGGAGAAGGTGGCCGCGCAGCGGCCGGATGAGGGGGCCTCTCTTGCCCGCTACGCCGCCGCACTCCCCTGCCCGGCCGCGTCCCGAAACCAGCCAAGCCCGGCATCCGTCCCCGCCTTCGGCTTGTACTCCGCCCCCACCCAGCCGGAATAGCCGATGCGGTCGATGTGGTTGTACAGGAAGGGAAAATTGATCTCGCCCGTCCCCGGCTCATGACGGCCGGGATTATCCGCAAGCTGGATATGCGCGATGCGGTTGAGGTTTGCCTCAATGGTACGGGCGAGATCCCCCTCCATGATCTGCATGTGGTAGATGTCGTATTGCAGGAACAGGTTCTTCGAGCCGACGCGGTCGATCAGGGCCAGAGCCTGGTCCGAGTAATTCAGGAAGAAGCCCGGAATGTCGCGGGTGTTGATCGGCTCGATCAGCAGCCTGATGCCGGCCTGCTCCAGCTTTTCGGCCGCGAAAGCCAGATTTTCGGCGAAGACGTCTTCCAGCACGGAGCGGTCGACGCCTTGCGGCGCGATGCCGGCGAGGCAGTTGACCTGCTCGCAGCCCAATGCGTGCGCATAGGTGACGACCTTGGCAATGCCTTGCCGGAACTCCGGCACGCGGTCGGGCAGGATCGCGATGCCGCGCTCGCCCTTGGCCCAGTCGCCGGCAGGCAGGTTGAACAGGACCTGCGTCAGCCCGTTCTTCTTCAACCTGGCTGCGACGACATCCGGCGCATGGTCATAGGGGCCGATATACTCGACGCCCTTGAAGCCCGCGCGGGCGGCGGCATCGAAGCGGTCGAGGAAGTCATGCTCGTCAAAGAGCATCGAAAGATTGGCTGAAAACCGTGGCATGGCAGTAGTTCCTCATATGCGGCTTAGTCGAGCATGACGATCGCCGTGGGGGCATCTTCGTGATGTTCGGCTAGCTCCTCGAATTCGGTGATCTTGTCGATTTCAGTACCCATCGAAACGTTGGTGACGCGCTCGAGGATGAATTCGAGCACCACCGGAACCCGGTGCTCGTTCATCAGGCGCTGCGCCTCCTTGAACGCGCCGGCGAATTCCTCCGGCCGGCGCACCCGGACCGCCTTGCAGCCCATCGCCTCGGCGACGGCGAGGTGGTCGACGCCATAGCCAGCTTCGGCATCGCCCTGTCGATTGACGTTCTCGAAGGCCAGGCTGACCTCGAAATCCATCGAAAAGCCGCGCTGCGCCTGGCGGATCAGGCCGAGATAGGCGTTGTTCACGACGACATGGATGTAGGGTAATCTGTGCTGCGCACCGGCTGCCAGTTCCTCGATCATGAACTGGAAATCATAGTCGCCGGACAGCGCCACGATAGTGCGGTCCGGATCGGCGGCCCGAACGCCGAGTGCTGCCGGCAGCGTCCAGCCGAGCGGGCCGGCCTGGCCGCAATTGATCCAGTTGCGTGGCTTGTAGACATGCAGGAACTGCGCACCGGCGATCTGGGACAGGCCGATCGTGGTGACATAGGTGGTGTCGCGGCCGAACGCCTTGTTCATCTCCTCGTAGACGCGCTGCGGCTTCAGCGGCACCTGGTCGAAATGCGTCTTGCGCTTCATTGTCTTCTTGCGCTGCCGGCATTCGCCGACCCAGCCCGACCAGTCGCGCAATTTTCCGGCCGTCCTCCACTCGGTGGCGACGTCGAGCAGCATCTTAAGCGCCGCACCAGCATCTGAGACGACGCCAAGGTCCGGTGCGAAGACCCGGCCGATCTGCGTCGGCTCGATATCGACGTGAATGAATTTCTTGCCCTTGGTGTAGACGTCGACCGAACCGGTGTGGCGGTTGGCCCAGCGGTTGCCGATGCCGAAGACAAAGTCGGCTTCGAGCATCGTCGCGTTGCCATAGCGGTGCGAGGTCTGCAGCCCGCACATGCCGGCCATCAGGCGGTGGTCGTCGGGGATCGCGCCCCAGCCCATCAGCGTCGGAATGACAGGCACGCCGGCGACCTCGGCGAACTCGATCAGCAGATCGGACGCGTCGGCGTTGATGATGCCGCCGCCGGCGACGATGACAGGCTTTTCCGCCGCGTTCAGCATCGTCAACGCCTTCTCGGCCTGGGCGCGCGACATTGCCGGCTTGAACGGCACCAGCGGCTCGTAGGCATCGATGTCGAACTCGATCTCGGTCAGTTGCACATCGACAGGCAAATCGATCAGCACCGGCCCCGGCCGCGACGAGCGCATCAGATGGAACGCTTTCTGCAGCGCCATCGGCACCAGATAGGGTTCCATGACGGTGACCGCCCATTTGGCGACGGGTGCGGCGATCGCCGCAATGTCGACGGCCTGAAAATCCTCCTTGTTGAGACGCGCGCGCGGCGCCTGCCCGGTGATGCAGAGGATGGGAATTGAATCGGCAGCGGCCGAATAGAGGCCGGTGATCATGTCGGTGCCGGCCGGACCCGAAGTGCCGACGCACAGACCGATATTGCCCGATCTGGCGCGGGTAAACCCTTCGGCCATATGCGAAGCCGCCTCGACGTGCCGCGCAAGGATGTGGCGGATACTGCCCCTCGCCTTCAGCGCCGAGTAGAGCGGGTTGATCGCAGCACCCGGCACGCCGAAGGCACAGGAGATGCCTTCCTTTTCGAGAACGAGAACCGCTGCGTCGACTGCGCGCATCCTGGCCATGTCAGCCTCCACGGAATTGTTGATAGCCGATGATGCCAGCGCCCTAATGATTTTTCAATTTTTTCAGAATATTTTTCCATTTCTAGAAAACAACTCTTGTTGGTTGAATTGATTGGCCTTTTTGTTTTCCACGAATTCGCTTCGCAAATCGGTGAAAAACTTTTTCATTGCCTTGCTGGGCGAACAGAGCGAAGAATGGCCCGATGGAAACCACCGAAAAACGCCAGCGCGGCCGGCCGCGCGCCTTCAACGGACCGTCCGAGGCCGCTTCGGTGCAGTCGCTGGACCGGGCACTGCGCATCCTGGCAATCGTTGCCGATGGCAGCGGCCTGTCGCTGAGCGAGATCGCCGCCAGTTCCGGTCTGCCGGCATCCACCGCCTACCGCATGCTGACGACGCTGGAGAACCACGGCATGGTCGAGTTCGACGGTACCGACCAGCTGTGGTCGATCGGCGTCGAGACCTATCGCATGGGCGCGGCGTTCCTGCGCCGCCGCAAGCTGGTCGACCGCGCCCGTATCGTCATGCAGGAATTGATGGAGAAGACCGGCGAGACCGCCAATCTCGGCGTCGCCGAGGACGATTGCGTCGTCTTTGTCAGCCAGGTCGAGACGCATCAGGCGATCCGCGCCTTTTTCCGGCCGGGCACGCGCAGCTCCTTCCATGCCTCGGGCATCGGCAAGGCAGTGCTGGCGCATCTCGAGCCGGAACGCGTCGCCACCATCCTGCGCCGGGCCGGGCTGGAGCGCTTCACCGAAAACACGCTGTCCGATATCCCGGCGCTCGCCCGCGACCTGGTGACGATCAAGCTGCGCGGCTGGTCGGTAGACGACGAGGAGCGGCATCCGGGCATGCGCTGCGTTGCCGCCGCCATCTTCAATGAGTTCGGCGAGCCGATCGGCGGCGTTTCGGTTTCCGGGCCGACGGTGCGGGTAACGCCGGAACGGCTGGCCGAGATCGGCCCGCTTGTGCACGATGCGGCGGCGAAGGTGACAAGGATGATCGGCGGGCTGCCGACCCCTCCCGGTCTTCGCAGCGAACCGAGCGCATGGCTGCGCTGACCAGCGTCGAATGGTGCGACATCTGCCAGGATGGCCAAAGCTAGGCCCCGGGCACCGCGCTCTTGGTCGATAGGTCGTAGAAATCAAGCAGCATCGCCAGCCCAACTCCGCAGGCGGTGAAGATTAGGCCGGCAATGAAGATACGATTGGCGCGTTCATAAACGCGCCGTTGTAGAGACGTTAAGTCGAGCAGCAACCGCAGCGCTCGTATCTGCAGGGCAATGCCGATCAAAATCGGCGCGACGGCGGCCAGGTGATAGATTTCCCATGGTATCGGGTTGGCGGCCCAATGCGTGATGAAGCCCAGCGAGAACGCCAGCAGGATGCCGACGGTGGTGATCGTGCCGTTGCGGAAAATTGTCTCGATCGGCTCTTCGTTCGGATCTTGCTCGCCCAAGCGCCCTCTCCCTGTTTCGCTATCGGTGCAGACTAGGCTGTTGGGAAATCGCTGTATACTGCCGGGTTCCTGGTGAAATCAGAGACAAATGATAGCTAAATTGCTTGGAGACTGAAGCTGGCGCTGCCCCTCATTGGCCTACCGGGCATTTCTCCCCGCATAGTGACGGGGAGAAAGAAGCTGACCGCGACCTTGGCGCCCTCTTGCAGCGCTGGAGACTGGCGAAATCATCGCCGAGAGCGTCCCTTCTCCCTGTCACTATACGGGGAGAAGATGCCGGCAGGCAGATGAGGGGCAGCGCCGACACTGATAGTCAGTCGATTTCGACAGGAAGCCTATCGCCGAACAACAGAAAAAGGGCCAGTGGGGCGCCCTTCCGGTTGCATGAAACGGTCACGTCCTCCCAAGCTGGCATCGTGGCCCTCAAAGCCAGCAGCGATGGCGATAGCCGTCGTAGCCGACATAGGTGTCCGAGTACGGGTCGTAGCTCTGGTAGCGATTGAGGCAGCGCCGGACGTGCCACGAGCCGCCGTCTTCCTCGATATAGACGGTGCGCGGCTGGGCCAGCGCGCTGCCGAGCAGGAAGCCGCCGACACCTGCGGCAATGCCGATGCCGAGGTGCTTGTGCTTGTGATGGGCGGCCGACGGCTGAACGGTGCCGACCAGCATGGCGGCGGCGACAGTGGTGGCGACGAGGCCGGAAATGATGGTGCGCTTGAACATGACGATCTCCTTGTTGTGGGAGGCGATCCAACCGCCTCTTGACCATCAGTCGTCGCGACAAGGAAAAAGGTTCGAAGGTCCTTTTGGATTTTTTCTCGGCGGGCGAAATCGCGCGGTCTGATGCGCGACCACGAATGGTCGCGCCGTCGACAGTTCACCGGAACAACCGGCAGGCCTCACCCCATCCCGGTGATGTGGCGAAGCCAGAAGGCGAGCGCGATGAAGCCTATGATGGTGGTGACGCCGGTCCAGTCGATATTGGCGCGCTTCAGATCCTTGACGAGCTTCACCAGGAGAACCCAGGCCACGACGACGAGCGGGAGAATGATGACAAACCTGATCATGCGACAGCCTCGCTGATGCGATTGCACCTTCCATCAATATAGGAAGCGAATTGGCCGTTTTCAGGACGCCCCGGCGGCAGAACCGGCGCGTTCGCCGGGAACCGAAAAACGGAGTTTTGTCTTTACTGGCGCATCAAATATGGTAACCGAAGCGCCGTGCCCTTGTAGCTCAGCTGGTAGAGCAGCGGTTTTGTAAACCGAAGGTCGGCGGTTCGATCCCGTCCGGGGGCACCAGTACGGGCTTCTTGAGACCTCCGGGGCGCTTGATATCTGCTCATCCCCGATATCCACAGGCCGGGGCCGTCAGGATCGGTAGCACATCAGCTTCAACGCATATATTCCCTGGCGGAAACCATAGTTCCCTAGCGGAAAACCTAGGAGTCTTCGTTGGAGCAGAAACGCACGACCGCCCCCTTCATCAACGGCATATTTGGCGGATTTATCGTCTTCGCCTTCGCGTTCGGTTTCCGTTTCCTGCTAAGTCCCGATCCCGATCCAACATCAAGAGCAACGACAAGCCTTTCAGTACTGGCCTTTGCCATTTGTTTCGGCGCAGCCTTCCTCCGCGAGCACCGGCGCCAGATTGCCGCCGCCAGAGAATATATAAGCCGCCCAAGATCGTATTAGGGGCGTACGTGTCGGGACCGTCCTCGTCGGGTCACCAGAAACTTCCGTGAAATTGCTGGCAAAATCTGTCGCCAGACAACGAGTTAGCATCTCATATCTAGAGACGCTGAGCCCGGGCGTGACTTCGCCGTTGCAGAGCCGTCATTTCGGCCCTCTCTCCCGGCCTCGGCCATCTCGTACCATTCGATTAAATTGCTCCTATGTATATTAGCACTCGCTCAATTAAGCGCGCCGACAATGTCGGTGCGGCGGGCCAAAAACCAAAGGGTGTTGTCATGCGAAGTGATTTCGCCGCGGCGCGCGAGCTTTTGGAGTGCGCACAAAACCGCCTCTGCGGCGCGGATGAAACGAGCCGACGCGTCAACGAGGCCCTCGACGCGCTGATTGAAGAAATAGCCATCGCGGAATTCCGCAAGGCGCCACTGACGGTCGTGCCGTTTCCGCGAGCGCGGCCGCCTAAGCATGTTCGGTAGAGCGCTGATCGCCCGCGTTGACGAAGAGCCGGAAACTGGTGTTTCCGCAATCGCCCGTTGGAGCGTCGTTGAACGACCAAGCCGTTGACGATAGAGTTGCCGGGCAGTGGTGCTCTGAAACTCCGGAACCGATCCATGTCACGCTGTGGAGATGTCTACGAGAACAAGGTGACCGGCGAATATGCGGTCATCCTGCGTGGCACCGAAGACCGCGGCCAGGGACCTGGCATCGCTCATCTGACCGCCCGGCCGGGAGCCGCAGTGGTGGGCGAGCACTTCCACCCGAACCTGACGGAACGGTTTACCGTCCTCCGTGGCCGTCTCGACGCTTGCATCGCCGGGAAGACTTTGTCCCTGGAGCCTGGCCAATCCGCCACGGTCGAAGCAGGCGTCGCACATGATTGGTGGAACAGCAGCAAAACCGAAGAAGCGCATGTCCTGGTCGAAGTCGACCGGGCGCCAGGTGCGGACAATGTCGACCCGAACCGTTTCGAGCTGCTGATCGGCATGCTCTTCGGCTTGGCCAATGCCGGCAAGGTAGACAGAAAAGGTAGACCTTCGCCGCTTCAGGCAGCAGTCATCGCCAGGGAATTTGCCGACGTGATCGTCTTCACGCACCCGCCACCTGCGATTCAGCGAGTGGCGCTGGGGATCCTGGCGCCACTCGGCCATCTGCTTGGCTATCACGCGATCGACCCCGTCTACTGCAAGCCGCACGGGCATGTCATGCCGGCTCCTGAAATCCTCGCTCGAGCAGGCCTAACGGCTGGGTGATCCGGGTCCATACTAGGCGTTCGGCATTTTTTGTCGGCAGGATGCTGCCATGTCGCGAACTCTGATCGTGGTTGGTCTCAGCATAGTTGCCATAGGCCTGCTGTGGCCTTGGTTGGCTCGGACCGGCCTTGGCAGGCTGCCCGGCGATATCGTGATCGAGCGTGAGAACTTCAGGCTTTATGTCCCTATCACCACGGGGATACTGGTCAGCATCGTGCTCTCGGCCATTCTATGGCTGATCAACCGGTAGGCGATGCTCCGGCTGCGGCGATTTGTGTTGCAGGCCCAACTCGCCCTTGATCTTCTTACA
This sequence comes from Mesorhizobium sp. M1088, assembly GCF_040318575.1. Taxonomy (NCBI): domain Bacteria; kingdom Pseudomonadati; phylum Pseudomonadota; class Alphaproteobacteria; order Hyphomicrobiales; family Phyllobacteriaceae; genus Mesorhizobium; species Mesorhizobium sp. M1088. The sequence goes on along the minus strand of NZ_JAMYMO010000010.1, from coordinate 163,277 downwards.
CTCCGATCGCCGCCACCAATATCCTGTTTTGCCGGCGTATTGCAGCGCGCAGCTCGGCAATCCTCGCCTCCTCGCGCTTCACGAATTCGATGAACATCATGTTCATGTTGTTGAAGATGAGTTCGCCGAGCGCCGGCCCGTCGATGTCGCGGCGCATCAGGCCGAGCGCCTGTAGCCTGGCGATCGGATCTGCTCGGTCAGGGCGCGGTCTAGCGCGGTATAGGCCTGGCCGAACGGGCTGTCGGGCAGTTGCGTCGAGATCGCCATCGCCTGCCGCCACATCTCCTTGCTGAGATAATGCAGCGAATGCTCGATATAGATGCCGAGCAGCGTATCGAGAGCGTCGCCGACATTGGCCGGCGGGTTGACGACGACGCCGCGCCCGGCATTGAGCACCTCGTTGACCTCCATCGAGACGATGGCGCCGAGGATGTCGCCCTTGTTCTGGACGTATCGGAATGAAGCTACGGCAACATTGCTTTACCATCGATCGTGAGCGGAAACGATGCTCTCAGCGCCGTGGATTTCACGGGACAGCATCAGGTCGATCATATCAAGGATCTTCGTCCTTGCCTCCGGACTTTTCTCTGACGAGACATACTCTCGTTTCAACATATCCTGCAGACGATGAACGTCGGTGCCCCGTCTTCCATTTTGATTACCATTTTTCGAGAGATCGATTATTGTTTGCCCTGCTGCTTCCACAACTAGGTCGAGGACATCACAGGTCGCGCCTTCGAGCATGTGAAGCACCGCAAAACCGCTGTCCGCGTATGCCGGAGATCGTAAAAACTCGCGGGTTAGATCACGGTATCGCGCGACTTCATCAGGGTTAATGCGCCGGAACGCGTCAGCCGCTTGGCTGCGGACTTCTTTGTCTTCGTCAGAAAAGAAACGCCTCAACAAAATATCGGCGCGATTAGCATGTTCCGCCCATGTCAGCACGTCTCCAGCGACGTCTGCCATCAACCTTCTATGGTCAACGCTCTTCGCACTCAGGTCGTCCGCATCTTGCGAGAATTCTGGGTGCCGGAAGCTTTCACCGAAAACGAACCAGGCCGCTATGAGTTCTTTGGTCCGATCCCCGCTTCCCAGAAGGTGCGAAATGAGCTCTCTGCCCAACTCAGGTAACCAACTCAGTACATAGGGGAACAGGCTGACACCCGTATGGGTAACAAGGGGCGCAAGGCGATTTATATGGGTCTCAATAGGTGAACCAGAAGCTATTCCCACGAGCTTTCTTAGTGTCGATTCAAATCGATTTTTGTCTGCATTGAACAAAGGCGTCAGCGGTTTCATCATGCAGCAGCGTACGCCAATGAGCATTTCTTGCTCAACGGCGATGTCCAAAGCATGCCAAACTGCGGACTCAAGTTTCGGCACGTGCCAGAGAACGACTCCCAACGCCTCCCAAGTCCAACCGCGCACGCCGTTGAGGCCTCGGATATGAAGTCCGCCGCCCCGTTGAATCAAATGATCGATGGTCAGCGTTTCACGCGCGACGCTAGTTGTGTCGGCATCTTCACTCTCGCTGGCTTCGCCATACATGGCATACCAGATCAAGGCATCTGCGATATCCGACGTTGCAGCTAAGTGCGGATGATTGATGAGGAGACGGGCGATTTCATTGCCGTATGGCCTTCCGTCGAGCTGATGTGCATGACGAATAGCGGTGATCAACCATTCGTCCAACGCGTTCTCCGCGTCGGCCAAACCTGACAATATGTGTCCGGCGTAGCTCTTATGGGCGGCTTCAGGAATTTGCAGCAGGAGCGCTGAAAATCGCTCGGGGTTTTTCTTGGCTGCTTCCTGGAGTTCGCCTGCCAACTGCCTCGCTCCTCCATCGACGAATCCCCGACCGCGCCGCCTGTCTTCATCATTGTCATAACGCTCAATGGCAGAAAGCCAGTGACGGTCGGACATGCGTTCGCAACTGTGTCGTTTGATCGGAGAGCCAACAAAATGTGCTTCGACTTGCGATGGTTCATCGACCTGCCAACCGCGAAATTTCCTCCTGAGTTGTGAGAGCTGTAGCCTGCTGGTCTGGCTTAGGCGGTCCTCTCCAATTGTTTCCAGAATGCACCACCGTTTGTGGCCAGAGCGGTTCAATGCATGAAGTGCGCTCCCTCTTGTCCAAAACGGGCCGGTCTCTCCTGCCTCTTTGATGCGACGCAGTAACCGCGACGCGTGTTCGATTTCTTCATTTTGCTGGGAGATACGATCTTCAATTAGACACCTTTGATCAGCGACAAGGTGAGGAAAAACTTCACGGCAGGCTGTAGCCAGCGACATCCAATCGGCCCCCTGCCAGCCTGATTCAAAGGCAAGCTTGTTGGCCACGAGGTTAGGCAGTCGCTCGGCCAGAGCGGTCGGATTTGCTTGGATGGTTTCCAAGTGGATATGCATGAAGCACTCATGCTTATCCGGATCCAACCGAGCTAGGAATTCGGCCGCGTCGGATGGATCCTTCTCCGCCACTTTCTTTAAGGCCGCGACGTAGACCCCCAGAAAATGGTCAAAGCCAAAGCGATTGCCTGAATAGCTTCTATAGTTAAATGAATACCAGCTTGAGCCGCCTCGCCCTTCAGCTATAACCAAATCAACAGCGCGTGCCAAAGCGCCAGTGAAACCTATTGCAAGGGCTTTCGGAGCTTTCTTTAGTAGCTCCTCCAATGAATACCCTTCGATGACTTTCTCCTGATCGCGATCAAATGGATTTTGACCAGGATGTTGGGCATACCAGGCATCGAAAATGGCCTCAATTAGCTGCCCGCATTTCTCCGGTGATTTTTCTCCCCAAACGTGAAGTAGCATCGTGATACGATCACGCCCGCGGTCTTTGAAAAGCTCCAGTGGGTGTGATGCGACAACATCGCAACAAAGCTGAAGGAGATCATCGTCGGATTGCTTCCGATGGACAAATCCGAACCAGCTTACCAATTGCTCCGCTTTTGCAGCATCGCCGGCCCACCACCTGCGAAGCAGTTCACTAATTTCCCGCGGCCTCTCGCCTGCTATGCTGGACAACCACCAAAGAAGAGTATCCGTGCGCTTTTCCGATCGGCATTCCAGTTCTGTATAAATCCATTGCTTCGCGCTGAGGAAATCAAACCAAACGTGGCTCGATAGAACCGCGCGGCGAAACAGCTGGTTGTATTTATCCGGTAAGGTGTCGAGATCTTGAACGATTTCAAACTCACGGTCGGTCGGAGTTTCGATGGTCGTTAGCCACTGGCAAATGGCGAATTTGATGTGAAAACGGATCTTTTCACCGAACAGCAGCGATGACAATTCATCCGCATAACGCGAGAAATCATTCTGCCGAAGCGCCTCGAGAATTTGCCGGACTTGAGTCCGGCGGAAGAGATGCTGTTCAGTCTCGCGGAGCATGTCGGCCAAGCGCTGTTCGCGAAAGACAAAAGATCGTGCAAAGATATGATCGAAAAAACTCTCGTGAAAGAAATTCACTCGGCCACGCGACAGTACGATAAGCCCCTCGGAGGTCAGGACATCTATGGCCCTTGGGAATGGGTCGAGGACCGAGATTGGGGCATCAAGTTGCTGGCGCTTGCTCATCCATTCGCACATCGCTCCAAGAGCCTGTACGACCGTCCATGCGGGTCTAAGCGTTTTGGAGATGACCCGCTGTTTCTTTTCAATCAACTTTTCATGCAGAGCCGATCGAGATTGGAAAACGAGATGTTTCTCATCGATTTCCAAGAAAACCGCGAGATTGATGGGAAGCTCCAGGAGGCGACGCTGAGGTCCGCTCAATTGATCAACAGGGACATTCTTTGAGACTAAAATCGGCTCGACATCAGTGCCCCAACTGAAGAGCGGGACGTCAATTTGCTTCGCTCGCCGCACTTCCTTCAACTGCTTCAGCCGTGGATCACTTTCGAGGTCAAAGGTCCTGCAAATCACCACGACTTTGATACTCTGAAAATTGTGAGCATCGGCAATCAGCCGGAATATGACCTCTTTGACCTTTCCGTCTCGGCCAGAGACTTCGCTGATAGCGTCAACTTGATCTATAATCAGGACAGATCGAGTAGATGGAAACGCACCCTTCAAGGTGCTCGCGGGACCTTCTTCCCGGCCGAATAGGTGCCTTCCGAGTTCTTCCCTAGTGCTACAATGCAGGCATTGATCGACCCGAAATGCTAGGTGCGGAATCCCGAATGATACCAAGTCGGATATTGCGGAACGGACGATTCCGGATTTTCCGGAGCCCGCCACGCCTGTCAGCAATATTAGCTCTGCACCGTTGGGATCGAGAATTTCCTGGATCAACAGGTGACTCTCGCTTCGTTGGATCACTTCCCCACCAGCGCCAAAAGGCACATAGGTGCCAAGATATGCCTCCGTTTCTTCTTTGAGCCTTTCTCCGATTGTTGGATCAAGCGCCCAATCCTTGATTGTCAGAACGCCGTTTTCCCTTATTAATGATCGCAGTGATGCGCCTGTCAGCAGCTTGTTGAAATTTTTCTCGGCAATATCTCGCAGGTTTGCAAAAGCACTCGCTCCGCCATTCAAAAAATAAAGATCGCCGAACGACTGGATCGTCCACTCCAAGGTTGTTTCTGAAATTGTTACTACATGGCTCCTCTGAAGCCACTCATACGCCGTGTCAGGCGACGTCGTCGCCCACTTTGCCAAGAGCTGTTGAAAGGCGTCGTTTTGGTCTTGCGACAGGGCGTCGAGGAATTGGCGCGTGCCATTTGCTAACCGAGCCTTTTCCGTCAGCTTATGGAAGGTGCCAGCGTTATCTTGCGAAACGAAATGACAATGAGCGGTGGCATCTTTGGATAAGCGGTTCGCAAAAGCGCTCAAAATACCTTCACGACCGAGGGCGCCGATTGCCCAATTTCCCCCTGGAGACGATATCTTAGTCTGATGCCACTCAGTGAGACCATCCCTCCTTATGCCGAATTCGAAGCCGTGGAATTCGGTATCGATATTTTCGAATTGAAGCCATTCAGCCTTCCCGCTGAGCACGTCCATCAGGGAACGAACAAGCCATTTCGCTTCATAGCGATTTCCAAGTTTGTCCGCGATGCCTCCAGGTATCATGTACGACAGTCCGCAACGATGGTTGCTATCTTTAACAATAGAATCGGATCAATCGGGAACGGTAGGCGTACTGCTTGGGAAATGTCTATGACATGCAAGCCTGCGTGCGATCGAGATTGATCTTGGCTGAGGCCTAGCGTCGTTGATTTTAGCCGCTCCGTACGACCGGACCAGGCTTTAGCGTCCGATCGTCGGTCCGAGGCCGACAGTCACCGCAGGGCTCGCTTTTCACCCCTCACGTCGCAATCGCCGCCACCAATATCCTGTTCTGCCTGCGTATCGCCGTGCGCAGTTCGGCAATCCTCGCCTCCTCGCGCTTCACGAATTCGATGAACATCATGTTCATGTTGTTGAAGATGAGTTCGCCGAGTGCCGGCCCGTCGATGTCGCGACGCACCAGGCCGAGCGCCTGCAGGCGGACGATCAGCGCGCGGATCTGCTCGGTCAGGGCGCGGTCCAGCCCCGTATAGGCCTGGCCGAACGGGCTGTCGGGCAGTTGCGTCGAGATCGCCATCGCCTGCCGCCACATCTCCTTGCTGAGATAATGCAGCGAGTGCTCGATATAGATGCCGAGCAGCGTATCGAGAGCGTCGCCGACATTGGCCGGTGGGTTGGCGACGACGCCGCGCCCGGCATTCAGCACCTCGTTGACCTCCATCGAGACGATGGCGCCGAGGATGTCGCCCTTGTTCTGGTAGTAATTGTAGATGGTACCGACCGAGACTTCGGCCTGCGCCGCGATGGTCTCGATCTTGGCGCCTTCATAACCGGCATCGCGGAAAAGCGCCGCCGCCGCCTCGATGATGCGGCGGTGCCGATCCGCCTTCTGCCTTGCCCGCAATCCGCTCATAACGGCTGTTTGCCACAAAAACAGAATTGACTCAATTTTAGAATTGGTTCAATTTTTCCTACAAGCCAAAAAGGCAAGGGAGAACACTCGATGTCCGTCAATCCAAAGACCCCCAATCCAACCGTCAGGAATCCGCTTTCCGTTCTGAAGAGCCATCTCCAAGGCGCGTGTGCCGCGGCAGCACTGCTGCTGGCGGCGGGCAGCCTCGCTCAGGCGCAGGATCTCAACGCGCTGATCTGGTGCGATCACGCCGATCCGGCGCTGCTGCAGCCGTTCGAGGAAGCGAACGGCGTCAAGGTCAATGTCAAGGAGTTTGAAGGCACGGGCGCCGGCCTAGCGATCGTCGAACAATCGCAGCCCGGCGACTGGGACGTGATGGTGATCGACAGCATCGACGTACCGCGCGGCGTCGAAAAAGGCCTGTTCGAGCCGCTACCGGAAGACAAGCTGCCGCTGGCTGACCTGTTTCCGCAGGTGAAGATGGATAGCTCCACCGTCGTCGACGGCAAGCGTTACGGCATCACCGAAAAGTTCGGCTACAACACGATCGGCTACAACAAGACCAAGGTCGACCCGGCCGACATGCAGTCGCTTGCCGCGCTGACCGGCGACAAATACAAGGGCAAGATCGCCATCTACGATTATTACCTGCCGGTCATCGGCATGGCCGCACTGGCGATCGGCAAAAAGACCGCCGACCTGACCGAAGCCGACCTTCCCGCCATCAAGGAAGAGCTGCTCAAAATGAAGGCCAATGCCAAGCTGGTCGGCGAAGTGACCGCCAGCCAGACGGCGCTGGCGACCGGCGAGGTCGACATTCTGGTCGGCGGCGGCGAATGGGTGACGGCGGGGCTGGCCAAGGAAAACCCTGCCCTCGACTTCTCGATCCCGAAAGAAGGCGCCGTGCTGTGGTCGCAGTCGCTGGCAATGTTCAAGGATTCCAAGAACAAGGAGCTGGCGCTTAAATTCATCCAGTACATTATGAGCCCCGAAGGCCAGGCGCGGCTCGCCACCTCGTCCTGCTATTGGGGCATGCCGGCCAACAGCAAGGCGGCGTTGAGCGACGAGCAGAAGAAGATCCTGCGCTTCGACGAGCAGCCGGAATTCCTCGCCCGCGCCCAGTCCTATCCTGCGCCGAACGCCGACCTCGACAAGAAGATGCAGGACGTCTGGACCGAAATGCTGCAGGCGCAATGACCGGCTGCCGGTCGTGAACGCCGTCAACAGTGGGCGTGCCCTGCCCTGGGCGCTGGTCGCGCCGGCGCTCGGCTGGACGCTGGTGTTTTTTGTGCTGCCCTTCGTCGCCATGGCGGTATCCAGCCTGACGGCACATGAAGGCGGCGGCTTCACGCTGTCCAACTACAGCCAGTTCTTTGCCAATCCGTCCTACTGGCAGGCGATGGTGAACTCGCTGCAGGTCACAGCGATCGTCACCGTGATCTCGGTGCTGCTTGCCTATCCTTTTGCCTGGATCCTGGCCGAACAGGTGCCGGAGCGCTGGCAGCGGCTGGCGCTGATGCTGGCGGTGCTGCCGTTCTGGACCTCCTATGTCGTGCGCTCCTATTCGTGGCTGCTGGTGCTGGCGCAAAACGGCGTCGTCAACCGCGCACTGACAGGCTCTGGCCTGTCCAGCGAACCGCTGCAGCTCGCCAATACGCGGCTGGCCACCATCACCGGCTTCGTGCATTTCTTCGTCATGCTGTTGACGCTGACGATCTTCGCCAATCTGAAGCAGCTTAGCCCCAGTTATCGCAAGGCCGCCGCCGACCTCGGCGCCGGGCCGGTTCGGACTTTCCTGCATGTCGTTCTGCCGCTGACGCTCCCCGGTATCATGGTCGGCGCCTTCCTCACCTTCGTGCTGTGCATCGGCGACTACATCACGCCGCAGATCCTCGGCGGCAACAACGAGCTTTTGATGCCGCAGCTCGTCATGATGCAGATCGGCCGGCGCGGCGACTTTCCGCTCGCTTCGGCGTTGTCGATCATCCTGATGGCGGTGGTCACCATTACCTATCTCGCCTGCTCCCGCTGGCTGAAGATCGAGCGGGCCTGACCATGCGCGCGCTCATCCGCCTCGTCTCCGGCCTTTACGCCATCGCAATCTACGGCTTCATCTTTCTACCGGTCATCGTTCTGGTGCTGTTTTCGCTGCAGGCGACGTCGTTTCCGATCCCGCCCTTCACCGGACCGTCGCTGCGCTGGTACGAGGCCGTGCTCGCCGACACGCGGCTGACTTCGGCTCTGGTCAATTCGCTGCTGGTGGCGGTCGTCTCCTCGGCTGCCGCCGTCACGTTGGGCTTTCTCTCCGCCTGGGGTTTTGCGCGCTTCGCTTTGCCGGGCTCGGGCCTGATGCGCGGGCTGATCACCTTGCCACTGACCGTCAGCTATCTCATCATCGGCATGGGGCTGCTGGTGCTGTTCAACTGGGCCGGCGTGCCGAAGTCGCTCACTGCCGCCGGAATCGGCCACGTCGTGATCAACCTGCCGCTCTGCTTTGCCATCGTCTACAGCCAGATGGGCGACCACCAGATCAACATCGAGCGCGCCGCGCGCGACCTCGGCGCGCCCGAATGGAAGGTGCTGCTGCTGATCACCGTGCCTGTCATGGCACCGGCGATCTTCGCCGGTTTCTTTCTGTCGATGACCTTCTCCTGGGACGAATTCGTCATCTCGTTCCTGTTGACGCGCTTCGATACGACGCTGCCGGTCGAGATCTGGAACCTGCTGCGCTCCGGCCTCAATCCCAAGACCAACGCCGTCGGCTCGCTGGTCTTCGCCGTCTCCATCGTGCTGGTGGTATTGTTCGAGCTGATGCTGTTGCGGAGGAAGCCGGCATGAGTGCGCCACTGGTCGATATAAGCTCCGTCTCGCATCGCTTCGGCCAGCATACCGTGCTGAAGAACGTCTCGCTGACGATCGAGCCTGGCAGCTACACGATCCTGCTCGGGCCGTCCGGGTCCGGCAAGACGACGCTTCTGTCCATCCTCGGCGGCTTCGTCACGCCGAGCGAAGGCAAGGTGCTGATCCGCGGCGAGGACTGCACTGCCGTGCCACCGGCGAAGCGGCCGACGACGACCGTGTTCCAGGACTACGCGCTGTTTCCGCATATGAGCGTCGGCAGCAATGTCGGCTTCGGCCTGCGCATGCGGGGTGTCGATGCCGCAACCCGGGCAGCAAGGGCGCGCGAGGCGCTGGCGCTGGTTGGGCTGGCCACTGCCTTCGACAAGAAGCCGCACCAGCTTTCCGGCGGTCAGCGGCAGCGCGTGGCACTGGCGCGCGCCCTGGTGGTCGAGCCGGCGGTGCTGTTGCTCGACGAGCCGCTCGGCGCGCTCGACCTGAAATTGCGCCGGCAGATGCAGGACGAGTTGAAGGCGATCCAGAAACGCGTCGGCACCGCCTTCATCCACGTCACTCACGATCAGGAAGAGGCGATGGCGCTGGCCGATCATTGCGTGGTGATGAATGACGGGCGCATCGAGGACGAAGGACCGCCCGAGCGCGTCTATGCACGGCCAGCGACGCGCTTTTCCGCGACTTTCATGGGCGAAAGCACACTGTTATCGGGAACGGTGACCGAGGCGAAGAGCGGCAAAATCACCGTCACCACGAAGCTTGGGTCGCTCTCGCTGCCCGGCACATTGCCGCCCGGCTTGGCCGTTGCGCTGGCCATCCGCCCGGAGCATCTTGTTCTCGGCGCTGCAGGCGGTGCTGTGGCGCTTGGCATGGTCAAGGTCAGCGACGTCGTCTTCCAGGGCAGCTTCAAGCGTGTGCTGGGGACCTCCACGACCGACCCGGCGCTGCACTTCATCGCCAAGGTCGCGGCCGCATCGGCCGTCCAGCCGGGCGACGTTGTCGCGGTATCGTGCGATGCTGGCGACATCATCCTGCTTGCGGACCAAACATGAGCACGCTTCCAATCATCGACGCTCCTAACTGGTACGAAACTATCCGCATGGGCGATGGCGTGACGCTGATCCACGAGCCGTGGATCAAGCCGTTCTTCCGCTGCAACATCTGGCATGTGCGCGGCCGCGACCGCGATCTTCTGTTCGACACCGGCCTCGGCCATTTCAGCCTGCGCCGCCACGTGCCGCTGGTCACGCAGCGCAAGCTCACCTGCGTGGCCAGCCACACGCATTTCGATCATATCGGCTGCCATCACGAATTTCCCGACCGCTGCGTCCACCCGGCCGAGGCCGAAATTCTCGCCGACCCGCGCAACGAATGGACGGTTGCCGACCGCTATGCCACCGACGAGATGTTCGACGGCATGCCGCAAGGCTGGGACACGAAGCGCTACCGGATCCTGCCCGCACCAGCCGGCCGGTTGCTCGAGCAAGGCGACATCGTCGATCTCGGCGACCGTGCCTTCGAGGTCATCCACACGCCCGGCCATTCACCCGGCGGCATTGCGCTCTACGAAAACAGGACGGGCATCCTGTTTTCCGGCGACATCATCTATGACGGCCCGCTGATCGACGACGTCTATCACTCCGATATCGACGATTATGTCGAAACGCTGCTGCGCATGCGCGATCTCGATGTCTCGGTCGTGCACGGCGGCCATTTCCCGAGTTTCGGCAAAGTTCGCTATCGCCAGCTTGTCGACGAGTATCTCGCGCAAAAGCGCCAGGCCGGCTGCCATCTGTTGCAAGCCCGATAAGCACTGGCGCTGTGGCGTCAAAGCGCCCTTTGCGGACAGGGTGTCCCCGCCGCGTCGCCGCAGCGCGAGGCCGTGGGCTCGGGTCTAAAGCTCTTTTCCTCCGCCTGGCGCACCAGTTCCGCGAAAGCCAGGGCAAAACTTGCCAGCATCAGGAAGACAATAATCAAGCGTGCCAGCGGCAATAGATCGGCCTCGACTGGTTAGCCCCCACGCCGCCCGTCCGCTGCCGGCTAACATGATCGATATGGCTTTACGAGAGTTTAAGGCGAGTCTTAACCATCACATCATTTTGTCCTCCGACATGATGCGCGAGTGCGGCTTGTTTGGTCGCCATCTCCAGGCACCTCCCTCCCTTTGCAGAAATGCCCACCCATGCTAACCCGGCGCTGGCGCGGCCCAGCAACCGGTCGCCGCCAATCGGTCGCCAGACGGTCGTCGCCAATCGGTTGTCGTTGAGAGCCATGAGCAAAACCGCCAGCCGTTTCGCCTTCGTCTCATCCGGTACAGCCGACGCCAATGCAGCGCTGGAAAGCCTCTCTGCGCGTTACGGCCAGGCCTCCGTCGAAGAAGCCGGGATCGTCGTGGCGCTCGGCGGCGACGGCTTTCTGCTGCAGACCCTGCGTGAGACGATGAGCACGGGAAAGAAGGTCTACGGCATGAACCGTGGCACCATCGGTTTTCTGATGAACGAATACCGCGCCAGCGGCTTGACCGGGCGCATCGCGGCGGCCGTTGCCGAAACGATCCGTCCGCTGGAGATGCAGGCGGTGACGGCCGAAGGCGAGACGATTTCGGCGCTCGCGATCAACGAGGTCGCGCTTTGGCGCCAGTCGTACCAGACGGCCAAGATCCGCATCACCGTGGATGGGCAAGAGCGGCTAGAGGAATTGCACTGCGACGGCGTGATGATTGCGACGCCGGCCGGCTCGACCGCATATAATCTGTCGGCGCACGGGCCGATCCTGCCGCTCGACGCTCCGCTGCTGGCGCTGACCCCGGTCAGCCCGTTTCGTCCGCGCCGCTGGCGCGGCGCGCTGCTCTCCAACAAGGCGATCGTGCGTTTCGACATTCTGGAGCCGGAAAAGCGGCCGGTGAATGCCGCCGCCGACCACACCGAGGTCAAGGCGGTGACGACGGTCACGGTGAGGGAATCGCCGACGGCAACGGCGACGCTGCTGTTCGATCCCAACCATTCGTGGAACGAGCGCATTCTCGCCGAACAGTTCAGGTATTGAACAGACCGTGCAAATAAAAACCCGGCACGAGGCCGGGTTCCTATTTGACAACACAAGTGTTGCGGCGGCCGATCGTTGCGATCAGAACTTGTAATTCAAGCCGATGACTCCGGTGTGTATGCGGACCTTTGCTTCGACATTCAGGCCGGTGTCGACTGTATAATCGCTCTTGCCCAGATCGAAATATTTGTATTCGCCCTTAAGCGACCAGTGATCGGTAAAGGCATATTCCAGGCCCGCGCCCAGGGTCCAGCCTGCTCTGGTTTTCGAGGTGCCGTTGGTCCCGATCGGACCGCTTGTGCTAATCTCAACCCTGCCGAAGCCGAGACCGCCGGTACCGTAGATCAGCAGCCTATCCATCGCATAGCCAATTCGGCCACGCAGCGATCCGAGCATCTTTACATCGGAATCGCAAGAGAAGGTGGGGTTCGGACAGTCCGTGCCGCCATCGATATGGGCGGCCGAGATGTCCGCCTCGACGCCATAGACTATATTTCCGCTCTGGAAATTGTAACCGGCCTGGACGCCGCCCAGGGCGCCGCTGCCATCATGATCAGCCGTCCCGCCACCAGTATATTCCCAGTCTACTTTGCTGCTGCCACCGCCGACATGTGCGCCTAGATAGAGGCCCGTCCAGTTATACGTTGATGCGACCGGCAACTCCACGACATCGGCCGCGATCGCCGGAGTCAAGGCCGCTGCCAGAAACGCAGCGGAGAGAAAAGCTTTCTTCATAATGTGGCCCCCCTAGCCAAGAAAATGGATGAATCGTTTGTGGCTAGTTTTCTGAGTTATTTCAAATCTCAAATGATACTTTGGCGTGTGGTCAGAATGAATGCACCCTGGCGTTGCTGATCTGCAACACCTGCGCTGATGCGAGAATGTCGCCTTGCTGAACAGCGGGCCATCGACGAGCGGTAACCATCGCGATTAAGCTTACGGCTTCACAATCGCACCAATGCCGCCCGTTTGTGTTGACAAATCGTGGGCTTGCGCCTACCTGCAATACCAATCTTGCAGGCGCGCGGCGCTTGCCGCGACTGCATATGTTGCGCCCCCGAACCAGCCAAAGACAGCCAAACTTGTCCTCAGACACCCAGATCGCTCAAGAAGCGTTGACCTTCGCAGACCTCGGCCTGTCGCCGAAGGTCCTTTCCGCAGTTACCGATGCCGGCTACACCGAGCCGACGCCGATCCAGGCTGGTGCTATCCCGCACGCCTTGCTCGGCAAGGACGTGCTGGGCATTGCCCAGACCGGCACCGGCAAGACGGCGTCCTTCGTCCTGCCGATGCTCACCCGGTTGGAAAAGGGCCGTGCCCGCGCCCGCATGCCGCGCACGCTGATCCTCGAGCCGACGCGCGAGCTCGCCGCGCAGGTCGAGGAAAACTTCGTCAAATACGGCAAGAACCACAAGCTCAACATCGCACTGCTGATCGGCGGCGTGTCCTTCGACGAGCAGGACAAGAAGCTCGAGCGCGGCGCCGATGTGCTGATCGCGACCCCCGGCCGCTTGCTCGACCATCGCGAGCGCGGCAAGCTCCTGCTCAACGGCGTCGAGATCCTCGTCATCGACGAGGCCGACCGCATGCTCGACATGGGCTTTATCCCCGACATCGAGCGTATCTGCGAGATGATCCCGTTCACCAGGCAGACGCTGTTCTTCTCGGCGACGATGCCGCCGGAAATCACCAAGCTCACCGAGAAATTCCTGCACGCACCGGTGCGCGTCGAAGTGTCGAAGGCAGCATCGGCCGCCACCAACATCATCCAGCGGCTGGTGAAATCCGGCCCGAAACCCTGGGACAAGCGCGAGACGCTGCGCAATCTGATGAAAGCCGAGGATGCCGAGCTGAAGAACGCCATCATCTTCTGCAACCGCAAGATCGAGGTATCGGAGCTGTTCCGCTCGCTGCTGAAATATGACTTCGACGCCGGCGCCCTGCACGGCGACATGGACCAGCGCGCGCGCATGCAGATGCTGGCCAATTTCCGTGACGGCAAGCTGCGCTACCTCGTTGCTTCGGATGTCGCGGCGCGCGGCCTCGACATTCCCGATGTCAGCCATGTCTTCAATTACGACGTGCCGATCCACGCGGAGGATTACGTCCACCGCATCGGCCGTACTGGCCGCGCCGGGCGCTCGGGCAAATCCTTCACCATCGCGACCAAGTCGGACACCAAATACATCGACGCCATCGAGCGGCTGATCGGCACGAAGATCGAGTGGCATGACGGCGATTTGTCGACGGTCGTTGCCAGCGAAGGCGGCGAGGATGAGGCCCCGCGCCGTGGCCGCGGTGCGCCACGCCGTGCCGGCCGCAAGGACGACGCCAAGGACAGGGGCGAGCGCAAACCGCGTGAACGCCACGCCAGGCGCAGCGAAGAAGCAGCGCCGGAAGCAGTTAGCGAGGAACAGCCGGTCGTGGCCGAAGCCACCGTCGCCGACATCGACGAGCGACGTACCCGCAAAGAGGCGATCCGCTCGGAAAACAGCGAGCGCCAGGCGTCATCTGAACGCAAGGCTTCGCCCGATCGCAACGAACGGCGCGCGCCGGAACGGGGCGACACCAGGCCGCAGCGCGAGCGCCCTGCCCGCCAGCGCCAGGAAGACAATGACGCGACCGTCGGCTTCGGCGACGACATGCCGGCCTTCATGCGGATCGTGGCCAAGGTCTGACACGGCTCGCGCGCGGCCCCGCCGACGCGCGAAGCACCCTCTTTTGAGAAGTACTGCTCTCGGTAATCTTGTGGCGTTGCTGCGAGGCGGTCGATTTTGGTGCTGCCGGCGATCCGTATGCCGCTAGGCTCGCTATGTAGCTAAAGATCCCTGAGCTCCAGGCGGGATGCCAGCAGGTCCAGAAAAGCGCGAACTTTGGCTGAGGACGACCTGCCTTCCGGCCACACGGCGTGTATCGGCACCGGCACCGGCTCGAATTCGGTTAGAACCAGTTCCAGGCGGCCATCGTCCACCAGGTGCTTTACCTGCCAAAGCGGCGAGTAGCCCAGACCCAATCCGTGAACCGCGGCCGCATAGATCGATATCATCAAATTCGACCGGAAGGTGCCCGCGACCTTCACCGGCCGGGGCTTGCCTTCAATCTGAAACATCCATTCGCCTGGGCGGCCGTCGACGGTTCGTACGATGCATTGATGCTCACGCAATTCGAGCGGATGGGCCGGTCGGCCGTGTTGCTGGAAGTAGGCAGGTGCGCCGAACACCACGCGCCGCAGCGCGCCCAGGCGCTTCGCACGTAAATTGGAATCCGGCAAATTGCCGATTCTTACCGCCAGATCGAGACCCTCGGCATCGAGATCGACAAATTCATCGGAAAGCTTGAGGTCAACCTCGACCCGGGGATATGTCCGCATATAGTCGGCGATAACCGGCACGAGGAAGTCCGGGCCGAACAGCACCGGGGCACTGACACGCAGGATGCCCGATGGCTCAGACCGTCGATTGGCCGCCTGAAGCCTGGCTTCGTTAATTTCCTCGACGGCGGGTTTGATGCGCTGGAAAAAGGCCGCTCCGGCTTCGCTCGGCGTCGAGCGGCGTGTCGTCCTGTGCAGAAGCTCGACCCCGATTGATTCCTCCAATGTCGCCAGGGACCGGCTGACCGACTGCAGTGAGCGGTTCAGCCGGCGTGCGGCAGCCGTCAGACTGCCATGCTCGACAATGGCAATGAAGGCTTCGAAATCATCTATCCGGCTCATCGCTCATCGCTCCTTTCTACCGAAAATCGGGAGAAACTATCGCAACATCGATCAATTGTAACGAAGTTCGCTAGATTTTATCTTCCCTGCACAGGCCGAAAGGCAGACTCGAAGGAAGGAGATCGTCATGCGAACACCCAGTCCAACGGTCCTGGTCGTAGGCGCCGCAGGCCGCGTTGCCGGTTTGGTGGTGCCTGAACTCGTCCGCCGCAATGCCAGGATTCGGGCGCTTGTTCGTGACGCCGCGAGTGCCGAAAAAGCCCGGAAAGCCGGCGCATCCGAGATCGCGATCGGAGATCTGCGCAACCATCGGAGCCTTGAGCAGGCCGTGGAAGGTGTCGACGGTGTCTTTCACATCGGACCGGCCTTTGCTCCCGACGAAGCCGCCATGGGGGTTGCCATGGTTGAGGCAGCGGCGCGAGCAGGCGTTCGAAAATTCGTCTTTTCGTCGGTGATCCAGCCGACCAATACGAGGCTGGAAAACCATGCAAGCAAGGTACCCGTTGAAGCTGCCCTCTATTCGACGAACATGGAGTACACCATTCTGCACCCGGCCAATTTCATGCAAAATATCTCGGCGGCCTGGCCGTCCGTCGTCGAGCACGGCGTTTTCGCCGAGCCGTTTCCAAGGACGGCGAAGCTCGCCCGCGTCGACTATCGCGATGTGGCTGAAGTGGCGGCAATCGCATTGACCGAAGCGCGTTTGTCCTATGCGACCCTCGAGCTGTGCGCCGACGGTATGCACAGCCGCGAAGAGGTCGTCGCCATGATGAGCGAAGCGCTTGGCCGGCCGGTTTCGGCGGGCGAGCCGACATTTCAGGACTGGGCGGCGAAGGCCCGCCTTCCCTATACCGACCGGCAGTTGCAGATGCTGGCCAAAGTACACAGCCACTACGCCAAATACGGCCTCGGCGGGAACAGCCTGACGTTGCGTGCCGCGCTTGGCCGCGAGCCGCGTTCGCTGCGAAGCTTCATTCGGGAATTGGCGCTGCAGACGGCATATGCCGCCTGATCGTCCTCACAGTAACGCTGACGCACATTTTTTCTGATTGGGAGATTTCGATGCAAGCATCACCGGATCGAGCCTTCAAGTTGAGAAAGCTGCCGCCCTCCTACGGCGCGGTGGTGATGCCGTTGGTTCTTTCGATTCTGATGTCCTCGATTGTCTCGGCGGTTTCGACGGCAATCGGCGCAGGCTGGACAAACGGGTTTATAGCGGCCTGGAGCTATGCATGGGGCGCTTCATGGCTTGTCGCGTTTCCCAGTCTGCTGATTGTGCTTCCGATCGTGCGTCGGATCGTTGCCGCGATTGTCGATCAGCCGGCCCGGTCCTGACATCACGAACGAAGGGTGCCGGCGGCCGGAGGGCCGGCATAGCCATTAGAGCGGCCCCTTGCGGGGCTGCGGCCGGTTCGTGCGCTTGCCTCAGGTAAGCGGCGACAGCTGGATCTCGACGCGGCGGTTCTGAGCCCGGCCGGCAGCGGTCGCGTTGGAGGCGATCGGACGCGTCTTGCCGAAGCCTGTGACGGCGAAGCGGCGGGAATCGACACCCTGTCCGGACAGATAGTTGGCGACCGCCAAAGCACGGCGCTGCGACAGGTCGAAATTGTGCTCGTCGCTGCCGGTCGAGTCGGTGTGGCCGAACACGTCGACGGTGGTCTGGCGGAACTTTTTCAGCACAAGGGCCACCGAATTCAGCACCGGATAGAAACCGGCCTTCACCGCGTCCTGGTCGACGTTGAAGGTGATGTCGGACGGCATATTGAGGATGATCTGATCGCCGGAGCGGGTGACGCTGACGCCTGTGCCCTGAAGCTGTCGGCGCAGTTCGGCCTCGTTCTGGTCCATGGTGGCACCGATGGCACCGCCGGCAAGCGCGCCGATGCCCGCGCCGATCAGCGCGTTGCGGCGGTCGTTACCGCCGGCAAGCATGCCGAGCCCGGCACCCGCCAAAGCACCGAGACCGGCGCCGGCAGCGGTGTTGGAAACCTTCTGTTCCCCGGTGTAGGGATCGGTGGTGCATGCGCTCACGAGCACAGCCGTCGCCACGACGGCGAGCACAATCTTTTTCATATGGTGGTCCCTCTCCATTCCACGGCCGCGCAACGGCGCACCGCATCAGCCCTTCCAGCGACTTGTAACATGAAATGCGGCGAAAAGCGGACCAGCAAAAGCCGCTGCCGCGGCTTTCCCCGGCTCAATTCCACACGCCTGCAGCGGCTCGCGCGACCACCGCAATTCGACCGGCTACCAGAGATTCTTGCCGTCGATGACCACCACTTCGACCTTGTCGAGATCGAAATCGTCGAACAGCCGCGAGTTCACGCTGATCTTCGGATTGTCGAAATTCGGCTCGCCTGTCGACCAGTCCGGCGTCTCGGTGAAGGTGCCACAGCCGCAGGTGGCGCAAAAGCCGTGTTTTATGGTTTTCGATCCCCACTGGTAGAACGAAACATTCTCCGGCGGGCTGGTGAGCCTGAATTGCGATGGGGTGTAATAGGCCCACAACGAACCGCGTTTTGAACAGAAGGAACAGGTGCATCGCGTCACTGTCTGCGGCGCTTGCGAGACCTCGAACGTCGTCGCCTTGCAGTGGCAGCTTGCCTTGATCGTCATGGATTGGTCCCTCACAATGCCGCCCGTAAGCAAAGGCAGCATAAAGAAACGCTCCTGACAACTGCCTGTCAGCGACCTGTGAGCCTGCGATGCACAGGTTAAAAGTGCTGGAGTGCCGACCGAAGGCTCATCGATCCAAAGCCGCCGCACACCCCCGGGTCAGCCCGTCGGCAAGCTTTCGGGCGTCATGCGCTAATAGGACGATGGCGGCACGAACAGGCAGATGGTCTTTCCGTCATTGGCACCGGCAACGGAGCACCAATGATATTCGCCGTCGGGCGAATTCTTGATCCGCTTGTCGCTATAGGCCACGACTTCCCCGGTTCCTTTGATGACATAGCCCTCGGGACGTTCGCTGATCGATGTCTGAGAGACCTCGCGGCAATCATAGCCCGAGCAGCAGGAGAAGGGATAGCTCCAGCCTTGCGGCATGGCCGCGGTCGGCTTGGCATCATGCGCCAGAGCAGGCGCCGCAAATGGAATGGCGGCAGCTATCAAAACCACTGCCGCGACAAGTGAATTCAGGAGTCGGCGCGCCGTGCGGGCGACTGGGGCCGGTCTGGTTGTGAGAGCAGGCATGAGCGCAGTTCCTATCAACGGTTGTCAAGCATTTCGCTTGCCCGTTCCCGGAACGTGTCTTCCCAGTGGCCGGATCGTCAGGTCGCAGATACGCCGCGTCCGGCCATAAATGCTTTTTTCCTCCCCAGCGCATGAATGCTGGGCTGATTCCTTGGTCGGCGCAAGCAATTGCTGTCGCAACCGAACGCCGACCTCTGCAGCCGGAACCAACCTGCCGTCCTGATTGACGAAACCTGGTCAACCCCGGCAGCGGGATCGCCCAATAACGGGATTTGGCTCGCGCTGGTTCCAGGCTTGGCACCGGCGGCCCGCGGCATCCGCGTCAAAAGCGGAAATCGATTTTTGAAAAATCCGATGAAAAACAAAGTTGTAGAACGACAGGTAAGTGCAAATTGAGAGCTCGTCACTCTCGCGCGATGGCCGTAACTCTCGCGTGATGAACCCACATTCCTGCCGGATTGGTGCCCGGCGGCCTCAGTCGATATCGGCCACCGTTTCGCCGGCGCCACCTTCGATCCGCTGCGACAGCGAGGCTTCCATGAAATCGTCGAGGTCGCCGTCGAGCACGCTCGACGGGCTGGTGCTCTCGACACCGGTGCGCAGATCTTTCACCAGCTGATAGGGCTGCAGCACGTAGGACCGTATCTGGTGGCCCCAGCCAATATCGCTCTTCGACGCTTCGGTGGCGTTCGCCACCGCTTCGCGCTTCTTCAGCTCTTCCTCGTAAAGCCGCGAGCGCAGCATTTCCCAGGCCTTGGCCTTGTTCTTGTGCTGGGAGCGCTCGGCCTGGCAGGCAACCGCGATGCCGGTGGCGAGATGGGTTATGCGCACCGCCGAATCGGTGGTGTTGACGTGCTGGCCGCCCGATCCCGACGACCGATACGTGTCGATACGGACGTCGGATTCGGAAACGTCGATGTCGATCGTATCGTCGATGACGGGATAGACCCAGACGCTGGCGAAGGAGGTGTGGCGGCGCGCATTGCTGTCATAGGGCGAAATCCGCACGAGACGATGCACGCCCGATTCCGTCTTCAGCCAGCCATAGGCGTTGTGGCCCTTGATCAGCAGCGTGGCCGACTTGATGCCGGCTTCTTCGCCGTCATGCACTTCAAGCACCTCGACCTTGAAGCGCCGGCGCTCGGCCCAGCGCGTATACATGCGCAGAAGCATCGAGGCCCAGTCCTGGCTTTCGGTGCCGCCGGCGCCGGCATGGACTTCCAGATAGCTATCGTTGGCGTCAGCCTCGCCCGACAGCAGCGTTTCGATCTGGCGCGCCTTGGCCTCGCCGCGCATCGAGCGGATTGCCGCTTCGGCCTCCGCGATGACGCCCTCGTCGCCCTCTTCCTCGCCAAGCTCGATCAGGCCGATATTGTCTTCCAGGGCCTGGGTGAGGCCTTTGACCGCGGCAATGCCTTCCTCGAGGCCCTGACGCTCGCGCATCAGCTTTTGTGCTTCCAGCGGCTCGTTCCAGAGGCTCGAATCCTCGGCACGGACGTTCAGGTACTCAAGCCGCTTTATGGCTTGGTCCCAGTCAAAGATGCCTCCTCAGCAGGGTGATCGCCTGCCTGATCTCGTCGACAATATTTTGCGTTTCCGCGCGCATGGCTGGCTGTTCTGTCCTGTTGCTGGATGGCGGTTTGATGGCGCGATACATAGGGACGGCACGGTCTCCTGTAAAGCGCCGGCCCCTGTAATGTACCGGCCCCTGTAAAGCGGAATGGACCGGCTCGACCATCATCGTCAAGCCGACCCGACCCGATGTAGCGATTGTCAGTAGAGCCCGCCGCCGCCCGACTGGATGGCCTGGTTGGCCTGCGGCGACAGCGCCCCGCCGGTGGCGTTGGAGCCGTCCGCACCCATGCCGATCACCCAATAGCTGTCGGCGGGACCGGTACCCGGCTTGAAGGCTTCGATGATGGTTCCGGCGTCGCCCGCGTTGGCTCGCATGCCGGTCTTGCGATTGATCGCAATCAGCTTCATGCCGTCCGGAACCTTGAAGTCGACATTGGGCGTGCCGTCCAGCGCCACGCGCATGAAATCCTTGAAGATCGGCGCGGCAAGGCCGCCGCCGGTCGCGCCCTTGCCAAGGCCCTTCGGCTGATCATAGCCCATATAGAGGCCGACAACGAGGTTCGGCGTATAGCCGATGAACCAGGCATCCTTTTCGTCGTTGGTCGTTCCGGTCTTGCCGGCGATGTGACGGCCGAGCTCGTTGATGGTGGCGCCGGTGCCGCGTTGCACGACGCCCTCCATCATCGATGTGATCTGGTAGGCGGTCATCGGATCGAGCACCTGCTCGGAATTGTCGACCAGCTCCGGCTCTGGCTGGTTCTGCCACTCGGCGGCGTTGCAGTTCGAGCAGCCGCGTTCGTCCTGCCTGAAGACGGTCTTGCCGTAGCGGTCCTGGATGCGGTCGATCAGCGACGGCTTGATCGACTTGCCGCCATTGGCCATGATCGAATAGGCCGACACCATGCGCATCACCGTCGTCTCGCCGGATCCCAGCGCCATCGGCAGATACGGCGCCAGGTGGTCGTAGACACCGAAACGCTCGGCATATTCCACGACCAGCTTCATGCCCATGTCGTTGGCAAGCCGCACCGTCATCAGGTTGCGCGATTTCTCGATGCCGGACCGCAACGTCGCCGGGCCGGCCACCGTTCCGTCGTAATTCTTGGGCGTCCAGGTCGTGTTGCCGCTCTGGATGGTGATCGGCCCGTCCATAATCACGGAGGCGGGCGTATAGCCATTGTCGAGGGCGGCCGAATAGACGATCGGCTTGAACGACGACCCCGGCTGGCGCATGGCCTGCGTCGCCCGGTTGAACTCCGACTGCGCGTAGGAGAAACCGCCGACCATGGCCAGGACGCGTCCGGTATGCGGGTCCATGGCGATCAGGCCGCCTTCCACTTCGGGAACCTGGCGCAAGCTGTAGTTGTTGTCCGAGCCGTCGTTCTTCTGCACGAAAATCACGTCGCCCGGCTTCAGCACGTCGGCCGGCGACTTCGCCTTGACGGTCCTGCCGTCGACGACGTGGCGCATGGCGAAGCTCATGTCTTCCTTGCTGACGGTGCCTTCGACGCGGTCCTTGACGATTTCGCCGGAGATCTGGCGCGTCGGCTGCAGGCCGATGGACAGGCCGGTGGCCGAGCTGTCGAGCACGACGGCGAGCGACCATTCCGGCACGTCCTCCAACCGCTTGACGTTGCCCAGCGGCACGCCCCAGTCGCCGGAAACGTCGATGCTCGTGACCGGCCCGCGGTAGCCGCGCAGCGTGTCGAACTTCATAAGTCCGTTCTGCATGGCCTTGCGGGCAATCAGCTGCATCTTCGGATCCAGTGTCGTGCGGACGGAAAGGCCGCCTTCGTAGAGCGCATTCTCGCCGTAGCGCGCGATGATCTGGCGACGCACTTCCTCGGTGAAATACTCCCCGGCGAAGAGATAGTTGCCGGTGCGGCGCGGCGTGACGCCGAGCGGCTCGGCCTTGGCCTTCTCGCCTTCCTCATGCGTGACGTAGCCGTTCTCGACCATCTGGTCGATGACCCAGTTGCGGCGCTCCAAGGC
This sequence comes from Mesorhizobium sp. M1088, assembly GCF_040318575.1. NCBI lineage: Bacteria > Pseudomonadati > Pseudomonadota > Alphaproteobacteria > Hyphomicrobiales > Phyllobacteriaceae > Mesorhizobium > Mesorhizobium sp. M1088. The sequence continues at coordinate 140,982 of NZ_JAMYMO010000010.1, read as the reverse complement.
GCGATCGGCATGCTTGAAGGGATGGTAGTTGTTCGGCCCCTTCGGCAGGGAGGCGAGATAGGCGGCTTCGGCCACGGTGAGCTCGTTCACCGATTTGTCGAAATAGGTGAGCGCAGCACCGGCGACGCCATAGGCGCCGAAGCCGAAGAAAATCTCGTTGAGATAGAGCTCGAGAATGCGATCCTTCGAGTAGGCCTGCTCGATGCGGAAGGCGAGGATCATCTCCTTGATCTTGCGCTCGTAGGTCTGGTCTGAAGACAACAGGAAGTTCTTCGCCACCTGCTGGGTGATCGTTGAGGCGCCGACCTGGCGCTTTCCCGAACCAACATTCTGCAGGTTGACGACAATGGCCCGGCCAAGGCCGGTCACGTCGATGCCGGGGTGATTGTAAAAATTCTTGTCCTCGGCCGACAGGAAGGCCGCCTTGACACGATCCGGGACCGCCTGAATCGGCAGATAAAGCCGCCGCTCACGCGCATATTCGGCCATCAGCGCGCCATCCGACGCGTGGATGCGGGTCGTCACCGGCGGCTCGTATTTGGCCAGCACCTCGTAATCGGGCAGGTCCTTCGACAAATGGCCGATATAGATCGCCACGCCCGCCGCGACCAAAAGGGCCAGCGTCGTGCCGATGCCGAAGAAATAGCCAATGAGACGAATCATACCCGCTCCAGTCCTTGGTTCGGGAATTTCCTAAACGAAGCCGCCCTTCACGCAAGCTTTCGGGACGATCCCAAACCGTAATCGCAAAATCCATGTCGCGACCATGTGGGCAAAATACGGCAGCGCGGGATTTCGGTTTCGAATGCCGGAAATAAAAGCACAGGGTGTTGTCGCCGTGCAACGCTGCTTCAGGTTGTGGGCGCCGGCGGACATTTCAGCCTCCGGCCCCCGTTCCGCCCTTGGCCGAAGCAAACAGGGCAACGGCGTTGGTTATGCTCTGGGTCGCCTTGCTGCGCCAATCGGCGCTGAGCAACTGCGCTTCGTCCTTGGCGTTCGACAGATAGCCGAGTTCGACCAGCACGGATGGAACGTCCGGCGCCTTCAGCACCTTGAAGCCAGCAGAACGCTGCGGGTTGTTGATCAGACCGACGCTGGTGGAAAGCTGGCCGACGAGAGTATGGGCGAAGCTCATCGAAAAATTATGCGTCTCGCGGCGGATCAGGTCGATCAGGATATCGGTCACTTCCTTGCTGTCGTCCTTGATCTCCATGCCGGCGAACTGGTCGGAAAGATTTTCACGGTCGGCAAGCGCCTGCGCCTCGGGATCGGAAGCCTTGTCGGACACGGTGTAGACGGTTGCGCCGCGAATGCCCTTGAGGCTGATCGTGTCCGCATGGATCGAGATGAGCAGGTCGGCCTCATGCTGGCGGGCAATGCGCACGCGGTCGTCGAGCCGCAGGAACTCGTCCGTTTCGCGCGTCAGGAACACGTCGTATTTGCCGCTGGCGGCGAGCTTGTCGCGCAGTTCCATGGCAAAGGCGAGCGTCACGTTCTTTTCGACCGTACCGTTCAGGCCCTCGGCACCGCCGTCGATGCCGCCATGGCCGGGATCGACGACGACGGTGAAACGATGGCCCGGATTGGAGACCGGCCCGGTACCGACCCTGCCGGCCTTGTCGGCGGAGACCGTCGAACCGGTGGTCAGCGCCTGATTGGCGAGCGCTGCGTCGAATTCCCGCTGCGAGGCCGCCGACATGTCGATGGCGATGCGGTAGCCGTTGCCGTCACCGTTCTTGAGCACGTCGAGATTGTCGACGGCGAACGGTCCCTTGCCGGTGAGAATCAGCCGCGATTTCCCCTCGCCGAGCTCGCCGTAACGCACCGTGCGGACAAGGCCGCGCGGCTTTACATCCCTGGCATTGAGGGCAAATCTGGTGGCCGGCAGATCGATGACCAGGCGATTGGGGCCGCGCAGCAGGAACCATTTGATGTCGGGTTCGCGGTCGAAATTGATGACGATGCGCATCTTGGTGGCATCGCCGGCCATCTTGTAGCTTGTGGCGCCGAGCGGTACGTCGGCAGCACGCGAAAGCGGCGAAAAGACCAGGCAAGCCAGGATCAGCGGCAGCAGGCAGGCGGTGCGGAACAACCAGCCTCCATGATGACGGCCCTTGTCTGCGAAGCCTGCCAGTCCCATCTTTCTACCAATCGCTCCCGTTGGCGTCATGCCCGATCGCTTGTCGAAGTGCCCTATTGCTTGTCAAAGTGCTGCCAGGCCGCGAACTCGATTAACGATTGGTATCCAGAGAAGGTTAACCAAGCCTTTTCATGGAAGGCTTGGAACCTGGGCTTCCGCTGCGGAACGGCTTTTTGCCGGCATCGGGAATCGGGGTTGCCTTCCAACCCGCCAAATCATAAAAGCGATGGTGGATCACTGCAATCCTGGAACCGTCCTCCTCCGCAGCTTCCTGCTACAGGTCAGACGCAAGACGGCTCCTTTCGCTTCAGGCGAAGAAGGCATCGGTGATCGCGACGATTTTCGCAGGCGTGCTCCCGTGGCGGGGGACTCGCCTGCGTGAGCAAAACGGCCGGGATTGTCCCGTGCCGGCTCTGTATGAGCAAACAAGCTGGTCCGGTTTTTTCCGGGCTTTGGTTCAAAAGGTTCTGCTGGTGACGATGGCTTCAAGCGCAATCATGGAAAGGTCCGCAACAAACCGCGCCACTACGGCTGCGGGCGGCACCGCCATGGCGCTCAGGCAGCGGCCGGCGGACGTTCAATTGTCCGGCACCCATGTTCCAGGTCCACGGCAGCGGGCATTGCCTCGCAAGCTGCGGCCGACGGCTGCCGGGAGGAAACGAAATAATGCCCAACAAAATGCTGATAGACGCCTCCCACCCGGAGGAAACACGCGTTGTCGTCGTTCGCGGTAACCGTATTGAAGAATTCGACTTTGAATCCCAGGACAAGAAGCAGCTCAAAGGAAACATCTATCTCGCCCGCGTAACGCGCGTCGAACCTTCTCTTCAGGCAGCCTTTGTCGAATATGGCGGCAACCGTCACGGTTTCCTCGCCTTCAGTGAAATACACCCCGACTACTACCAGATTCCGGTCGCCGACCGTCAGGCGCTGCTGCGTGCGGAAGCACAGGAAGCCCAGGACGAAGAGGACGAGGAAGCCGCCGAAGGCGAGGACCGCCAGAGCCGCGACCGTGGCAAGCGCGGACGCCGGCGCGGCGGCAAGAGCCGCGACCGCGGCGAGCACAGGCGCGAGGCAGGCGCGGCCGACGGCGAGAATGGCGAGAACGGCGAAGATGCCGTCGCAGAAAAGCTGGATGCCGTTGACGACAACACCATGTCCGACATTGCCGGACAGAGCGAGGGTGCCGCCGGGCAGAGCGATGAAGCCGCCGATCGCGGTGAGACCGAGCCGTCCGAAGGCGGTTCCAGTTCCATCGCTGCCAGCGTCGATGCCGACGTAATCTCGGAAGCCGTCCCGCAAGTCGAGGTAAGCGGGCCCGAGACAAGCGGGACCGAGACAAGCGGCGAAGCAACCTCCGAAGACAATGATCGCGGCATGCTGGAAGAGGTGCAATCCTCGCATCCGGACGATCACGAGGTCGAATCGGTCGGCGCCGAGGACGCGCTGGAAGAAGTGCGCAACCGCCGCAAGCCGGTCCGTCGCCAGTACAAGATCCAGGAGGTGATCAAGCGCCGGCAGATCCTGCTGGTGCAGGTCGTCAAGGAAGAGCGCGGCAACAAGGGTGCAGCGCTGACCACCTACCTGTCGTTGGCCGGCCGCTATTCGGTGCTGATGCCGAACACGGCCCGCGGCGGCGGTATTTCGCGCAAGATCACCAATGCGCAGGACCGCAAGCGGCTGAAGGAAGTGGTCGCCGATCTCGAAGTGCCGCAAGGCATGGGTGTCATCCTGCGTACGGCAGGCGAAAGCCGCACCAAGGCAGAGATCAAGCGCGACTACGAATATTTGATGCGGCTTTGGGAAAACGTCCGCAATCTGACGCTGCAATCCACGGCCCCTGCCCTGGTTTACGAGGAAGGCAGCCTGATCAAGCGCTCGGTGCGCGACCTTTACAACAAGGATATCGACGAGATCCTGGTTTCCGGCGAAGAAGGCTACCGCGAGGCCAAGGACTTCATGCGCATGCTGATGCCGAGCCACGCCAAGGTGGTTCAGCCGTTCCGCGACACGACGCCGATCTTTGTGCGCAACGGCATCGAAGCGCAACTCGACCGCATGCTGCAGCCGCAGGTGACGCTGAAGAGCGGCGGCTACATCATCATCAACCAGACGGAAGCGCTGGTCGCCATCGACGTCAATTCGGGCCGTTCCACCAAGGAGCACTCGATCGAGGACACCGCACTTCACACCAATCTGGAAGCCGCCGAGGAAGTCGCCCGGCAATTGAGGCTGCGCGATCTCGCCGGCCTCATCGTCATCGACTTCATCGATATGGAAGAGAACCGCAACAACCGCTCCGTCGAGAAGCGGCTGAAGGATCACCTCAAGAACGATCGTGCCCGCATCCAGGTCGGCCGCATCTCGCATTTCGGCCTGATGGAGATGTCGCGCCAGCGCATCCGCGCCAGCGTGCTGGAATCGACGATGAAGCCTTGCCCGCATTGCGGCGGCACCGGCCATGTGCGCTCCGATTCGTCGGTCGCGCTGATGGTGGTGCGGGCAATCGAGGAATTCCTGCTCAAGGATTCGCGCAGCCACATCACGGTGCGGACGCCGGCGGCGACCGCGCTCTATGTGCTCAATCACAAGCGCGGCACGCTGGTGGAATTCGAGCATCGCTTCGGCGTGACCATCACCATCGAAGCCGATGACGCGGTCGGTGCACAACACTATGCCATCTTCCGCGGCGCGCTGGCCGAAAAGCCGGAAGGCTTTGTCGAGGCGCGCACGTTCCCGGCCTATGTCGAGCCGGAAGAACCCGAGGACGAGATCGTCATCGAAGAGGAAGACGAGGCACCGGTGCAGGCCGAGCAGCCACGCCCTGCCCAGCAGCCGCAGCAGCCAAGGTCCGGCGAGGACGGCGAAGGCCGCGATCGCAAGCGCCGCAAGCGCCGCAGACGGCGCGGCGGCAAGGATCGTGAACATGGGGATCGTGAACACGGGGATCGTGAGCACGGGGAACGCGAACATGGCGATCGCGAGCATGGCGCTGCTGTGGAAGGTGCTTCCGTTTCGGCGCCGATAGACGATGCCTTCGTCGCCGCCGGCGATCAAGGTGCCGAAGCGGAACGTGAAGCGCCGGCCGGTGTTGCCGAAACGGCGGAAGCGGCGGACGACGGTCACGGCAAGAAGCGCCGGCGCGGCAAGCGCGGCGGCAAGCGCAATCGCCGCGAAGAGGGCGAAGGCGAGATCGAAGCCAGCGCCGGCGAGCCGGCCGCCATGACGGAAGGTGCGGTGTCGGAAGCACAGCCCGTGACCGGCGAGCCGGAAGGTGCGCCGCCGGCCGAAGAGCTTGCGGTGCGTGCTCCGGCGAACGACGACACGCCGAGCGCCGAAAAGCCGAAGAAGCCGCGCCGCGCCGCCAAGCCGAAGAAGGTTGCGGCGGAAGCAGTTGCCGAGATTGCGGGCGCCGAGACATCGGCTGCCGAGGCCGCCTCCGTGGCTTCCGGCGAGACCCCCGCACCGGTGTCGCAGGAGACCGAAGTGGCGGCTGCCGAGGAAGCGCCGAAGGTCCGGCCGTCGCGGCGCAAGCCGGTACCGGTGGATGCTCCGGTCGTGCCGGTCGTCTCCTCGATCGTCCCGGACGAGGCAAAGGCCGACGAGGCAAAGACCGAGGAAGCAAAGGCCGAGGACAAGCCGAAGCGTGCCGGCTGGTGGCAACGGAAGGGCTTTTTCTAAGCCTTTCCGCGCATTAGCCAGACTTTCTGATTAAAAAATCCCGCGTCGCCGATCGGCTGCGCGGGATTTTTTTTGCCCCAATTCAGGCGACAACACTATGGTGACTATACTATGGTGACTATGGCGCGAAGATCGACCAGTTCATCGTCTTCGCCAGTTTTTCCAGCGCGATCGAACCCAGCCTGGAATTGCCGTTGGCGTTGAGGCCTGGCGACCATACGGCAAGCGAGGCAACCCCCGGCACGATCCCCAATATGCCGCCGCCAACGCCGCTCTTGCCGGGAATGCCGACGCGGAAAGCGAAGTCGCCGGAGCCGTCATAGTGGCCGCAGGTCAGCATCATCGCTCCGATGCGGCGGGCGCGCTCGGCCGACACGACGGAATGCCCGGTCGCCGGGTTCTTGCCGCCATTGGCGAGGAAGCGGCCGGCCAGGGCCAGTTGCCGGCAGCTCATGGCGATAGCGCAATGGTGGAAATAGACGCCCAGCGCCAGTTCCGGCGCATGGTGAAGATTGCCGAACGATTTCATGTAATTGGCAAGCGCGAAATTGCGAAAGCCGGTGGCGCGTTCGGACGCCGCGACCTCGCGGTCGATGACGATGGTGTCGTCATCGGCCAGGAACTGGATGAAGCGCAGGATCTCGCCGATCGCCTCGCGCGGCTGATGGCCGGCAAGCAGGATGTCGGAGACGACGATGGCGCCGGCATTGATGAATGGATTGCGCGGAATGCCGTTCTCGTGCTCGAGCTGGACGATCGAGTTGAACGGATTGCCCGAAGGTTCGCGCCCAACCCGCTGCCACAGCGCGTCGCCGACATTGCCGAGCGCCAGCGTCAGCGTGAACACCTTTGAGATGCTCTGGATCGAAAACGCCTCGTCGGCGTCGCCCGCGGTCAGCATGCGGCCGTCATTGGTCACCGCGGCAATGCCGAATTTTTTCGGATCGATCTTGCCGAGCTGGGGGATATAGCTGGCGACGTCGCCGCGATCGGTACGCTCCGCCATTTCGGCAGCGACCTCGCGCAACGCCTGTTCAAGCTGGGGCGCCTGTTCAAGCTCCGGCATCGTCGCCCCCGCTACTTCAGCCAGCGTTCGATACGCGCCATCGCCTCGACCATGTCGTCGTGGCTGCCGGCATAGGAAAAGCGCATCGTGCGATGGCCTTGCAGCGGGTCGAAATCGCGGCCCGGCGTCGCCGCCACATGCGCCTCGGCAAGCATCCTGCGCGCAAACGCCATGCTGTCATTGGTGTGCCTGGTGACGTCGCAGAAGGCGTAGAACGCGCCGTCCATGGGCGCGGCCAAAGCAAAGCCGAGCTCCGGCAGGCGTTGTATCAGGAGCTCGCGGTTCCAGGCATAGCGCGCCTTCACCGCTTCCAGCTCTGGCGTCGCCTTGAATGCCTCGATCGCGGCAATCTGGGACAGTTCGGGCGGCGAGATGTAGAGGCTCTGGGCGATGCGCTCGACTGGCCGCACCAGTTCCTGCGGCAGCACCATCCAGCCGATGCGCCAGCCGGTCATGCAATAATATTTCGAGAAGGAATTGATCACCGTCACATCCGCGCCGAAAGCAAGCGCCGTCGTGTCGGGCGCCGCATAGGCCAGCCGGTGATAGATTTCGTCCGAGATGACGGCGATGCCGAGCTCTTGCGCCGTTTTGACCAGCGCCTCGAGATCGCCGGCGGGAATGACCGCGCCGGTCGGGTTGGCCGGGCTGGCGAACAGCACGCCCTTCAGCGGTTTTTCGCGATGCGCGGCTTGCAGGTGCTCGGCATGCAGATAGGCGGCGCCGTCCAACTCGATCTCGACGATGTCGATGCCGAGCGCGGCCATGATGTTGCGATAGGCAGGATAGCCGGGCGCAGCGATGGCGACGCGGTCGCCTGGATCGAACATTGCCAGGAAAGCGAGGTTGAAGGCAGCCGACGATCCGGTGGTGACGGCTATCCGCTCGGGCGAAACGTCAAGCCCGTAGTGCTCGCCATAATGCGTCGCGATCGCCTTGCGTAGACCGGCGAGGCCCAGCGCGTCGGTATAGCCGATGCGGCCTGCTTTCAAGGCATTGGCCGCCGCTTCGCGAACCCCGGCCGGCGCCGGATCGGAAGGTTGGCCGACGGCCATAGAAACGACCGGCAGGCCCTTGGCTTTCAGCCGATTCGCCTCGGCCAGGATGTCCATGGCATGGAACGGTTCGACCGCGCCGCGGCGCGAAAGCGAAACAACCATTTTTCAATCCACCACACTTGTCCACACGTGCCGGCCATGCTGGCCGCGCCGCACAAATGCCCGATTGGTGTGGGGATCACAAGTTCGGTAAGTTTAGGCTGCCGACTTTTCATCCTTCGCCCACTCGTCTACCAGTGGACCTGCCATGTTGAGCCGACCCAAATCGACGATCGCCAGGACAGCGCGCGCCCTCGCGACGCTGTCGCTTGCTGCGGTGGTCGCCATGGCCGGCTCGGTCAATGCCTTTGCGCAGAATGTGCCGGTTGTGCGCGATGCCGAGATCGAGGCGCTGGTGCGCGATTACGCGCGGCCGATCTTCAAGGCGGCGGGCTTGTCGGGCGACGCCATCAACATCGTGCTGGTCAACGACCAGAGCTTCAACGCCTTTGTTGCCGGCCGCCGGCTGTTCATCAACACCGGCGCGCTGATGACGGCCGAAACGCCCAACGAGATCATTGGCGTCATTGCCCACGAGGCCGGCCATATCGCCGGCGGACACCAGCAGAAATTGCGAGAACAGCTCGAGCGCGCCAAGACGATGGCGATCCTGGCGACGCTGCTTGGCGCCGGCGCCATGGTGGCCGGCGCCACCAGCAACAGCCGCGGTCTCGCCGGCGCCGGCATGGGCGTGGTGGCCGGCGGCGGCGAGATGGCGCAACGCAGCATCCTCGCTTATCAGCGCACCGAAGAGATGACCGCCGACCGTTCGGCGATCACCTATCTCAATGCAACCGGCCAGTCCGGCATGGGCATGCTGAAGACGTTTGGCCGCTTCCAGAACGCATTGTCGCTCTCGGGCGCGCAAGTCGATCCCTACAGGATCAGCCATCCGATGCCGCAGGAGCGTATCGCCAATCTCGAAGTGCTGGTGAAGCAGAGCCCTTACGTCGACAAGGTCGACCCGCCGGCACTGCAGCAGCGCCATGACATGATGCGCATCAAGATCGCCGCCTACATGCAGGGCCAGGCGGCGGCGTCGCGATTGATGCGAAAGAACCCCGGCAGCCTCGCCTCACGCTATGGCGACGCGCAGATGACCTATCTGTTCGGCAATCTGGCGTCGGCGCTCGCCAAGACCAACGCGTTGATCAAGGAACAGCCGAAAAATCCCTATTTCCAGGAATTGCGCGGCGACATCCTGATGAAGGCGAACCGGCCGAAGGATGCGGCGGACGCCTATGCCAAGTCGGTCAGCCTCGATCCGGCGCGATCGGGGCTGCTGCCGGTCTCTTACGGCCAGGCGCTGATGGCGATCGGCACGCAGGATTCGCTGAAGAAGGCGGTGGCGCAGATCAACACCGGCCTCGGACGGGATCGCGAAAACGCCGCCGGATACCGCTATCTGGCACAGGCTTACGGGGAACTCGGCAACATCCCGGCCGCCGAGCTTGCAACCGCCGAAGGGCATTTCTATTCCGGCGACTACAAGAATGCGAAAATCTTCGCCATGCGGGCGCAGCAGAGCATGAAGCGGGGCGAGCCGGGCTGGCTTCGCGCGCAGGACATTATAAACTACGCACCATCAGGTAAGAAGAAGTGAACCTTTCGGACGCAGGCTGCGACACAGCCAAACCGGGCGGACCCGAACACAGGCAAGAGGATCGAGGATCATGACAAAGGCAATTCTGCTGGGCATTACCGGAGTGGCAGCGGCTCTCGCGATGCTGGCGTTCGGCTTCGTCGCCGGCAATCCGCAGACGGCGAAGGCCGGCACGGCACAGCTTGCCCAGACGACGTCCTCAGGTACCAAGCTCGACCGTGCCGAAGTCGAAGGCATCGTCCGCGACTATCTGCTGAAGAACCCGGAAGTGCTTCTGGAAGCCCAGCAGGCACTCGAGGCCAAGCAGAAGGAAGAACAGCGCGTCGCCAGTCTCGGCGTCATCAAAGACGCCAAGGACCAGATCTTCAATTCCTCATTCGACGGTGTTGTCGGCAATCCGAACGGCAAGGTCACGATCGTCGAATTCTATGATTATAATTGCGGCTACTGCAAACGCGCCATCGACGACATGCGCGCGCTGACCAAGGCCGATCCGGACCTGCGCTTCGTACTCAAGGAGTTCCCGATCCTCGGCCCGGATTCGCAGAAGGCGAGCGTCGTCTCGATGGCCTTCCATTTGATGAAGCCGGAGAAATACGGCGAATTCCATAATGCGCTACTCGGCGGCCAGGGGCGCGCCACCGAGGCGGCGGCAATCAAGGTGGCGCTGTCGCTCGGCGCCGACGAGGCGGCGCTGCGCGAAAAGATGAAGGACCCGAGCATCACCGAGGCCTTCTCCAAGACCTATGATCTCGCCACCAAGCTCGCCATCACCGGAACGCCGTCCTATGTCGTCGGCAACGAGGTGGTGTTCGGCGCGCTTGGCCAGGAAGTGCTGGCCGAAAAGATCGAGGCGGCGAAGGCCGCGCTCTGATCAGCATTCGGGTTTCGATTAGGCTGCGGGTTTCCGGCACGGGCCGTTTTCCGGCTGTTGTGGACGGCGAAAGAACGCACTTGCGCTCTTTTCGCCAGCGTCTATGCCCATTATAGAGGGTCCGGCGCGCCGGCTTAGCCGCGCCGGGAAAGGTCGGCATTTTTTGAAAACGGTTTTCGTCCTGAACGGCCCCAATCTCAACGCGCTCGGCAAGCGCGAGCCGGGCATCTATGGCGGCAAGACGCTTGCCGCGATCGCCGACGACTGCAAGCAGGCAGGTGCCGCACTTGGGCTGGAGATCGATTTCCGCCAGTCGAACCATGAGGGCGACCTCGTCGACTGGATCCACGAGGCCGCCGACAAGGCCGCCGCAATCGTCATCAATCCGGGCGCCTACGGCCATACCTCGATCGCCATTCACGATGCCATCCGCGCCGTCGCGCCGCTGCCGGTGGCTGAGGTGCATCTCTCCAACATCCACGCGCGGGAACCATTCCGCCACGTCTCCATGGTCGCGCCGGTCGCCGTCGGCATGATCTGCGGGTTCGGGCCGCTCGGCTACACGCTGGCGCTGCAGGCGCTGGCTGCACGCCTATGACCGGCCAACAAACAGAAGGCTCGAAAATGTCGATAAAGAAGAACGGTGTTGACCAGCAGCTGATCCGCGATCTGGCGGGCATACTGAACGACACCAACCTGACCGAGATCGAGGTCGAGCTGGGCGATCTGAAGGTGCGCGTCTCGCGGCAGGCGCCGGCCGTCCATGCGGTCGCCGCAACTCAGCCGGCCTATGCCCCGGCAGCCGCGCAGCCCGCGGCAGCGGCCGCCCCGGCGACGCCCGAAGTGTCGAAGAACGCCGTCGCCTCGCCAATGGTCGGCACCGCCTATCTGGCACCGTCGCCGGACGCCAGGCCGTTCATCGAAATCGGCCAGAAGGTCAAGGAAGGCCAGACGCTGCTGATCATCGAAGCAATGAAGACGATGAACCAGATCCCCTCGCCGCGCGCCGGCACGGTGACGGCGATCCTGTTCGAAGATGCGCAGCCGGTCGAATATGGCATGCCGCTCGTCGTGATCGAGTAGAGCCGGGAACAGGCGAAAGATGTTCCAGAAAATCCTCATCGCCAATCGCGGCGAAATCGCCCTCAGGGTGCTGCGCGCCTGCAAGGAGCTCGGCATCCAGACGGTGGTGGTGCATTCGACCGCCGACGCCGACGCCATGCATGTGCGTCTCGCCGACGAGAGCGTCTGCATCGGCCCGCCGCCGTCGCGCGACAGCTATCTCAACATCCACCAGATCGTCGCCGCCTGCGAGATCACCGGCGCCGACGCGGTGCATCCCGGCTACGGTTTTCTGTCGGAGAACGCCAAGTTCGCCGACATCCTCGCCGCGCACAACATCACCTTCATCGGCCCGACCGGCGACCATATCCGCATCATGGGTGACAAGATCGAGGCCAAGCGTACCGCAAAACGCCTCGGCATTCCCGTGGTGCCCGGCTCCGACGGCGCGGTCACCGAGGACAAGGAAGCCAAGCGCATTGCCGCCGCGATCGGCTACCCCGTGATCATCAAGGCATCGGCCGGCGGCGGCGGGCGCGGCATGAAAGTGGCGCGTAGCGAGGCCGATCTCGAGGTGGCGCTGCAGACGGCACGCTCGGAGGCGGGTGCGGCCTTCGGCGACGACGCAGTCTACATCGAGAAATATCTGCAGAAGCCGCGCCATATCGAAGTGCAGGTGTTCGGCGACGGCGCCGGGCGCGGCGTGCATTTCGGCGAGCGCGACTGCTCGCTGCAGCGCCGCCACCAGAAGGTCTGGGAAGAAGCGCCCTCGCCGGCGCTCAATGCCGAGGAGCGCGCGCATATTGGCGGCGTCTGCGCCAGGGCGATCGCCGATCTCGGCTATTCCGGCGCCGGCACCATCGAATTCCTCTATGAGGACGGCGAGTTCTATTTCATCGAGATGAACACGCGCCTGCAGGTCGAACATCCGGTGACCGAGGCGATCACCGGCATCGACCTCGTGCACGAGCAGATCCGCGTCGCCTCGGGCGGCGGGCTTTCGGTGCGCCAGGAGGATATCCGCTTCCACGGCCATGCCATAGAATGCCGCATCAATGCCGAGGATCCGCGCACCTTCACCCCCTCGCCGGGCACCATCACCCATTTCCACACGCCGGGCGGGCTCGGCATCCGCGTCGATTCCGGCGTCTATTCGGGCTACAAGATCCCGCCCTACTACGACAGCCTGATCGGCAAGCTGATCGTGCATGGCCGCAACCGCGTCGAATGCATGATGCGGCTGCGGCGCGCGCTCGACGAATTCGTCGTCGACGGCATCAAGACGACGCTGCCACTGTTTCGCGACCTCGTTGGCAACGCCGACATCGCCAATGGCGACTACGACATCCATTGGCTGGAAAAATACCTGGCCGAAGGCGAGTGATACAGGGCGAAGCGATGACCCGTCCCTACGCACCCGGTTATCGCATCCCGACCGACCTTTTGCTCAAAGCCTATGCCTCCGGCGTCTTCCCGATGGCCGAAAGCGCCAATGACCCCGAAGTATTCTGGGTGCGGCCGGAGACGCGCGGCATCATTCCGCTCGACGGGTTCCACATACCGAAAAGCCTGAGAAAGACGATCCGCAAGAACCTGTTCGAGTTCCGCATCGATTTCGACTTTGAGGCGACGATCGAGGCCTGCGCTGAAAGGCGCGAGGAACGTCGCTCGACCTGGATCAACGCGCCGATCCGCGAAGCCTATATCGAGCTGCATCGGATGGGCCATTGCCATTCGGTCGAGGCCTGGCACAACGACCGATTGGTCGGGGGGCTCTACGGCGTATCGCTCGGCCGCGTGTTCTTCGGCGAGAGCATGTTCGCCAGGGAGACCGACGCGTCAAAGGCCTGCCTGGTTCACCTCGTCGAACGCCTGAAGGCGCGTGGCTTTGCACTGCTCGATACGCAGTTCACCACCGAGCATCTCAAACGCTTCGGTGCAATCGACGTGCCGCGCGGCAAGTACGAGAAGATGCTGGCCGAGGCGCTGAAGGGCGAGGCCGTGTTTTTTCCATAACCTGGAATGGTTCATCGTTTCACATAAACGCAATTCCGGAAAGCCGTTCACACTTTCCTGGACTTGCTCTTGCGGCCGGTCAGCCTTTTGCTGCCGTCACCAGCGGCGTCTGTGCGTGGAACATCATCTTCCAGCCATTGACGCGGTGGACATAGCCGGTGCTGACCAGCGCCGCATAGGCTTCGCCATCTTGCCGCGTCGCACGCGCCTCGTAGGTCAGCATGACGATGTCGCTGCCCGGCTCGATGATGCCCTTGAGGTCGATGTCGAGATCGCGCCAGCGGTTCGGGTCCGTGACAGTTGCGGCCAGATCGGTATTGCTCATCACCCGCGCCATCTGCGGGAAGGCCACCAGGCAGTCGGTATCGGCATTGGCCTTGAAATAGTCGGCACCGCCGCTCCAGAATCCCCTTTCGATGTCGAGAAGTTCGTTCTTGTTGGCCATCATCATGGCAACCTCCTCCGTAGAGAGGCACCAACGCTCGGGCAACGCGGCGGTTCCGCAGGGCGCGGTATCCGCCGCGCACTGACAGGTTCTAGTTGGTTTTGGGGGCGGCGGGTGCCGGCACATCGGACTTCTGCTTGCAGCCCTTCAGCCAGATATCATAGACGGCATGCTCGACGGCGTTGATCCCGGGGCTTTCGGCAAACATCCAGCCGGTGAAGATACGGCGTATTTTCCGGTCGAGCGTGATCTCGTCGACCTCGACGAACGAATCCGTCTTCGGCTCTTCGTTTTCGGGCCGCGAATAGCAGATGCGCGGCGTCACCTGCAAAGCGCCGAACTGAACTGTCTCGTCGATATAAACATCGAAGGTGATGATACGGCCGGTGATCTTGTCGATGCCGGCGAATTCAGCGACTGGATTGGTGATGCGCTCGGATACTGCCGGTGCTGCAGGCGCCACCGACGCGTCCGGCGCAGGCGGCGCCAATTCCTGCGCAGTAGCAAGCGCCACCATAGAAGCGAGAACGACCGCGGTTAATCCGCCCGTCAAAATTCGGCTGAACATGCTCATGCAAGGTCCGGTGGTTTGCGCCCGGGGTGATTCTCTTAACGCCAAGGCTAGTTGCTGCTGTCGGATCAGCAAACAGCTAAACAGCAATTGTGGCGACAAAGGACCGCCCCCGTGGGGACCGCGCCCTTGGGGACCGCGCGCGTGTCGCGGCGATCGATCACGAACCAGGCGTCCAGGCGTCGTAGTCGCCCGTCACCTGCGGACGATGCTGGTTGGTCAGCACCGAGCCTTTCGGGCGATAGGCCGCGGGGCTGCCGGTGAGGTTCGGCACATGCGGCTTTTGCCAGTCGCGTGGCTTGTAGTCTTCGCTTGGCGGCGCAACGTCGACACGATGATGGATCCAGCCATGCCAGCCGGGCGGAATCGCCGAGGCTTCCGAATAGTCGCGGTAGATAACCCAGCGACGGGTGCGGCCTTCCGAATCGACGCCGCCCTCATAGTAGACGTTGCCGACCTCGTCCTGCCCGACCTTCTTGCCTTGCCGCCAGGTGTGGAAGCGCGTTCCCAATGTCTGGCTGTTCCACCAGGTGAAAAACTGCAGAAGGAAAGTCTTCATCCAAATCCTCGTGGCAAGTCCTTGAAGCAAGTCCTCGCGGCGGCTGCGGCGCCTGTTCCTGCTTATGGCGTCACGGCATTGCGAAGGCAAGGGTCTTGCCGCAACAGGCGAGCAAATGGCTGACGGGAAAGCGATACGTTCACGCTATTTTCGCGGCCGTCCGAAGCAGATGAAATAGGTTGTTGGCAACCTTACGCAGCGTTATTCTAGCAGTTGAAGCTTCGTTGCCTCAAGGACGGCAAATGAGAGGGGCTCATGTCATCGCTGGCGGGCACGGCCGGTCGCGCATTGCCGCAGGTCGTTGAGGCGATCTACGATTCGATTGCCGACGTCGACCGCTGGCAGGCGACACTCGAGGCCATCTGCAATCTGGCGGAAGGCCAGCTTGCCATGCTCGCCGTCATCGACACGATCAGCAGCTCCGCGCGATTTTCGGTGTCCTGCGGCGATCCCGCAGTTCTTGAGCCGTTGAAGCATGACTACGGCTCGCAAGTGCCGTTCTATGCGGCGGTTCCCAAGATGGAGATCGACGTGCCGTTCACCGTCGATTCGATCTACGCTTTGCAAGGCCCGGATACGCGACAGAGATGGCTCGAAAGCCGCATCGTGCGCGAATGGGTGCAACCCAACCGCCTGGACGATTTCTTCTGGGTGGCGTTGATGAAGCGGCCGACCCGGATCGGCACGTTGATGGTGGTGACCGACAAGGACAGGCGCCAGATTTCCCGCGAGGATCTCGAGCTTGTCAGCCTGCTGGCACCGCATGTGCGGCGCGCGGTGACCATCGGCGACCTGTTCGAAGCCGAGCGGCGCAAGGCCGAAATCTTCCGTTCCATCATCGAAAGCCTCGACCATCCGGTGCTGATCGTGGCCGAAGACATGACCATCATCTTCGCCAACCCGTCAGCCGAAGCGCTGCTCGCCGAAAACATCTCGGTCGCTTGCGTGCGCGGACAGCTTTCCTTCACCTATGCCAACGCCAACGCCGCGATCGGCCGTGCCGTCCAGCTCGGCACGCGCGACGAATTCGCGCTCGGGCCTTGTGGCATCAACATTCCCCTGGCCAGGACGGTCGTTCCGGCAGTGGCCCATGTCATGCCGCTGGCGCGGCGTGAAATCTCGGCGCGCATCTCGCAACGCGCCGCCGCAGCGATCTTCATCGCCGCGGCCGGTTCGACACCGACCCCGGCGCTGGACGCCATTGCGGCGCTGTTCGGACTGACCGCGGCAGAAAGGCGAGTCGCCGGTCACGTTGCCGCCGGCCTGACGCGAAAGGAAATCGCCGCGGCCGGCGGCGTCTCGGCCGGCACCGTCAAGTCGCAGCTGGCGACGATCTTCGACAAGACCGGTACCGGCGATCAGCGCGAGCTCGAACTGTTGATGCGCGAATTGTCACCGCCGTTGCGCTCCAGTTGATTTGCGCAGATTCCTCGAACCGGCGGTGGTCCAAATGACTCGGCAGGTAAGTTTTTCAAACCTTTGACACCATCGTCCGCAAAATCTGGGAAATGAAACCGGCATCGTTGCAATTCGGCCAAAATCATGGTGCGGTCGTTCGCGGTCCAGAAACGCGGCACTATGCTCGGCTGGAATGAAAATGGTTTCTGGCGCGGATCTCGATCTTTGACACCGACATCTACCGAGCGGCTGCTCCCCTACCTCTTTCTGCTTGGGCTGATCGTAATCGCGGTCGCTTTCCGGCCACTGCTGCCCGTCGACGAAACTCGATATCTCAGCGTCACCTGGGAAATGTATCTGAGCGGACAGATCTTCGTCCCGACGATGAATTTCGCGCCCTATCTGCAGAAGCCGCCACTGCTGTTTTGGCTGATCGACCTTGTCTGGAACATTTTCGGCGCCAGCCGGCCGGCGGCGATGCTGGTCATCTTCGCCGCCTCCTCGCTCGTCATCTGGCTGACGACGGCGTTGGCAAAGACCCTGTTTCCGGGCCGCGACGACATCGCTCGGCGCATCCCCTGGCTGGTTGCCGGAAGCAGCGTGTTCGTCATCTATTCGACGCTGATCCTGTTCGACCTGTTGCTGACGGTCTTTGTGCTCGCCGCGCTGTTGTCGTTGATTGCCTTTGCCCGCAGCGGCAACCGCTGGCAGGCCGTTCTGGCCGGGCTGTTCATCGGCATGGGCGTGCTGACGAAAGGCCCAGTGGTGCTGATCCATATCGGCGCGCCCATCCTGTTCTACCCGTTCTGGCGCGACCGGCGGGCGGGACTGACGACACCGAACTTCCTCGCTGGAGTGGGCCTGGCCCTGCTCGCCGCACTAATTCCGGTGGCGATCTGGCTGGTGCCGGCGACCATCCTGACAAAAGGCAATTTCGTTTATGATCTCGTCTGGAACCAGTCGGCGGGGCGCGTCACCGGCAATTTGCGCAATTCGCATGGCCGGCCGTTCTATTTCTATCTGCTGCTGCTGCCCGTCATGTTCATACCGTGGATCTTCATACCCGAGGTGTGGCGGTTGAAGCTGCGCACGCGGATACGCAACCTGATCGACGCGAAGTCGCCGGATCTGCGCGCCTTGCGCCTGCTGTCATTCTCGTTCGTTGCCGTGTTTCTGGTGTTCAGCGCGATATCCGGCAAGCAGCCTCATTATGTCGTGCCGATGTTGCCGTTCGTGGTCATCCTGTTCGGCTATTTCATGGCGGAGATCCCGCTCGCCAGGCTGAAGAGCTCGGCCATCGTCATGCTTGTCATTTTCGGCATTGGCCACGCGGTGGCATCGGCAACCGCGTTCAAACGCTATGATCTGACGCCGCTCGCCAACTTCATCTACGAGCGAAAGGATGCGGACTGGGCCGTGGCTTTCGACTATCAGGGCGAAGTCGGCTTCCTGGCCCGGTTGCAAAAGCCGTTCGAAAGCACCGACAAACCGGAAGAATGGCTTGGCTCGCATCCCAGCGGCTATGTCATCGACAAGGTTTCCAAGGATCCCGGCACTGCAGGGCAAATCGCGTTCCGGCTTCGCGTCGAACGCGGCTATCTCGTCGTGCTGAAGGGACAGCATTGACGATCGTCATCGGTATGCGAGTTCGTCCCCCGCGCGGGAGATGAAGGCGTTGCTGCTTCGTGGTTCCATCGCTCGATAGAACCGGGAGGTATTCATGCGCAAGCTCATCTCGACGACGCTTTTTGCCGTATCGCTCGCTGTGGCCGGCCTTGCCGCCGATCCGGCATGGAGCTTCAAATGTCAGTCCGGAACGATTGGGCAAGGCAGTTGCTCCTGCTCCGGGACCGCCGACTGCACCGATATGCGGCATTCCAAAATGTGCAAGGGCGACCTGAACTGCGGTTCGGGCAAATGCTCCTGCACGGCCGCATTGGTAGTCGACCCCGGCCCGAAAACCCCCAAGCCCAAGGTCGTCGCGCCGATGGCGACAACCAAAGGCGTCGTGAAGCAGTAGATATCCAATCCGAAAGGACGGCGGCTCGACGTCGCTGGGCCGGCCCGATGTTTCGCGGTTCGTCCCCCATGCGGGCGATGAACCGCTGTCGAAGAAATGGTGTTGTCTAGCCGGAGGGTGGTTTCCAACCGAAAGAGCGAGGATACCATGTTGAAAACCTGCACGATGCTGTTCTTCTGCCTGATGGCGGCCGCCGCGGCCGCCCAGCCGCCGCCGTCGGGGCCGCCGGTTCCCAGTGCGGCACTTGCCCCATGCAACGCCACACAATCGAACAGGCCCTGCAAAGCCGAACTCGGCGTGTTCCTGATCACCAACACCGTCCGCAACCTGGCGCAAGCCAAGGTCGACGCCACCAACGCACAGCTGGCCGCCCAGGGACGATCATCACGCGCATCGATCGAATCGCAGAAGCAATGGCGGCCGTCGCGCTTTGCGACGCAGATGCTGAACCAGCCGAACAGCTGGTTTGTCAAAGTTCCTTACATCCTGACCATCAAAGTCTCGATCCCGGTGACCTCCGACCGCCACATCGGCATTCCCATAGACGTCAACGTCTTCTGCAGCGGCTGGCAGACCGATTCCAGCCAGGTCATCATTCGCTCGCAACCCGGCCCGGCGAGCTTCGAGGGCGGCAACATCCTCGAAGACGTTTTCAACGTCGGCAACTACATCGACGCTCAGGTACGCAGCTCGTTTTCGGCACCTCTGCCGGTGACGACGCCGGTTCCAAATTCGAAATGCTCGGCAATAGACGGCTCCGACGCCGGCACGCAGGCCACCGGCGATGATCTCATCTTCTGGACGGTGCCGCGGCGCAACCTGGTGGTGACGGACGCCATAGCCAAGCCGACGGTTGAAGTGACCTTCGACAGCCTCACACGCCTGCCAGCCCGCGACTTCCACAACAATGTCGTCTATGCGGAATCCGAGGCCATAAACCTCAACGTCTATGCCAATGAGGATGGCCGTCAGAAGGCGCTGACGATGCGCGAAGGCGACTTGGCTGCGCTGAACGTTCCCGCAGTACGGCTGGACGCGCGAAAATACGATTCGCTGGTCGTCATCGGCAATGTCGACCAGCCGCCGAACGACCCCAGAGACAGCGCCTTCGCAGTAGCGGCCAAGACTGCGGGATTCGGTGCCGGTTCCAAGATCATGCAGATCCCGAAGTGGTATTCGAGGCCGCCGGACCAGTTCAATCCCAAGCCTACATGGATCAGAGTTCCCGGCTATGAGCTGCACTATACGGTACGCTATCTCAACAGTGGCGGGCTGGCCGTCGATGGTGGAACCAGTACGGTCCGGCCTCCAAAAGTCGCCGTTCCGATAGAGACGCTCATCAAGCCGAAAACGCCCTGACGCGGCCGCTCGCGGATGACGGCGGCGGTTCAGACCGCTACCGCCTTCCCCCGCGCGGCAGATGCGGCAGCACCGGCATCATGGCCTGATCTTGCCGGAACAAACGCGCCGCTGCGCCACGAGCGAGCGGCGCCATCGATGGAGACAAACGATGCAGCACCTTCCCCTCACCATGCCCGCCGTCAGGATCATTGCGGCAATCTCGCTGCTTGCCTTCCCGAACTTCCTGCCGCCGGTCACGAGCCCGGCGAACGCGCTGCCGGTCAGCCAATCCTGCCGGATCACCACCTATTACAAGACTGCGGCAAAGGCGACGGAGGTTGGCGTGCGCTCGACGTGCCAGGGCGTCAAAAAATGGGGTGTCACCTCGAAATATTACGAGGTGGAAAAAATCGAAGCCGCCACGCCCCCGCACACGTCGGGCGGCGGCGGCAGCCTGCCGTGCGAGTTTCTCGCTGCCGGCTGCTCCAACCTGCCTGAGAAACGCAACTGAGCGCCAGGCAAACGAGCTAGCCGATCGCCTTCTCCAAAACCAGCGCCGGCAATCCCGAGGCGCCGCCGCAATCGGCCGTGTTGCCGGCGGGCAAGAACCCCCTCGAGCGGTAGAAGGCGACAGCCGGAGCATTTGCTTCCTCGACCTCGACACGCAGCGTCCGGGCCTCCGGAAAGCTGGCCGCGATCTCGTCCAGCAGCGCCTGGCCGATGCCTTGCCTCTGCCAGGCCGGATGCACGTAAAGCTGGTTCAGCATGACGATCCTGGCATCCGTGGTAGCGGCGGCGAAAGCCATGCCGCCGATGTTTTTGCCGTCGTCGGCGACCAGGAACTCCGAGTTCGGCCGCGTCAGCCGTGCCTTGAGCGCGGCGATAGAATGCCATTCATCGGTGATTTCGGTGACCCGCGCCCCGCCGTAAATGGCATCATAGGTGGCATGCCATGTCTCGACCAGCAATGCGCGCACCGCCGCAAGATCGCGCTCGCCGGCGGTGCGGACGAACATCCTACTCGATCCCGAGCCTGGCCTTGACCAGCTCGTTGACCGCCTGCGGATTGGCCTTGCCGCCGGTCGCCTTCATCACCTGGCCGACGAACCAGCCGGCCATGGTCGGCTTGGCGCGCGCCTGTTCGACCTTGTCCGGGTTGGCCGCGATCACCTCGTCCACCGCCTTTTCGATGGCGCCGGTATCGGTGACCTGCTTCATGCCGCGGCTTTCGACCAGCTGACGCGGATCGCCGCCCTCGTTCCAGACGATCTCGAACAGATCCTTGGCGATCTTGCCGGAGATGGTGCCTTCCTTGATCAGATCGATGACCGCGCCGAGCTGATCGGGCGAAACCGGAGCATTTTCAATACTCTTGCCGGCTCTGTTCAACGCACCCAGCAAATCGTTGATGACCCAGTTGGCGGCAAGCTTGCCATCGCGACCAGCGGCCACCTTCTCGAAATAGTCGGCGACCGCCTTTTCCGATACCAGGATCGAGGCGTCGTAGGTCGACAGGCCGAGCGAGGTGATCAGCCGCGCCTTTTTCGCGTCGGGAAGTTCCGGCAGGTCCTTTGCCAGCACGTCGATATAGGCCTGGTCGAATTCCAGCGGCAGAAGGTCGGGATCGGGGAAATAGCGGTAGTCGTGCGCTTCTTCCTTGGAACGCATCGAGCGCGTTTCGCCCTTGTTGGGGTCGAACAGCCGCGTTTCCTGGTCGATCTTGCCGCCGTCCTCCAGGATGGCGATCTGGCGGCGCGCCTCGTAGTCGATGGCCTGGCCGATGAAACGGATGGAGTTGACGTTCTTGATCTCGCAGCGCGTACCGAATTCGCCGCCGGGCCGGCGCACCGAGACGTTGACGTCGGCGCGCAGGGAGCCTTCGTCCATATTGCCGTCGCACGTGCCGAGGTAGCGCACGATGGTGCGCAGCTTGGTGACATAGGCCTTGGCTTCATCGGCGGAGCGCATATCCGGCTTGGAGACGATCTCCATCAGCGCCACGCCGGAGCGGTTGAGATCGACATAGGACATCGTCGCATGCTGGTCGTGCATCGACTTGCCGGCGTCCTGCTCCAGGTGCAGGCGCTCGATGCCGACCTCGATGTCCTCGAATTCGCCCTGCCGGTCCGGGCCGACCGAGACGATCACCTTCCCCTCGCCGACGATCGGCTGCTTGAACTGCGAGATCTGGTAGCCCTGCGGCAGGTCGGGATAGAAATAGTTTTTCCTGTCGAAGACCGATTTGTGGTTGATCTCGGCCTTCAGGCCCAGCCCGGTGCGGATCGCCTGCTTGACGCATTCCTCGTTGATGACCGGCAGCATGCCGGGCATCGCCGCGTCGACCAGGCTGACATTGGCGTTGGGCGCGGCGCCGAAAATGGTCGAGGCGCCGGAAAACAGCTTTGCCTGCGAGGTCACCTGCGCGTGGACCTCGAGGCCGATGATGATCTCCCAGTCGCCGGTGGCGCCGGGAACCAGGCGCTTGGCGTCGGGCGTGCGGGTGTCGATAATGCTCATAAGGGCCTGCATACTGAAATTGCGGATATGCGAGAACGCATATTTTGCTGTGCAACTTCGCTAGTGCAAACCGCCAAAAGAGACAAGCGCAAAGCCGCAGGCGCCGACGCGGCACAGGCCCGCACCTGCCGCGACGAACTGCGATAGCAGCTTGAAAAATCGACCTGCCGGCAACCCGGCCGCCGTCACCTATGCCGTGGCGATATAGGCCCTGATCTCCTCGGCCTCGCGCTCGACATCCTCGATGCGCCGCTTGACCACGTCGCCGATCGACACGATGCCGTCGAGCAGCCCGTTCTTTTCCACCGGCAGATGGCGGAAGCGGCCCTTGGTCATGATCTCCATGACCTCGTTGACGGTGTGGTTCTCATTGCAGATCTTCACCTTGGGCGTCATCGCCGAGCGGACGGCAAGGTCGAGCGCCGCCGCCCCCTCCTTGGCGAGAACCCGCACCACATCGCGCTCGGAAAGAATGCCGACGATCTTGTGATCGCCGTTGGTGATGACCAGCGCGCCGATCCTGTGTTCGGAAAGCATGCGGATGGCTTCGCTGAGCTTTTCGTTCGGCCCGAGCGTCACCACGTCGTGGCCTTTTGCCTCGAGAATTGCCTTAACAGTCATGGCGTCCTCCTCTGCATTTCCTGCCGGCTCCTGTCCTGGCCGGCTTGGCCTGGGATGAACATGGTGCGCCGCGAACGGTTGCATTTCAAGTGCGGCCGTCTCAGGTCTCCGGCTCGTCCGCCTGCCGGGGCACCTGCTCTCGCCGATCAAAAAACCGCAGGCCGAAAAAGCCGGCAAGAAAGCCGCCAATATGGGCTTCCCAGGCGATCTGGCCGTCAATGCCAGGCGCCAGGCCGAAGAGGCCGGTCGCGAGGTTGATCACCATCCACATGGCGAGAAAGGTGACGACGCCGCGCGAGCGCAGCACCGCCGCCATCGGCAAAGGCTGGCCGGCGAAGGCGGCCTTGCCCGACGATCGGTCAATGCGGAAGCCGTAGCGTGCCGCCGCGCCCATCATGCCGGAAATCGCGCCGGAGGCGCCGACCAGCGGCGCCTCGCCAAGCGGGTGCATGGCCCAGAACAACGCCACCGCCGCCAGTCCGGTCGCGGCGAAGAACAGGCTGAAGCGCAGCGCGCCGAAGCGGTTGGCCAACGGTGAGCCGAAGGCCGCGAGCCACACCATGTTGATGGCAAGATGGGCAAAGCCGCCATGCAGGAAGGCATAGGTAAAGGGGCTCGAAAACGCGAAGAAATCCAGATCGAAGCGGCCCGAATAGCGGATGGGGATAAAGGCAGCCCGGACAAGCAGTTCGAAGTCCTGGTCGTCGGTCAGCCAATAGACCCGGATCAGATGGACCGCGACGCAGATGCCGATCACCGCCAGCACCACGGGCGGCAGGTTGAACACCGGTTCGCGGCGCTGCTCCGGTTCGCGGGCGGCAGGCCCACCCTGACCCTGCTCGATCTCCGGTGGGCTTTCTGGGTCGCTCATATGGCTTGCACTCAGTCGCTGGATTGGACTTGGCGAGCATGTAGATCACGGCCAACCGAATCACAAACGGCGAATCAGCAGCCCCGAATCAAAAAAAGAAGCCGTCCAAGGTTTCCCTTGAACGGCTGGTCGAGCCCCCTTGCTCCCCCTGAACTCTTGACTGAAGTGCTGCCGATCGTCGCAAAACGACCGCTTCTGGAGTGGTTTTGGTGTGCCACAGGCCTGGCCGGCGCGCAACGTAAACCAGTTGTTAACCTTAACCGCCCCGACCCGTGAACAAGTATTAACGATGCTGGCACGCATCCTGCTCCGCAACGCATGTAGGTCTTCGGAGGGCGCCCTTCTGTTCACCGATGGGACATCAGAAGACAGAATGCGCGGAGCAGCATTAGCATGAACCAGACCGGATCGATCACGCTGTTCCATTATTGGAACCGGTTGCGTGACGGACGCCCTGCCCCGAAGCGCTCGGAAGTCGAACCCGCCGACATCAAGTCGCTGCTGGCCGACACGTTCATCCTGGAAAAGGACACGCGCGGCGAAGCGGTGTTCCGGCTCGCCGGCACCAGGCTCTGCGCGGTCTATGGCCGCGAACTCAAGGGGTTTTCATTCCCTTCGCTGTGGCGCGAGAAGGACCAGCGGCTGATCTCGAAGCTGACCGATGGCGTCTTCGACCTGAAATCGGTGGTGCTCATCACCTACGAGGGTTTCAGCCGCAGCGGCCGTTCCAACAGGTTCGAGCTGCTCGCGCTGCCGCTCGACGGCGGTGTCGAGAGCCCGCGTTGCCTCGGTGTTATAAGTGCCGTCGAAAAGCCCTTCTGGCTGGGCGCCGACCCGGTTCTCGACGCGCTGATCGATTCGATCCGCGTCGTCGATCCCGACAAGGAGCCGATGTTCCCGGGGAACCGGCCGGCGATAGAGGTTCCCTCGCTCGCCCCGTCGGAATTCGACCCGCCCGAGACGATTTCGGCGCTCGGCCAGGCCCGCCGCATCCGTCACCTGGTCGTCTTCGACGGCGGACGCGAGGAATGATGCCTAAAGCTTAAAGCAATGGCGCCGGGCTTTCCCCTTTGTTAACCTGCTTTGTTGTAGTTTTCCGCTGAAATTCCCCGCATCCATGCGCGGAATGCCGAACGGGGTATGGCAGTGATGAGGTCAGCGGCGGTCGACCATGCGCCGTCCCAAGCTGAAAGGCGTAACTTTCAGCGCGTCCGCGTGAAAATTTACGGACGCTTCATGCTGGAAGACCGCACCGAACATCCCTGCCAGGTGGTCGACATGTCGCCCGGCAACGTTGCGCTGCGCACCGAGCGCGCCGGCCTGGCTGGCGAAAAGGTCATTGCCTATATCGATCACATCGGCCGCATTGAAGGCGTCATCACCCGCACTTTGCAGGATGGCTTTGCGATGACCGTCATCGCGTCGGACCGCAAGAGGGACAAGCTCGCCGCGCAACTGACCTGGCTTGCCAACAAGCACGAGCTCGACCTGCCGGAAGACCGCCGCCATGAACGCGTGGCGCCGCGCAACCCGACGAGCGTGCTGCAGCTTGCCGACGGGCGCCAGTACCAGTGCCGCATCATCGACCTGTCGCTGTCTGGCGCGGCGATCGAGATCGACGTCAAGCCGGCCATCGGCGTCCAGGTGACGCTGGGCACCATGCGCGGCCAGATAGTGCGGCATTTCGAAGATGGCGTCGCCATCGAGTTCGCCGTCATCCAGCGGCCGGAAACGCTCGATACCGAATTCAGCTCGTCGCGCGGCTGACGCGGAAGCGTCAGCACTATAGGGAAGAGAGAGGCTGGCGATCCTTCGCGCCCCCCTCTGTCTTGCCCTCTTTGCCACCATTTGGCATCTCCCCCACGAGGGGGGAGATCGGCTTTCAAAACGGCTTTCACCAATCTCAAGCGTCGCAGGAATGAGCGGGCCGCCGGAACTGCCAATCTCCCCACTTGTGGGGGAGATGTCCGGCAGGACCGAGGGGGCGCTGCCCCGCTGTCGCGGATGCACCCGAAGGGCACCCTAACAATTCTATACTCAATTGCGTCAAATTTTATGTTTATTCTACTGGCGTTTTACTTAATGTCTACTTCGCGCTTTTGCGTCAAATAAATCCAGCCGTGTCATTGTCTCCTCAAACGGGGAGACTGAATAATGAACAGGATGAGGGGCAAGCTGTTGCTGGCGGCAATAGCGATGCAGCTTTTCGGTTGGGGGACTGTAAACGCGGCGGAGCCGGCCTTCATGCACACCGGCGGCCGCACCACGCAGCCGGTCGGACACTACGAATTGTGCCAGCAGCTTCCGCAGGAATGCAATCAGAGGACGCCTGGCCGGGCACCCGTCGAGCTGACCCGCAAGCTGTGGGCGACGATCGTCAAGATCAACAATTCGGTCAACAGCAGGGTCGCGCCGCGCACCGACATGGAAATGTGGGGCAAGGAGGAAGTCTGGTCCTTTCCCAATAGCGGCTTCGGCGACTGCGAGGACTATGCGCTGGAAAAGCGCCGCGAGCTGATGAGCATCGGCGTGCCGGCCGGCGATCTGCTGATGACGGTGGTGCGCCAGCGCAATGGTGACGGCCATGCGGTGCTGACCGTGCGCACCAGCCTTGGCGAGTTCATCCTCGACAATCTCCAGCCCAAGGTGCTGTCCTGGACCAATACCGGCTACACCTACCTGAAGCGCCAGTCCGAGCGGAATTCCGGCGCCTGGGTGACGATCAACGACGGCCGCTCCGACGCGGTCGCCAGCGTCCGCTGAGGACGCCAAGGCATGTCGCCCAAAAGCGCGTAGCGGTTTTGGGCGACATGCATAAAGCAGAGGTTAAGTGCGTCGCATGACTTCGCGCTTTAGGAGAAACCCGGTCGAGTCCCCACCCTCCCCGTCCCCAACGACCGGGTTTAAGGAGCCGGCCCCGTCCCCGGGCCGGCTCCACCATTTCTGGCGGAACACATCTCGATACAGTTATCTCGGCTTTGCCTCCAACTGCGCTTCGTCATCCAAGCTGTCTCACGATCGTTTGTGGGATACGAGCTGCCGTTTGCCGTCGAAACGCTGTTACTTGCCCCTGATACGGAACGCGTCGACAAAGGCGGAAAACGCCGGAGAGGGATGGCGCCGGCTTGGATAGTACAGGTGGTAACCCTGGAACGTCGGGCACCATTTGGTCAGGACTTCCTGGAGAAGGCCACTCTCAATGTGTGGAAGGACGAGTTCGCGCGGCAGATAGGCCAAGCCCACTCCGTCAAGCGCGGCCTGGATCGCCGGCCCCATGTTGTTAAGCGTCAGTTGCCCCTCGACCCGAGCACTGAACTCGCGCGCTCCTTCCCGCAATTCCCAGGCATAGACCGATCCTGACGTCGGCAGCCGGTAGTTGATGCAGTTATGGCCGGTCAGCTCCTGCGGCGTCTCCGGCGGTGTCCGGTGGGCGAAGTAATGGGGTGAGCCGACCACAGTGTAGGTGACGTCGGCTCCGATGCGCACGGCTACCATATCCCGGGCAATGGACTCGCCCAGACGCACGCCGGCATCGAACTGGCGCTCGACGATGTTGGTGAAGGCGTTGTCGACCACCAACTCGACATTGATATCGGGGAAGTCGCTCAGGAACTTTGGCAGCCGGGCGCGGAAGACAATGTCGACCGAATCGTCGGTACACACCAGGCGAATGTTGCCGGACGGCCTGTCGCGAAGGACGCCGAGAGCGCTGACCTCAGCCGCGATGCCTTCGAAATGCGGTTCGATGCCTTCCTTGAGGCGTTGACCGGCCGCCGTCGGGGCCACGTCGCGCGTGGTGCGAGACAGAAGACGGACGCCAAGCCGCGACTCCAGCGACTTGATGGTGTGGCTAAGGGCCGAAGGAGTGACCCCGAGCTTGGCGGCTGCTCGGGTGAAGCTCCGCGTCCGGGTGATCTCCAGGAACGCGCGCATTTCGGCGAACTCGTCGCGTGGCATTGATGAGCCTCATTCACAACCACATCAAAATTATACCCGCTAGTCGCATTTAGCCAGCCCGACTACTTAGTTCGGGAACGGACAGGAGACTGCCTTATGACTATCGATTTCGTGCTGGACGAGGCCACTGCTGCTGACAGCGGGACGACCCCATGGTCTGCGGTGGTCTGCCTGTCGCTGCTGACCTTCCTTCTGGTCGGACTGGAGTTCCTCCCGGTGAGCCTGCTCACCCCGATCGCTCAGGATCTGGCCGTCTCCGAGGGTCAGGCAGGCCAGGCAATCGCGGTATCCGGATTCTTCGCCGTGGTTACCAGCCTCTTCGGCAACTCGCTGTTGCGAAACGTCGATCGACGGACGGTGGTTCTGGTCTATACGGCAGTGCTGGCCGCATCGAGCCTGGCGGTGGCGCTTGCTCCCAACTTCCTGGTCTTCCTGGCCGGGCAGGCGCTGGTGGGCATCGCGATCGGCGGTTTCTGGTCACTGTCGACGGCCATTCTGGCCCGCCTGGCCGCGGGACCCGACCTGCCCAAGGCCATTGCCTTGCTCCAGGGTGGCACTGCCTTCGCATTGGTGATCGCCGCGCCCGTCGGCAGCTTCCTCGGATCGCTGATCGGATGGCGGGGAACGTTTTTCGTCACTGTCCCCATCGGCCTTGCGGCGCTCGTGTGGCAGTTGGCCGTTCTCCCGAAGATGCCGCCGACAGAGATCGCCTCGGTGTCGAGCATGTTCGGCCTGCTGCGGAATCGCAGATTCGCCATCGGCATGGGCGCGACCGGGCTCGCTTTCATCGGGCAGAACGCGCTCTCGATCTATCTGCGGCCGTTTCTGGAAAACGTGACGGGCCTTGAGGTCAACACCCTCTCACTGGCTCTATTGGGCGTCGGCCTCGGTGGCGTGGCGGGACTGTCGATTGTCGGCTTCATACTCCGGCGGCACCTCACAGCCGTGCTGATCGGGCTGCCGAGTGCACTCGCGGTCTTCGCTCTACTGCTGATTGCCTTTGGACCGTTTGCACGCGCCACGGCCGGCCTGCTGGTTCTTTGGGGACTGTTCGCTACCCCGATCCCGGTGGCGTGGAACACCTGGATGAGCACGCTCATCCCTGAAGACCTGGAGGCCGGGGGCGGACTCCAGGTCGCCCTGATCCAGTTCGCGATCGCAGGCGGCGCTATTGCAGGAGGCCTGCTGTTCGACGTGGCCGGCTGGTGGAGCGCCTTCCTTCTCGCCGCCGTCCTGCTCACGGGATCGGCCTTGCTCGCCGCCTCGGCCGGCCCCCGCACCTGAACTCTTTCAATTCTTGTCAAGGAGAATCTCATGTCCGAAGGAATCGAGAACAAGGTCGTCGTCATCACCGGTGCCAGCAGTGGCCTCGGTGAAGCGACGGCACGCCATCTTGCCGCACGAGGCGCTTCCGTGGTCCTGGGTGCACGGCGGTCACACCGCATCGACGCCCTTGTCCAGGAACTGACCGCCGCTGGGCACAAAGCCAAGGCCGTTACTACGGACGTCACCGACGCCGGCCAGGTCCAGAACCTGGTGAATACGGCGGTCCGGGAATTCGGCCGCATCGACGTGATGCTCAACAATGCGGGCCTCATGCCGTTGGCCCCGCTCGAACGGCTCAAGGTCGACGAATGGGACCGGATGATCGACGTCAACATCAAGGGCGTCCTTTACGGCATCGCGGCCGCGCTTCCGTACATGAAGGAGCAGCGATCGGGGCACATTATCAATGTCTCGTCCGTATACGGCCATGTGGTCGACCCGGGTGCGGCGGTCTATTGCGCCACCAAGTTCGCGGTGCGTGCGCTATCCGAGGGTCTGCGGAAAGAGGTGAAACCCTACAATATCCGCACCACGGTGATCTCGCCGGGCGCTGTCAGCACAGAGTTGCTCGAGCATATCAGCGAGAAGGATATCCAGCAGGGGACCAGGGACTTCGTGAGCAAGATCGCCGTGGGGCCAGATACGTTTGCCCGAACGGTCGCCTTCGCGATCAACGAGCCCGACGACGTCGATATCAACGAGATCTTGTTCCGGCCGACCGCCCAGCCGGTTTGACTTGGAAGGGGTTATGCTTCGGTATCTCAAGGCGCGGCTCCGCCATTTCCGGGTCGGCTAGACCTTCTTCAGCCCCGCCCTGAACCGCCTGCCGTTTGCCACATAATGCGCGGCCGAGGCGCGCAGCCTGGCGACTGCGTCCTCGTCGAGCATCCTGACGACGCGCGCGGGCGAGCCGACGATCAGCGAATTGTCGGGAAATTGCTTGCCTTCGGTGACCAGCGCGCCGGCACCGACCAGCGAGTTGTTGCCGATCTTCGCCCCATTCAGCACGATGGCGCCCATGCCGATCAGGCTGTTGTCGCCGATCGTGCATCCGTGCAGCAAGGCACGGTGGCCGATCGTGCAGCCTTGGCCGACGGTCAGCGGAAAGCCGGCGTCGGTGTGCATGATTGTGTGCTCCTGCACGTTTGTGTCGGCGCCGACGACGATCGGCTCGTCGTCGCCGCGGACGACGACGCCGAACCAGAAGCCGGCATTGCGGCCGATCCTGATATTGCCAATCAGCGTGGCGTCGGGCGCGATCCAATTGCTGTCGGCGTCCTCGAAGGCGGGCGCTTTTCCGTCAATCGCGTAGATCGGCATTGCTGTCTCCAGATCGTCTCACACCGACAAGCTGCCAGACCCTAGAAGCGAAGCCGCCCAGGACGCAATGGCGATCACCACCATGCCCAGCGCCAGCGCCCAGATGGTCGCCGTACAGCCGCAGGAGATCAGCCCCAGCACCGAGATGCGACGCTCGCGCCAGGCGTCCAGCGCCTCGTTGGCAAACATCAGCGGCCCGGCGCAAGCCGTCGCGGCGAGCGAGCGCAGCATGTGCTTCGACGATACATAGGGTTGGACGAAGGCAAGCCTGCGGCCGGCGATCAGCTCCATCGCCGATCCGGCCAGGCCGCAAGCCGTCAGCCCAGCCATAAAACTGAATATGATTTGTTCGACCGGGCCCATCTTTACCCTCCGTTTACCATGAAATTGCACAGTCGCCCGCAAAGCTGCGAAGCAAGAGCCGTGCCGCGTCGAGATGTGCCGTTCAGGTACACCCGATGGGACGGCAAACGAGGGTCGCGATGAAGCAGGCAGCCGCCACTGAGGGCCCGCAACTCAGCGTCGTCGATTCGACGCTGATGAGGCGGGTGTTTTATGCATTCGCGACGCTGGCGCTGGTTTCGGTGGCGATCAGCCTCGGGGGCAAATGGTTCGGCCGCTCGATCGCCATGGCCGGGTACACCGACGACACCACGGTCCACAGGGTCGTCATCGGCAACAACGTCATCGCCGTGCCGGCCAATGTCATCCGCTTTGCCCAGGCCCGGCGCGACGGCATCGCCTCGCGACTCGACCTCTATCTGCGCTATCCCGAGATGGACGGCTACAGCGAGGCTGCCCGCAACGACTTCAACCACACGGGACCCAGCAAGGACATCGTCTTCCTGTCGTTCGAGCCGCAGATGATGTCGCGCGACATGAGCGGCCGCTTCGCGCCGATCTACAGCGCGCTGATCGCCAAGCCGGGTACGCCCGGCCCTGGCGGCACCACGCTTTACGCCTTCAGCGAGAAATCAGGCTATCTCAACGAAGTGCTGGCGGTCGCCGATCGCCCCGGCAAGGATCCGTTCGTCGCACGCTGCCTGAGCGGCCCGAGCGCGGACGAATCGCTGGCGCCCTGCGAACGCGACATCCTGGTCGGCGACAATCTCAGCCTCACCTACCGCTTCCCCCGGGAATTCCTGGGCGACTGGCAGGGGCTCGACGCGGCGATTTCTGCCGAAGCAGCGCGTGTGCAGAAGACCGGGCGATAAGCAACGAAACGAGCCGTTCCGTAGCGATCCTTCGCGCCCCTCTCTGTCCTACCGGACATCTCCCCCACAAGGGGGAGATCGGCCGTCATCTTGGCTTTCGCCAATCTCCAATGTTGCAGGAAGAGCGCAGCGCCGAGGCTGCCAATCTCCCCCCTCGTGGGGGAGATGGCCGGCAGGCCAGAGGGGGGCGCTGTCCCACCGGCGTCCTGCAAGGTTCCGTATCGCCGCAGCACTTGAGGCGTAGCGGCCAGCTAAACTCCCAGCTCAGGCCAGATCGATGTCGAGGATCGCCATCGAGAAATTATAGTCGCCGTCGTCCTCGTCCTTGAAGACGATGCCGAGGAACTCGTCTCCGACATAGACCTCGGCCGAATCTTCCTTGCGCGGCCGCGCCTTCACTTCGAGTTTAGGGTTCTGGAAGGTGCGCTTGAAATAGGCATCCAGCTTTCTGATTTCGTCCGGCTTCAACAGTCTTCTCCGATCGTCGGCTTCTTCGTTTGAGCGCGCTTCTGGCACGTCGACAATGGCCATGTAAAGGCAAGCCGGCATGGGGGGCAGGAATTCAGCCCCTGCCCGAGCACTCAGATGTCGAAGCTGACGACGTGGTCCATCGTCTGCGATGGCAACAGCTGGTCCATCTGCCGCGAAGGCTGGTCGCAGCCGGTCTCGCCGACGACGCGGGCCGGCACGCCGGCAACCGTCTTGTTGTGCGGTACCGGCGACAGCACCACCGAGCCGGCCGCGATCTTCGAGCAATGGCCGATCTCGATGTTGCCGAGGATCTTGGCGCCGGCGCCGATCAGCACGCCGTAGCGGATCTTGGGATGGCGGTCGCCGCCGGCTTTGCCGGTGCCGCCCAGCGTCACGCCGTGCAGGATTGACACGTCGTCCTCGATCACCGCCGTCTGGCCGACGACGAGGCCGGTGGCGTGGTCGAGGAAGATGCCCTTGCCGATGCGGGCAGCCGGATTGATGTCGGTCTGGAACACCGAGGACGACCGGCTCTGCAAATACAGCGCGAAGTCCTGGCGGCCCTGGTTCCACAGCCAATGCGCCAGCCGGTGCGTCTGGATGGCGTGAAAACCCTTGAAGTAGAGCACCGGCATGATGAAGCGGTCGCATGCCGGATCACGGTCGTAATAGGCCTGGATATCGACGCGCACCGTCGTCGACCAGTCCTTGTCGTCGGCCGCCATCGCCTTGAACGTCTGGCGGATGAGGTCGGAGCCGATGTCCTGATGGGCGAGGCGCTCGGCCAGCCGGTGAATGACCGCTTCTTCCAGGTTTTCCTGATTGAGGATGGTCGAATAGAGGAACGCCGCCAGCAGCGGATCGCGGTTGACCGCTTCCATCGCTTCGTCGCGGATCGAACGCCAGATCGGATCTACCGGCTGCACCCTGGTGGGACGGGAAATCGTAACGCTGTTCATCTGATGTCTCCGGCCATCCAATGTCTCGGCTACCCAATGTCTCGGTTGGCGGCTTGCCTATTCTCCGGCCGCACCTATAAGCCAGATCATAGCACGGGTGAACTCAATTTTCCTTAGTGCTTGGTGAAATGGATTTGGTTGGCGGAATTTCAAGCAGCCATGGAAAACGCAACCTTGATGGACGAGACCCTGAAGCGCGAGCTTTCCGCGCTCTATGAGGCCGAAGATCGCCACTACCACGACCTTGGCCACATCGAGGCGATGCTGGCGCTGGCCAATGATTACAAGGCGTTGTTGCATGACCCTGAAGCAGTCGAGGCAGCGATCTGGTTTCACGACGCGATCTACGACAGCCGCGCCAAGGACAATGAGGCGAGGAGTGCCGCACTTGCCGAGGAAAAGCTCGCCCGTCGCGCCGATGCACAACGCCTCGGCCACATCGCGGCGATGATCACTGCCACCGCCGGCCACGAATTGCCGCCCCTTGGCGACCAGCATTCGGTTCGCGACGCGGCGCTGTTCCTCGACATGGACCTGGCGATCCTGGGTGCTGCGCCCGAGGCGTTCGACGCTTATGAACAGGCGGTCCGCCGCGAATATAAGTGGGTCGATGAGCCGATGTGGCGGGCCGGCCGTGCCGCAGTGCTAGAGGGCTTCCTCGCGCGTCCGCATATCTTCCACAGCGAGGAATTCCGCCGGCGCTTCGAAACCCAGGCCCGGCATAACATGGCGCGCTCGCTCAGGGCGCTGGGGCACAGCCCGCGCCGATCGTAGCCCGAAGCGTCGGCCACTTGCGTCCGGAAGATTTGCCGGAAATCACGTAAACGCGCCTATGGTCGATGCCATGGCCCACAGCATAAACACCCCGGCGGCAAGCGACGCGCCGTTGACCACGATGCCAGCCAGGCCGAGCAAACGATTGTCGTTTGGACGACCCAGCGCCATCAGCCCGAAGACCGCGCCGGTAAGATGCGCCAATGGCCCGACCAGGAAAAATACCGCCATGAAGAAGCCTGTCACACTGTGCTGGATAAGCACGGACGCGTCGCTGGGCATTGCCATCAACGCGGTGATCGCCATCGCGCCTGCCACCAATGCAGCCAGCGCTAGAACAACGGACCATTCGCCGAACCTGCTTTTCGCAACGACGCCCAGCAAAGCGGCGTCGCTTCTTCCCCATTGTGCCATCGTACCCCCTGCCCCTCGTTCAGCGTGGCGGGTTTGAACCGATCCACGCGTCACGCTTAGTTACCCCGGTATCGTTGCAAAACCGCTAAGGACCCCAGCTTCAGGCCCGATGGCCGCTTTTTGGGTAGCCATCCATCAGAGCGGATGCTCGGCATAAAACTCCAGCACGCGCTGCTTGAAGGTCTTGTCGCCGACCGCCAGCATATGGTCGCGGCCTTCGATGTGAAAAGCCCTGGCGTTGGGCATCAGGGCGGCGAGTTCATCCGGCGAGCCGCCGATGTCGTCCTTGGTTCCCACCGCAATCAAGGTCGGCTGGGCAATGCGGGCAATGTCGGCCTCGCTCAGCAATTCGCGCGAGGTGGCGATGCAGGCTGCGAGCGCGCGGCGATCGCTGCGGGTCTGATCGGCGAAGGCGCGGAACGAGCGGCCGCGCGGATCGCTGGTGCCTGCCGGATCGTCGGCCAGAAGGGCGTCGGCTATCGGATCCCAGTCGCCGACGCCGTCGACCATGCCGATGCCGAGACCGCCGAAGACCAGCGTCGCCACCTTCTCCGGGTCGGAGAGCGCCAGGAAGGCCGATATGCGCGCGCCCATCGAATAACCCATGACATGAGCGCGTTCGATGCCGAGATGGTTCAAAAGCGCTGCCGCGTCCGACGCCATTTTTGCCGGCGTGTAGTCAGCTTCGTCATAGCTCTTCGACGACGAGCCATGGCCGCGATTATCGAAGGCGATCGCACGATAGCCGGCGTCGTTCAGCGTCTTGAACCAGCCGGGTGACACCCAGTTGACGTAATGGCTCGAGGCAAAGCCGTGGATCATCAGCACCGGATCGCCCTGCCCCGATGCCGGCTGGCGGTCAAGGAAAGCAAGGTCGAAACCGTCATGTGAGAAGAACTGCATCGGCTGAAGATCCTGCCCGCTCAGTCGGAATCGACACTCGGCGCATCGCCCTTGTCGGGCGGCGGCATGGCCGGCCCCGGCGCCGTGCCGATGGCCGGATGGCGCAGCAGGTCGCCGTCCTTAATGCCCTTTTTGGCGGCCGTGCCCGCCTTGAGCTCGAGCACGAAGCGCACCGGTTCGTCCGGCGAGATGATCGCCTCCGACTGCGGCTCGCCTTGCTCGATCGCCCGGATCCGGCCGTCCTGTCCGACGAAGATCAGGTCGAGCGGCATCGGCGTGTTCTTCATCCAGAAACTCACATCCTGCGGCGCGCCGAAGACGAACAGCATGCCGTGATTGTCGGCCATGTGGCGGCGGAACATCAGGCCGGCTTCGCGCTCGGCGGGCGTGTCGGCGATTTCCACGGAAAAAGAACGCTCGCCGGCCTTCGTCACCGCGACCAGCGGCGCCGGGTCGACGGGAAGGATCATCGCCTTGCCGTCGGCCGAACTCGGTTGCTGAAAATAGAAGAACGCACTTGCGGCGACGATGAGGAAAATCCCGGCGCAGAGCGCGCCCGCCGTCAGCCGGTTCCTGTGAGCCATATGAAATCCTCGGCCGGAACTAATGCGAGACCGGCAAGGTACCCATATCGGGGTGAATTTCGGCAGCCATAAGGCCTTTGTCGCCGCGTCCGAAGCGGACCAGCACCACCTGGCCCGGCCGGAGTTCGGTGATGCCGTAGCGGCGCAGCGTCTCCATGTGGACGAAAATGTCCTCGGTGCCCTCGCCCCGGGTCAGAAAGCCGAACCCCTTGGTGCGGTTGAACCATTTGACCAGCGCCCGTTCGAGGCCGCTTTCCGGCGTCACCGCGACACGGGTGCGCTGCTCCTGCAGCTCCGCCGGATGCACCGCCGTGGTGACATCCATCGAGAGCACGCGGAAGGCCTGCAACCCGCGCTCGCCCTGCTTGACCAGGCAGACGACACGGGCGCCTTCCAGGGCGGTCTGAAAACCGTCCTTTCGAAGGCATGTCACATGGAGGAGGATGTCGCCCGAAGTACCATCATCGGGAAGGATGAAACCGTAGCCCTTGGCCACGTCGAACCATTTGATGGCGCCGGCGATTTCGATGAGATCGGCCGTATCGGCGCTCTCATCCCGCTTCAACGCATCGTTACCGGCCCCGTCCCGCCCCATGAAAGAGGCCTTTTCCCCCATAAGAACGCCCCCTTTTTTCAACAAACACCGCAACTGATTCTTGGTATCAGATTAACACCGCGGCTTCCGGTGTGTGCAAGACCTGACGTGCCTTTTTTCACGGTTCCGTACAGGAATAGCGGATTTGCCGTTTGCCGGCGCCGGCAAGCGTGGCCAATTGCCCTTTGGCCGGGCCGCCCCTATGTTGCGCCGCAACGCAACATAAGGAGGAAATCATGCGCTATCTGCACACCATGGTCCGTGTCGCCGACATCGATGCTTCGCTCGATTTCTACTGCAGCAAGCTTGGCCTCAAGGAAGTGCGCCGCCATGAAAACGAGCAAGGCCGCTACACGCTGATCTTCCTCGCCGCCCCCGAAGACGAGCAAAGCGGCATCAGCGAGAAAGCGCCGCTGGTCGAGCTGACCTACAATTGGGACCCGGAAGACTACAAGGGCGGCCGCAATTTCGGCCATCTCGCCTATGAGGTCGACGACATCTACGCCACCTGTCAGCGGCTGATGGACAATGGCGTTACCATCAACCGGCCGCCGCGCGACGGCAACATGGCGTTCGTCAAATCGCCGGACGGCATCTCGATCGAGCTGTTGCAGAAAGGTCCGGCCAAGCCGAAGGCCGAGCCGTGGGCGTCGATGCCGAACACCGGCAGCTGGTAACCGATCACGTTGAACGGACGCAGGCGGGCCCTGGTTCGGTTTTCGCGTCCGCATTCCCAAGGAGAATTCATCATGCCGGCCAGCCATGTCGACGTCGCCACCGAACACGCCAGCCGCTATCTGCAGCAGCTGTGCAAACATTGGGCGCACAAGTTTCCCGTCGAATTCGACCCGAACCACGGCACCATCGATCTGACGCTCGGCCGCACGGTTCTCGATGCCGACCCGGCTGCGCTGCACATTGCAGTGACGACCGATGAAGCCGGGTCGCTCGAGCGCCTGGAAACGGTCGTCGCCGAGCACATCAAGCGCTTCGCCTTCCGTGAAGAGCTGGCATTCGACTGGAAACGCGATCCGACCGCGTAGACGACCTGTCAACCGCCGGCCTTGGCCATGTCCAGCAGCATCAGCACGGTGCGCCAATTGCGCGCCGTGCCCGGCACCTTCAGAACGCGCGGAATTTGATTGGCAAACACGGATTTGCCGAGCCCGTCAGGCGCATGCAGGTAGAGCACGTCGCCCTTGATCTCGAAGCGTTCTGGCCCGGTGCATTTTTCCGCCAGCCGGGCGACCTCCTCGGCGGTCGGCCGGCGCTCCAGCGCATAGGCATGCAGCTTGGTCGGCTCGCCGGCCACTTCCGGATAGGGATTGTCCGCCGCCAGCCGCTCGAGCCAGCCGAGATCGCGCACCATGATGCGTGAATGGAACCCCCATTTCTTCTCGAATTCCGCTTCCAACCGCTTGGTCAGCGTCGCCCCATCGCCATCTGGCGACCGGAACACGGCGTTGCCGCTCTGCACATAGGTGGCGACATCGGAGAAGCCGAGCTGCTCCAAAAATGACCTGAGTTCCGCCATCTTAACGATGCGGTTGCCGCCGACATTGATGCCGGAAAACAGCGCGATAAAATCCTTCGCCGGAGCGTTCGGAAGATCGTTGCTGCTCATATGATGAACCCGGCGAGCGTCTCGTTGTCCGTGATGTCCTGGTAATGGACGCTCTCGGCGTCGAAATTCGCCTTGAGCAGGTCGAAATTGCGGCGGTCCTTGGTTTCGATGCCGATCAGCACCGAACCGAAATTGCGCGCCGATTTCTTCAGATATTCGAAGCGGGCGATATCGTCGTCGGGACCCAGCAATTCGAGGAAATCGCGCAGCGCGCCGGGCCGTTGCGGGAAGCGGATGATGAAGTATTTCTTCAAGCCCTCGAAGCGCAGCGCCCGTTCCTTCACATCCGGCAGCCGCTCGAAATCGAAATTGCCGCCCGACACCACGGCAACGATGGTCTTGCCCCTGATTTCCTTCCTGGAAAAATCCTTGAGCGCATCGATCGCCAGCGCGCCGGCCGGCTCGAGCACGACCCCTTCGACATTGAGCATTTCGATCATGGTTGCGCAGAGCCGGTTTTCCGGGATCAGCCGCACGGTGTCGGCGGCAAACTCCTTCAGGTGGCGCAACGGCTCGCGGCCGATCTCGGCCACTGCTGCGCCGTCGACGAAATTGTCGACCTTGGCGAGCTTGATCCGCTTTCCGGCGGCAAGGCTATCGCTCAAACTCGGGGCGCCGGCCGGCTCGCAAAAGACGAAGCGCGTTTCGCGGTGCTGGTCGGCGAAATAATGGGTGACACCGGCGGCCAGGCCGCCGCCGCCGACCGGCAGCATGACGATATCAGCCATGCGCGCGCCGGGCATCTGGCCTGATATCTCATAGGCGACGGTCGCCTGCCCTTCGATGATGTCCTTATGGTCGAACGGCGGCACCATGTGGGCGCCGGCAGTTTCGGTGAATTCAAGTGCCGCGCGGTAGCAGTCGTCGAAGAAATCGCCGACCAGCCTGATCTCGACGAATTCGCCGCCGAACAGCCGCGTCTTGTCGATCTTCTGCTGCGGCGTCGTCACCGGCATGAAGACGACGCCCTTCTTGCCGAAATGGCGGCAGACGAAGGCAAAGCCCTGCGCATGATTGCCGGCCGAGGCGCAGACAAACAGCTCGGCCTCATTGCCGGCGGCGAGCGTCTTGCGGAAGAAGTTGAAGGCGCCGCGGATCTTGTAGGAGCGCACCGGCGTCAGGTCCTCGCGCTTCAGCAGCACCCGCGCGCCGGTCTTCTTCGACAGATAGTCGTTTTCCTGCAGCGGCGTTTCCGGAAAGATCTCGCGGATCGCGGCAGCGGCGGCAGCGACGCGAGAGGAGAAACTGGTCATGGCAGGAGCACCCCACAGGCTAGGC
Organism: Mesorhizobium sp. M1088; assembly: GCF_040318575.1. NCBI lineage: Bacteria > Pseudomonadati > Pseudomonadota > Alphaproteobacteria > Hyphomicrobiales > Phyllobacteriaceae > Mesorhizobium > Mesorhizobium sp. M1088. The sequence goes on along the minus strand of NZ_JAMYMO010000010.1, from coordinate 101,681 downwards.
GAATTCGGTCCCGCTATTGCATATCCGGCCTCGCGAAGCCATTGTCCGGCCACCCGAAAGGGTGTTCCCAAAACCTCGTTGGCCGTTAGGAGCGTGTGTTCATGCCTGTCGCATCGGTGGCCCAGAAAACCGTGTCGCTGCCGGAGTTCGGCGAGCCGACGGTGATGCCGCTGGTTACGCGCGCCACCTACGAGGCCCGTATAGCGGCACTGGTCGCGCGCGGCGGGTTCGATGCCTTCGTCGTCTATGGCGACCGCGAACATGCGGCCAATGTCGCCTACCTCTGCGGCTACGATCCTCGCTTCGAGGAGACGCTGCTGGTCATCGTTCCCGGCAAGCCGCCGAAACTGCTGGTCGGCAACGAGGGCTGGGGCTATGCCGAGATCTGCGACGGGCCTTACGAGCGCGTGCTCTACCAGACGTTCTCGCTGCCGGCGCAGCCGCGCGACCGCTCGCAAGCGCTGGCCGACATCCTCGTCGGTTGCGGCCTGAAAGCCGGCCAGCGCATCGGCGCCATCGGCTGGAAGCCGTTCGGCCCCGGCGATGCGGGTTTTGGCGAAACGACGCTCGACCTGCCGTCCTTCATCGCCGACACGCTGCGCAGCCTTGCCGGCGATAGGGGCGTGATCATCAACGCGGCGAACCTTTTGATGAACCCTGCCGACGGCCTGCGCGCCATCAACGAGGCCGACCAACTGGCCGCGTTCGAATTCGCCGCGACCTATTCCTCGCAAGGCCTGCGCAATGTCCTGCAAGGCATCGAACCCGGCATGACCGAATTGCAGGCGGCGCGGCTGATGGGCATCAACGGCCTGCCGCAATGCTGCCACCCGATGCTGTCGGCCGGCAGGCGGGCGGCCTATGGCCTGCCGAGCCCGCGTCTTGACGTCATCAAGCGCGGCGACCCGATCACCATGGCCTATGGCATCCAGGGCTCGCTCAATGCCCGCGCCGGTTTTCTGGTCGAGGACGCGGCCGAGCTTCCGAGGGGCATCCAGGACTATGTCGAGAAGCTGGTCGCGCCCTATTTCTGCGCCGTCGTCGACTGGTACGAGACGGTCGGCATCGGCGTTCCCGGCGGCGCGTTGTGGCAAGCTGTGCACGAGCGCATCGGCGATCGGTTCTTCGGCGTAGCGCTCAACCCCGGCCATCTCATCCATATCGACGAATGGATGCATTCGCCGGTATTTTCCGGCTCCGACATCAGATTGAAATCGGGCATGGCGTTGCAGGTCGACATCATCCCGGCGACCGGCACCGATTATTTCACTACAAACATCGAGGACGGCATCGCGCTGGCCGACGAGGCGCTGCGCGAAGAGATCGCGGCGCGCTATCCGGAAGCCTGGCGCCGCATCGAGGCGCGCCGCGCCTTCATGCGCGACGTGCTTGGCATAAGACTGAAGCCGGAAGTGCTGCCGTTTTCCAACATTCCGGCGTTCCTGCCGCCGTTCTGGCTTTCGCGCAACAGTGCGATGGCAGTCGTGGGGCGCTGAGCGCATTTCGGGCGCCTGCGACTTACTTCTGCCGCACTTCGCCTGTCCGGGAGGTGCGGCGGAGGTGGATGGGCCTTTGGTCAGGCCGGAGTGGAATTGCTTAAGTGCCCTTGAAGACGATTTGCATCATTGTCCTTGCCGCGCTGCTCGCTGGCTGCGGCGGCCGCCAAACCGAGGAACTGCTCGGCAGCGCCATGATGGCGGTGCCGGTGACGGAAATCGCCGGCAATCACTCGATCTTCATCGCCACGACGCGCAAGCGCTCCGACGATCCCAACAAGGTCTTCGACGGCGAGCGCTCGGCGACGCTGAACTATGCCCGCGTCAACGTCACCGTCCCCGGCATCCACAAGACAGGCCAGATCGAGCGGCGCTCACGCGGCAAGTCGGACGATCCGGCCAAATACTTCATGGCTTCCGAGGTCGTCGGCTACGACACCCAGCCGAAATTCTCCAGCGCCCTCAGCGCCGACATCGCGGCGCGCGGCGGCCGCGTCATGGTCTTCGTCCACGGCTACAACACCGGCTTCGACGACGCAGTCTACCGCGTCACCCAGATCACCCATGATTCCGGCTATCCGGGCACGCCGGTGCTGTTTTCCTGGGCGTCGGGCGCCAAGACCACCGACTACGTTTACGACAAGGAAAGCGCCAGCGTTGCCCGCGACCAGTTGGAAGTGACGCTGAGAATGCTGGCGCAGACCGGCGCGCGGCGCATCGACATCGTCGCCCATTCGCTGGGGACCTGGGTTACCATGGAGGCGTTGCGCCAGCTCGCCATCACCGGCGACCGTGATCTGGGCGGCAAGCTCGGCGACGTCGTGCTGGCCTCGCCCGACATCGACGTCGACGTGTTCAAGAGCCAGATGCGCCGCTACGGCAAGCCGGACAAGCCGTTCATCCTGCTGCTCTCCGACGACGACCGGGCGCTACGGCTCTCCGGCCTGATCGCCGGTGCGCGGCCGCGCGTCGGCGACTACAAGAACGCCGCCGACCTCGCCAGCTATGGCGTGTCGGTCGTCGATCTCTCCAGCGTCAAGGGAACCGACCGCTTCAACCACACCAAATTCGCCGATAATCCGGAATTGGTGCAGTTGATCGGCCAGAAGCTGCGCGAGGATGACGGGTTTGCCAGCGACCGCGAAGTGACAGACCGCATCGCCTCGGTCGGACAATAGCTGCATTGCGCGGCAGCGACCGTTGACCATTGCCGCACAATCGGAACAGTTTGAACTGGACCGTGCCGGCCTCTGCCTCTATCGAATAGGCCAAGACGTCTCCGGCTCGACGTCGCCTTTGCGGGAGCCCGCGTGATCGTGCCTTCGAAGATCTTTCTCGTCGCTGCGTTCGCGCTCGCGGTTACCGGCTGCGCCGGCCAGAACACGCACGATCTGCTCAACAAGACGACAATCACCGTGCCTGCTGCCGATATCGCGGCGACGCATCAAATCTTCGTCGCAACGACCCGGCAAAAGGCAATGAAAGCGCCCCGGCAGGTGTTCGACGGCGACCGTTCGCCGACCACCAGCTTTGCCAGCGTCGAGGTGACGGTGCCCAAAATCCACCAGCTCGGCGCCATCGAGCGGGTCAAGGGCTCGGCCAACAGCAATCCGGCGAAGGATTTCACGGCGACGGGCGTCACCTTCTACGAAGGCGCGCCGCAATTCGCCAAAGCGGTCGGCGCCGATATCGCGATGCGCGGCGACCGCGCGCTGGTTTTCGTGCACGGCTTCAACAACGGCTTCGACGACGGTATCTACCGGCTGACGCAGATCGCGCACGACACGAAATACCCAGGCACGCCGGTGCTGTTTTCGTGGGCGTCGAGCGGCAAGACGACCGGCTACATCTACGACAAGGAAAGCGCCAATGCGGCGCGCGACGATCTCGAAGCGACGCTGCGCATGCTCGCCAAGAGCCGCGCCAAGAGCATCGACATCATTGCCCATTCGATGGGGACCTGGGTGACCATGGAAGCGTTGCGCCAGCTTGCCATCACCGGCGACCGCGACCTCGGCGGCAAGCTCGGCTACGTCATCCTGGCCTCACCCGATATCGACGTCGACGTGTTCAAGAAGCAGATGATCCGCTACGGCAAGCCCGACAAGCCGTTCGCCGTGCTGCTTTCGGGCGACGACCGGGCGCTCAGGCTGTCGACCCTGATCTCTGGCGACAAGCCACGCGTCGGCGATTATGGCGACGCGGCCGACCTCGCCAGCTATGGCGTCTCGGTGGTCGACCTGACCAAGACCAAGGGCGGCGACCGGCTGAACCACGCCAAATTCGCCGACAATCCGTTCCTGGTGCAGCTGCTCGGCGACCGCTTGCGTGCCCCCGCGGGCCTCGCCTCCGAAGAGACCGCGCCGGCCCAGCTCGACAATCTCGGCCAGGGCCTCGGCAAGGCCGTCGGTTCGGTCGCCGAAATCGTCATCACCACGCCGTTCAAAGTGCTGACCATCGCCACCGGCGGGTGAGCGATCGATGAGCGGTCACTGTTGACGTCAGTTCGGAACAAAGCGCACGGCAGCGATCCTTCGCGCCCCTCTGTCCTGCCGGACATCTCCCCCTCTAGTGGGGAGATTGGCCACCACTTTCGGCTTTCGCCAATCTCCATCTTTGAACAAGGCGCTGTCAACGAAACTGCCAATTTCCCCCCTTGAGGGGGAGATGTCCGGCAGGACAGAGGGGGGCGCTGTCCCTCCAGGGTTCAATGATTCTTCAAACGAACAGATCGACCTTCTGAAAAGTCGTCACGTCGATCAGGCCGACGTCGGAAATTCTGAGCTCGGGGATGACGACCAGCGCCAGCAGCGAGTGCTGCATGTAGGCGTTGTTGAGCGAGCAGCCCATCTGCCGCATGGCGTCGCTGAGTTTGTCGGCCTTGGCGGCGACGATTTCGGCGCGCTCGTCCGACATCAGCCCGGCGATCCGCATTTCGACCAGCGCCAGCTCCTTGCCGTTGGAAAACAGCACGACGCCGCCGCCGACCTCGCCCAGCCGGTTCACGGCCAGAGCCATATCCTGCTTGTTGGTGCCGACGACGATGATGTGGTGGGCATCGTGGGCCACGCTCGACGCCATGGCGCAATCGCCGATGTAGCCGAAGCCGGAGACGAAGGCGTTGGTGACGCCACCGGTGCCCTTGTGGCGCTCGACCAGCGCGATCTGGCAGACATCGTTGCGGCGGTCCATGGCGACCAGCCCGTCCTCGACGGCAAGATCGGCCTCCAGCGCCCGCGTCGGCGCCTGATTCTCGATCACGCCGATGACGCGCACCCGCACCTCGTTGGCGCCCATGGGTGCGGCGATGTCGAAGTCGCCGGGCTTGAGCTTCCTGCCGAGCTTGACGGTGTTCTTCGCCGTCTTCGGATAGTCGTAGGCCGGAATGTCGATTTCGAGCTTGCCGCCCTTGGCCAGCCTGACGCCGCGGCCATAGACCTCGTCGATGGTCATTTCGGCGAGGTCGGAGACGATCAGCAGATCGGCGAGCCGTCCCGGCGCGATCGAGCCGATCTCGCGCTCCAGCCGGAAATGCTGGGCGGTGTTGAGCGTCGCCATCTGGATCGCCGTCACCGGCTTCAAGCCCTGGCTGATGGCGTGGCGCACGACCCGGTCCATATGGCCTTCGTGCACCAGCGTGCCGGAGTGGCTGTCGTCGGTGCACAGGATGAAGTTGCGCGGGTCGAGCCCGCTCTCCGTCACCGCCTTGATCTGCGAGGCCACGTCGTACCAGGCCGAGCCCAGCCGCAGCATTGCCTTCATGCCCTGGCGGACGCGGGCGATGGCGTCCTCGGCGCGCGTGCCTTCGTGGTCATCCTCAGGGCCGCCGGCGACATAGCCATGGAACGGCAGGCCGAGATCGCGCGAGGCATAATGCCCGCCGACGGTCTTGCCGGCCCTCACCGTCGCGGCGATCTCACCCGACATCACCGGATCGTTGGCGGCGACGCCGGGAAAATTCATCACCTCGCCGAGCCCGATGATGTTTTCCCAGCTCATCGCTTCGGCAACGTCGGCGACGGTCAGTTCGGCGCCGGCATGCTCCAGCCCCGGTGCCGAAGGCACGCAGGACGGCATCTGCACGAGTACGTTGACCGGCATGGCGACGGCCTCGTCATGCATCAGCCGCACGCCCGGCAGGCCGAGCACGTTGGCGATCTCATGCGGATCGATGAACATCGAGGTGGTGCCGTGCGGGATCACCGCGCGGCAGAATTCCGTCACCGTCACCATGCCGCTCTCGACATGCATATGCGCGTCGCAAAGCCCCGGCACCAGATAGCGGCCGCCGGCATCGACCACCTTAGTGCCCTGGCCGATGGCATGGCCGGCGTTCGGCCCGCAATAGGCAAAGCGGCCGCCGGCAATGGCAATGTCGGTGCCGGCGATGATCTCGCCTGAATGGACGTTGACCCAGCGCCCGTTGCGGATGACGAGATCGGCGGGCTTGCGGCCCATGGCGACATCGACCAGATGCGTCGCCATCTCGGCCCAGGGTTTTGGTTTCGTCGCATTGGCGGTCTTCGGCATCAACAGGCTCCTCTTTGCCCGACTGTGCCAAGCCGCGAGGATTTTGACCAGCGGGGAAGTAAGCGCGGACGGCGAAGTTGCAGATCTCCCCCCTCGAGGCCCTTGTGGGGAGGGGTTAGGGGTGGGGGTACGTCGTAGAGCGAAAGCCTCGGCGTTCCATCTGCGATAGCCCTGCCCTCGAGGGGGAGATGTCGCCGAAGGCGACAGAGGGGTCGCCTATCCACGCGCGACGACCCCCTCTGGCCTACCGGCCATCTCCCCTCAAGGAGCAGGGCAATCGCATTTGGATTCTTACGAAGATGGACCCCCACCCTAACCCTCCCCACAAGGGGGAGGGAACGCTGCCGCCCGCCCTTACTTCCCCTTTTGGCGCCGAAAGGCAGGCAATTTGCCGAGGTCAGCGCCAACGAAAGTCTCCCTCCCCCTTGTGGGGAGGGGCTAGGGGTGGGGGTACGTCGTAGAGCGAAAGCCTCGGCTTTCCATCTGCGATAGCCCTGCCTCAAGGAGGGAGATCGATGCGCCATGGCCTTCGCCAATCGCCAAGGGCATTTTGTGCCGGCCGCAGCAACTTTGTTCTTGCTTTGTGCCTGCAGCTATGCTACTAATTTGGGTATGGTGCTAATTGGCTCCAACGACCCGCCTCCCGAGGCGGGTTTTTCTGTTATGGCGCCATTCACGGCAAAATGGCCCAAGCGGGAATGCGATTCCGTTGCGGCCAATCAGCTTTCGTCTCGTTAGAGGATCCTTCTGAATCGACGGTGGCGGAGTTCGACGCACTCGTTCCGAGCCTTCGGCCGGTTCACTCAATTCGATCCCGAACTGTCACTTCTTGCTCGGATCGTCTGCCGGGTTGACGTAGGTGATCTTGAATGGCCCCTCGCCATGAACCTGGATGATCGTATCGCTTGTCGTCCAGGCGAAGTGATTCATTCCGGCCGGCGCGACGCCGAAGCCGCCAGCAGTCAGTTCGACACCTTTCGCCTCGTCGAGCTTATCGCCCATTCCAATATGGAAGTTGCCGGAAAGCACCGTTACGTATTCCGTGGTGGGATGATTATGTGCGGCAATTTTGTAGCCGGCGGGTGTCTTCAACCGCAGCACATAGGCGCCCTCCTTTGAGGGGTCTCCAGCGACAACAGCCATTTCCGCGCCAGCGGGAATGACAGCTGGAGCAGGACCCCATTTGATGTCTTTGGCGTTCATCGGCATCTCATCGGCAAACAGAGACGCCGTCCCAACAACCAGCAGTGCCAGGGCAGAGGCAAGCTTGAGCATGACAATCTCCCAATGTCTGTAGAGGACGGCGTCGAGTATCGGCGCGCCGATCCACTTGCCAATTGGAGTCTATCAGGGCAGAGCGCCCGAACGCATCCTGCGAACGGGGGACGCGCATTCGCGGTAGCCGCGGAAGCTGCCGCTAAAAACATTTCCAGGTGAAACGATTTTGTTTGTATCACTGTAGGTGATCGGCCTCGCTAGCTTCCAGTGCCAGATTTGTCGACGGCAGAAGACGGCTTGACGGCCCCTGCCCGGCATCTGAACAGGACTGGCCTGCGGACGTGGCGGAATTGGTAGACGCAAGGGACTTAAAATCCCGTTCTAGTCCGTTGCACCCTCGCAACTAACCCCTCAACGCTTGTAATTCCCCGGTTTGCGCCGGGGTTTTTCATTTCATTTTAATCTCTCCACTCGTGCAACGGATTTTGTGGGAAACACGCCGTTGTGGGAATCGTGTGGCAAAAGGAGAACAGACGTTCATGGCCAAACCAATCCACATCAATCTGCAGGCCGGCACCGACGACGAGTTAGACAACTACGCCAAGGGTGGCTCCAGAAGAGGAAATCGAATTAAATCAGCACAATCTTAGAGGTGCGTGAGGCGGTTTCTCAAACACCAGCACATGACTGCCAAGAGGCGATGTGTGAGTGCTCTTAACCTGGAACCCCTCGTCAGAAAGCGTTTCGATGAATTCGCCATCCGTTCCAGGCGGAACGCGGGCAACGACGTTCGAGGTGCGCCTCACAATATTGGAAAGCACCCTTCGCGCCTTGCCTGGGCCGATGTTGCGCTGCATGTGCTGATAGACGGCCAGCAGCAGGACGATATCGTATTTCGGTAGAAGGATATTGCCGAGGCGCCGGCTGCCGAGGTTTAGGCGATCGAACCTGGCATGTACCGGGGAGCCACTCAACAACATCTTTGCGGTCTCGATGTGCGGCTTGGCAATGTCGATCCCGTGGATCGAACTGGGTTTCAGCTTGGAGATCTCATAGGCGACAACACCCATATTGCAGCCAACATCGAGAATGGATTTCCCAGCATAGTCGATCTCCAATGAGAATATCCCGTCCAGTCTATCCTCCCATGTTCCTGCAAAACCTCTTTTGAACCTTGACCACCACAAATCATATACTCCTAAATTAGAGATCGCCGAAATATAGCGCTCGTTACCTTCTACTATTCATAAGTCGTGGCCAAGAAAAGCCTGCCCCCCACAAAAACACAGAAAAACATCATGGACACCACGTTCAAGGGCGCTGCGAGGCGCCTTGCTGATCTCAACTTGCGGGAAACTAGGCGCTCGCATTGGAGTAGGAGAGGACGGTGTTTAGGACATCGCCTTCAAAGCTAGTCCAGCCAACCCCATTAACGCATCACGACCACGATCTCTCGGCAGTCGCCTGATGGCTCAGAACCGCAAGGGCATCCACCGTCCGATGCAGCACAGCGACCTCTGCGACATCGGCAAGTGGGAGGTCGTAGAGGTGTGGCGCAGCATCCGCGAACACATCCCAGGACTGTCCGACACCGTGGTCTACACAACGCGGCATACGTGCTGCTCGTGGCAGATCATCCGTGGCATCGACATCCGGCGCGTCCAAATCTGGATGGGCCACAAGTCGATCCAGACCACCCTGAACTACGCCCACCTTGCGCCGAACCATCTGCTCGACAACCTCACGGCGCTCGAAGGTGGCGCGGCTCCGAGGCTCGTGGTAGTGAACGGCAAATCCTAGGCCGACCGTGTGGGAAACCATGTGGGAGACTGGTGGGATTTCCCCACAATGTGGGAGGTGGGCGTGGCGGAACTGGTATACGCAGCAGACTTAAAATCTGCCGGTGTTTCAAGCACTTACGGGTTCAAATCCCGTCGCCCACACCAACCCTCGCAACGGACTTAAAATCCCTCGATCTCCGATCGTACGGGTTCGATTCCCGTCGTCCGCACCAGATTTGGATTTGCCAAGACAGCTTAAGGGCGGTTCACTTTGCGGGACCGCAATTACCGACAGCTCGCTTGTTGAGCTTACCAGCCTTCAGGTCTGAAAGCTGCGGAATGGATGCATCAAATCCGGCGTATTTTTCGTAGACTTCCCTGTCCAACGAGATTTGCCGACCGGCGGCAGTAAAAGCGACCATCCCTGTAGTGCCGATATAGGCTCGCGCCGCTCGCATTCTGCAGAAGTATTTTTTCTCGCCGTTGGACACGAACCAGCCCAGCGAGCCTGATGCACCTCGCGACAGCTTGCCGGTCTTGTATCCTTTGCTTTGCAGGTTGGAATAGGATTCAGCGTGTGACGGGGTAATCGATGCCAGGAGAAAGACAGCCATCGAAGTCGCACCCAACCACTTCGGCAAGTTTTTGATAATCATAGATCTGTTCCCTTTCAGCTGCATCTCAGCCCGTTGCGGCAAAGCCGTTCACCCCCCGATCGGGTTCAGCTTCAAATGCTGGATCAGGATAATCGTCTTGGCGTCGATAATCCGACCGTCGTGGATGCCGGCCAGCGCCTCGTCGAGCGGCATTTCCAAAACTTCGATGTCTTCGCCTTCGTCATGCGCGCCGCCGCCGTCGGAAATGCGGTCGGCGGGCGAATAGCGGGCGACGAAGAACCAGAGCCGCTCGGTCACGCTGCCGGGGCTCATATAGGGCGAAAACAGCCGCTGCACGTCCTTCAGCCGATAGCCGAGTTCCTCCTCGGCCTCCTTGCGGATGCAGGTTTCGGGATCGTCTTCGTCGAGCAGGCCGGCGCAGGCCTCGATCAGCGGCTCCTTGTGGCCGGTGACGTAGGCCGGGTAGCGGAACTGCCGCACCAGAAGCACCGTCGAACGCTCCGGATCGAAAGGCAGGATCACCGCGCCGTCGCCGCGATCGTAGGTCTGGCGGGTGTGCGTTTCCCATTTGCCGTCGCGCCGGCGGTAGTCGAAGACGGTCTTTTTCAAAACCGCCCACTCGTCGGACAGGACTTCCTCGGAGCGGATGCGAATGCGATCTTCCATGGTGGACTCCCTGCTGCCGCGGCAAGGCGTAGCCGCGAACGGCGGTTCGTGCAATCGGGTCAGCAATTGGTCCAGAGCGCCGGTTCACCGTCTCGTGTCTGGCGCTGGCACAATCGGCTGCCTAAATAGCGGCAACCCTTTCCGGAGTTTTTTATGACCTCATCGCTTTTCCAGCCGATCACCCTCGACGGCCTCACCTTCCCCAACCGCATCGCGGTCGCGCCGATGTGCCAGTATTCGGCCGAGGACGGCTCGGCCTGCGATTGGCATCTCTATCACTGGATGAACCTGGCGATGTCCGGCGCCGGCATGGTCACCGTCGAGATGACCGATGTCGAACGGCGCGGCCGCATCTCGCATGGCTGTCTCGGCCTTTATTCCGAGGACAACGAGGCGGCCGCGCGACGCACGCTGGATGCAGCCAAGCGTGTCGCCGCACCGGGCACGAAATTCGGTACGCAGCTTGCCCATGCCGGGCGCAAGGCCTCCAACCGGAAACCCTGGGAGGGCGGCGGCCCGCTGCATGCCGATCAGGATCCGTGGCCGATCGTGTCGGCCTCGGCGATCGCCTACGACACCGGCTGGCAGGTACCGCGGGCGCTGGAGGACGACGAGATCCTGCAAATCATCGAACGCTTCGCCGATGCGGCGCGGCGGGCCGAGCGCGCCGGCTTCGACTTCATCGAGCTGCATGCCGCGCATGGCTATCTGATCTTCCAATTCCTGTCGCCGCTGTCCAACCGGCGCACCGACCGCTGGGGCGGCTCGCTGGAGAACCGCATGCGTTTCGCCGTCGAGATCGCCAAGGCGGTAAAGAAGGCGACGCCCAGGCTGATGCTGGGCGCCCGTCTGTCGATCAAGGAATGGGTCGATGGCGGCTTCGAGGTCGAGGATGCGATCGAAGTGGCAAAAGCGCTGAAGGAAGCCGGCGTCGCCTATCTCTGCTGCTCGAGCGGCGGCAACTCGCCCTTGCAGAAGCTGCCCTCCGGGCCCGGCTACCAGGTGCATCTGGCCGAAGCGGTGCGCAAGGCCGTCGGCATCCCGACGCGGGCCGTCGGCCTGATCGACGATCCGAAACAGGCCGAGGCGATCGTCGCCGACGGCCGCGCCGACATGGTGGCGCTGGCGCGCGCCTTTCTTGCCGATCCGCGCTGGGGCTGGCGCGCCGCGGCCACCTTCGGTGAAAAAATCCACCCGGCGCCGCAGCTTGCCCGCTCGGTGACGACGATGCAGCACTGGATGAAGGCGGCGAACTGACGGCGGGTTCGTCTCGCTGGACGGGCCAGCACAGCTTCGCATGGATCCTCTGCCGGTGTAGAGTGGCCGGGGGCCGCGGCTGGGCGCGGCGGGTTGGGGGAGCAGAGACATGTCGTTCAGGGGGATTTCCATTGCGGCCGCCGCCGCGGTTGTGGCCGAGCTGTCGTTCGCCGCGCCGACGCCGGCCGGGGCGCAATATTGCGAAGGCACGGTGCACGGACTTTCCAGGCACTACAATCTGGCGACGGGAAGCGGCTTTCTCGCCGTTCGGGCCCGGCCGAACTCGTCGTCGCGCATGGTCGGGCAATTGTTCAACGGCGACCAAACCGAGATCTTCGACCACCGCGGAAACTGGTACAAGGTCGATTTCGGCGGCCGCACCGGCTGGGCGAATGCACGCTGGCTGCGCAACGACTGCGGCTATTGAGCTATTTTCGCCTGAGCTAAAAAGCAGTTGCAACCAAATCGGCCGCTCCGCGTTGGCGGCGATGATGGACAGCAAGCCATTTGAAAAGCCGGTCGTGGTCGAACTCGGCCATGTCGGCAAATATCGGCAGATCCGCAGCGCCCAGGAGGCGGCGGAGTGCCTGATGACGATCTGGCCACTCAACCGCGGGCCGCGTCATCGTGATGCCCTCGACACTTGCCTAAAAGTGCTGGAAGGTTATCGTTCGACGGCGGATGCGCGCCGGGCACTGATCGAAGCCGCCAGGGAATCGGACGTGCTGGTCGCAGACGACAGGCTGCCAGACGACAGACTGGCCGACGACAGGCTGCATTGAGGCAACGGGCTTTCAACCGGAGGGTTTCATGGCGAAACTGACCTACAAGATCGTCGAGCATGACGGAGGCTGGGCCTACAAGGTCGGCTCGACATTCTCCGAAACGTTCCCCACCCATCAGGACGCGTTGCGCGCCGCGGAGATCGCTTCGGCCGAACAGCAGGTCGCCGGCAACACCGACGGCATCCAGTACGAGGACGCCGACGGCAAATGGCACGACGAGCTCGCCGACGGCCGCGACCGGCCGCAGACCGAGGTTTCGGATTAGAGTGTGCGCCGATATCCAGGTGATGCCGGCGTGCTTTACAGGTCGGTTTGGTAGCGCTACCGTCTCACATCGCGCGTGACCGGGGAGGAGCCTGGGCGCCGTCGCGGGCCAGGCAGGAAAGCGGTTTCCTTCGAAGTCGTTGCAGGAATCAATCGGGAGGAGATCGATGGCGTCTGTCGCAATCGGCGATGTCTACAAATCATTTGGGACCGTCGAGGTCCTGCACGGGGTCAGCGTCGATATAAACGACGGCGAGTTCGTCACGCTGGTCGGTCCTTCGGGTTGCGGAAAGTCGACGCTGCTCAGGATGATCGCCGGCCTGGAAAAGATCTCGCGCGGCCAGATCGCGATCGGCAAACGTGTCGTCAATAACGTTGCGCCAAAGGAGCGCGACGTCGCCATGGTCTTCCAGAACTATGCGCTCTACCCGCATATGACGGTCGCCGAGAACATGGCGTTCTCGCTGATGCTCAAGGGCGTTCCCAAGACGGAGAGCGATGCCGGCGTGCGGCGCGCGGCCGAAATCCTGGGACTGGTGCCGCTGCTCGACCGCTATCCGCGCCAGCTTTCCGGCGGCCAGCGCCAGCGCGTTGCCATGGGCCGGGCGATCGTGCGCGACCCGCAGGTTTTCCTGTTCGACGAGCCGCTGTCCAATCTCGATGCCAAGCTCCGGGTGCAGATGCGCGCCGAGATCAAGGAACTGCACCAGCGCCTGAAGACGACGACGGTCTACGTCACCCACGACCAGATCGAGGCGATGACCATGGCCGACAAGATCGTCGTCATGCATGACGGCATCGTCGAGCAGATCGGGCCGCCGCTCGAGTTGTACGACCGGCCGAACAATCTGTTTGTCGCCAGTTTCATCGGCTCGCCCGCCATGAACATGCTCAGAGGCGACATCGTAAGCGACGGCTCGCCGTCATTTCGCGGCGCCGGCGGGATTTCGGTCCCGTTGGCCTCGGCACTTTCCATCGGCAATGGTGAGCCGGTCGTGCTGGGGATACGGCCCGAGCATTTACGGCTGTCCGACAATCAGGGCATTCCGGTCACCGTCGTGGTGGTCGAGCCGACAGGGTCCGAAGTGCAGCTCATCGGCCGCACCGCCGGCGGCGATGAGATCGTCGCAAATTTCCGCGAACGCCATTCCTTCACGCCGGGCGAAACCATCCGGCTTACGGCCGAGCCTGGCCTCATCCACCTCTTTCACGGCGAAACCGGTCAGCGGTTCGAAACGCCCATCAGGCAGTAGGACGGCAAGGACAATAAGCAGGAGGAAGCGAGCATGAAATTCACCAGACGCGACGTGATCCGCACCACCGCCGGCGTTGCGGCGGGAGCCTTGGGAAGCCGGCTCATCGGCTCTCCCGCCTTTGCCCAGGAGGGGTTGAAATACAAGCCCGAGGACGGCGCCAAGCTCAGGCTGCTGCGCTGGTCGCCCTTCGTGCAGGGCGACGAGGATCAATGGCTGGCCAACACCAAGCGCTTCACCGAAGCGACCGGTGTCGAGGTCCGCGTCGACAAGGAAAGCTGGGAGGACATCCGTCCCAAGGCGGCGGTCGCCGCCAATGTCGGCTCCGGCCCGGACCTGATGTTCGTCTGGTTCGACGACCCGCACCAATATCCCGACAAGCTGCACGATGTGACGGAGCTGGGCGAATATCTCGGCTCGAAATATGGCGGCTGGCACGATGGACCGCACCAATATGCGACACGGCAAGGCAAGTTCCTCGGCCTGCCGCTGGCGACCATCGGCAATGCCATCGTCTATCGTGAAAGCTGGGTGAAAGAGGCTGGCTTCTCCGAATTTCCGAAGGACACGGCAGGCCTGCTCGAGCTTTGCAAGGCATTGCAGGCGAAGGGGCACCCGGCCGGCTTCACGCATGGCCACGGCGTCGGCGATGGCAACAACTACGCCCACTGGCTGCTGTGGAGCCATGGCGGCCAGATGGTCGACGAGAGCAGCAAGGTGACGATCAACAGCCCCGAGACGCTGAAGGCGATCGAATACGCGCAGCAACTCTACAAGACCTTCATTCCCGGTACCGAAAGCTGGCTCGACGTCAACAACAACCGCGCCTTCCTGGCCGGCGAATTGAGCGTCATCGCCAACGGCATTTCGGCCTACAACACCGCCAAGATCAACAAGGACAAGGATCCGAAACTGGCCGAGATGGCCAAAGACATCCGCACCACCAACCTGCCGATCGGCCCGGTCGGAAAATCCGTCGAGCTGTTCCAGGTGACCACGGCCGTGATCTTCGACTACACGCCCTACCCCAACGCCGCCAAGGCCTACCTGCAGTTCATGTTCGAGGATCCGCAAATGTCGCAGTGGATCACGTCGTCGGCAGGCTATTGCTGCCAGACGCTCAAGGCCTTCGACAACAACCCGGTGTGGACGGCCGATCCGAACAATGCCGCCTACGCCAAGGCCTCGGCGACGCTGCGGCCCAACGGCTATGCCGGCCCGCTTGGCTATGCCTCGGCAGCGACCATGGCCGATTATGTGCTGGTCGACATGTTCGCCAAGGCGGTGACAGGCCAGGCGACGCCGCAAGAAGCGATGGAAGAAGCCGAGAAGCGCGCAAACCGCTACTATCGCGTTTGAGCCGGGTTCAGCCGGGCAGCCATGCTGCCCGGCTTCGAATCGCGCATGGCCGCCCGGCCGTTCAATGAGACCTTAGAGGAGCCGACCCATGGCCGTGACCTCCACTGCCGCTCAGCCACGCCGGTCGGCGCTGTCGCGCATTCTGACGTTCGTGTCCGAAAGTCATAACGCGCTTGGCTTCGGCTTCATGCTGCCGGCGGCGGCGCTGCTGCTGGTCTTCCTGACCTATCCGCTCGGGCTCGGCGTCTGGCTCGGCTTCACCGATGCCCGCATCGGCCGCCCCGGCATCTTCATCGGTATCGAGAACTACGAATATCTGTGGGATGACGCCGTCTTCTGGCTCTCCGTCTTCAACACCTTGCTCTACACGATCAGCGCCTCGGTCCTGAAGTTTGTGCTCGGCCTGTGGCTGGCGCTTATCCTCAACCAGAACCTGCCGTTCAAGTCGTTCTTCCGCGCGATCGTCCTGCTGCCCTGGGTGGTGCCGACGGTGCTGTCGGCGATCGCCTTCTGGTGGATCTACGATTCGCAATTCTCGATCCTGTCCTGGGCGCTTATGGAAATGGGCCTGATCGACCATCGCATCAACTTCCTCGGCGATCCCGAGAATGCGCGGGCTTCGGTTATCGCCGCCAACGTCTGGCGCGGCATTCCTTTCGTGGCGATCACGCTGCTTGCCGGCCTGCAGACGATTCCGCAGTCGCTCTACGAGGCCGCCACGCTCGACGGCGCCAGCCGCTGGCAATTGTTCCGCTATGTGACGCTGCCGCTGCTGACGCCGATCATCGCCATCACCATGACGTTTTCGGTGCTGTTCACCTTCACCGACTTCCAGCTGATCTATGTGCTGACACGCGGCGGGCCGGTGAATGCCACGCACCTGATGGCGACGCTGTCGTTCCAGCGCGGCATTTCCGGAGGCCAGCTTGGCGAAGGCGCCGCGATCGCGGTCGCCATGATCCCGTTCCTGCTGGCGGCGATCCTGTTCAGCTATTTTGGCCTGCAACGCCGCAAATGGCAGCAGGGCGGCGGAGATTGACATGACTGCGATCGAAACGAGCAAACGCCCGGAACTCGACGAAGGCGGCATGGGCTACCTGCAGAGTTTGCCGCGCCGCGTGGTGACGGTCTACCTGCCGTTGCTGATCTTCGTCATCGTGCTGTTGTTTCCGTTCTACTGGATGACGATCACGGCGGTTAAGCCCAACCTCGAGATGACCGACTACGCCAATTTCAATCCGTTCTGGGTGGTGCATCCGACGCTCGAGCATATCCGCTACCTGCTCTTCGAGACGTCTTATCCGGGCTGGCTGCTCAACACGATCATCATCTCGACCGCCGCCACGTTCCTGTCGCTGCTGGCTGCGGTGTTCGCTGCCTATGCGATCGAACGCTTGAGGTTCTCCGGGGCGCGGCAGGTCGGCCTCGCGGTGTTCCTCGCCTATCTCGTGCCGCCCTCGATCCTGTTCATTCCGCTGTCTGTGATGGTGTTCAACCTTGGTCTTTACGACACGCCGTACGCGCTCATCCTCACCTATCCGACCTTCCTGATCCCGTTCTGCACATGGCTGCTGATGGGCTATTTCCGCTCGATCCCGTTCGAGCTGGAAGAATGCGCGCTGATCGACGGGGCGAGCCGCTGGCAGATCCTCACCAAGATCGTGCTGCCGCTGTCGGTACCGGGGCTGATTTCCGCCGGCATCTTCGCATTCACGCTGTCATGGAACGAGTTCATCTACGCCTTGACCTTCATCCAGTCGTCCGAAAACAAGACTGTGCCGGTCGGCGTGCTCACCGAGCTGGTGCGCTCGGACGTCTATGAATGGGGGGCGCTGATGGCGGGAGCGCTGATCGGCTCGCTGCCGGTGGTGGTGCTCTATTCGTTCTTTGTCGAGCATTATGTTTCCTCGATGACCGGAGCCGTGAAGGAATAGCCGACGTGATTAAGTTCGGAGGTATTCCCGGCGGCCCGGATGCCCGGGGCGGGCACCCTGCCGGCCGAGACCGCGTTCCGGGAGGGTGTCAGCTGCCGGTGTCGGACTTCGGCGCAAATGCGCGGTCGGCAATGCGTTCGATGAAAGCGACGACCCGTTCCGGCTCGACGAATTGCGGCATGTGGCCAAGCCCCTCGACAGGTTCGAAATCGAGCCCGCTGATCTTTTCCATCACCGGCCAGCCGTGGATATCGATGCCCAGCACGCGGTCGGAAGCACCAAACAGAATGCCGGCCGGCATGGTGATTTCACCATAGCGTTGCTCGATGCGGCCAAGGTCATGCTCGATGGCCACGACATCGGTCGACGTTGCATAGAAATGGCTTGGCCTGAGCCCGCACCAGCCGCCGCCCTCGACCATATAGTCGGCCGGCGCCGTCTGCGGCGCGAAAATGAAGGCAAGCGTCGCTTCGGCATATTTGAGAGCCGCCGGGATCGCCACCGTATAAGCCATGATCCGGCGCCGCAGCGGCGACTTGACGTACAGCGGGCCGAACTTCTCGCGCGCGTCCGGCTCCAGATGGGTCAGCGGTGCCAGCAAGGCGATGCCGGAAATCGCCTCTGGATGCTCGACAGCCAGCGTCAGCGCGATGGCGCCACCCAGCGAATGACCGACGACCAGCGGCTTTTCCAGCCCAAGCGCGTCGATAAAATGCCGCACGACCTCGGCCTGCTCGGACAGCCGTCCGCTGGCGGCCCTGGCCCGCACCGAATAGCCGGAGCCCGGACGGTCGAGCGCGATCAGCCGATAGTCCGGGCCGAACCGACCGAACAGCGTGTGGCCGAATTGATGAAGCTGCGCGCCGAGGCCGTGCAGGAAGACGATCGGCCGCCCCTCGCCCGTCTCGACATAATGGATGCGGTTGCCGTCGATCTCGATGAATTTGCCACTGGCCGGCACCAGCCTTTCGGCCTTCGCCGCGATCCGCAGCGTCGCCAGCAGCGGATAGGCTGCCACGACGAGCGCCAGCAGAAACAGCGCGCCGGGTAGCCATAGCAGAATTGATACCGGCATTTTTTCACTCAGCGCCCAAACCAGCGCGCAGCATCACCCGCCGACGGCTCCACTGCAAGGGAGGTGGCACAGGTGGATCCGTCGTTTGGCGGCATTGCCGCCGGCCGTTTGCCGCGCTATCTCAGGCGACCCGTTTTCCGGAGCCTGCCATGACCGAAATCGTCACCGCCGCCATGCTCGTCATCGGCGACGAGATTCTGTCCGGCCGCACCAAAGACAAGAACATCGGCCACCTCGCCGAGATCATGACGGCGATCGGCATCGACCTGAAGGAAGTCCGCATCGTTCCCGACGAAGAAGACGAGATCGTCGCTGCGGTGAATGCGCTGCGCACCCGCTATACTTATGTCTTCACCACCGGCGGCATCGGCCCGACGCATGACGACATCACCGCCGATTCGGTTGCCAAGGCCTTTGGCGTGCCATGCGAATACGACGCCAAGGCCTACGCCCTGCTGGAGGCAAGCTACGCCGCCCGCGGCATCGAATACACCGAAGCGCGCAAGCGCATGGCGCGGATGCCGCGCGGGGCAGACCACATCGATAATCCAGTGTCGGTTGCACCGGGCTTTCGCATTGGCAACGTCCATGTCATGGCCGGCGTGCCGGCGATTTTCCAGGCGATGCTCGACAATGTCGTGCCGACATTGCGAGCCGGCACCAAAATGCTGTCGGCAACCGTGGAATGCCCGTTCGGCGAAGGCCTGATCGGCGGGCCGCTGGGCGACATCCAGAAGGCGCATCCGGACACGATCATCGGCTCCTACCCGAAATATGGCGACGGCAAGTTCTGGACGGAACTGGTGGTGCGCGCCCGCAGCCAGCAGGCGCTGGACTCCGCACGCGCAGACGTAGAGGCTATGGTGGCGGGCTTGATCAAGGCAAGCCGAGTGGGCTGATCGGCCGGCCTGACGGAACCAGCATCGCGCAGTGACGTTTGTCACGGATGGGATCGCCGTAAGAAGTGAGGGACTGCCATGCGCTTCAAGACCATCGTCGCCATACTACAGAACGAACAGGATGCCGAGCGCGTCCTCGACTGCGCGATCCCGCTGGCAGGCCGGTTCCAGAGCCATCTGATCGGCATCCATGCCGAGGCGCTGCCCGTGCCCTACACCTCTGCCACCGGCTTTCCGGACACCGAGTTCCTGCAGGTTTCCGCCGATATGAACCGGGAGCGCGCCGAGAAGTTGCAGGCCGCCTTTCACAAGCGCATCGAGAATTCCGGCCTGTCGTTCGAGTGGCGCAGTCTCGAGAGTTTTTCCGGCGACAGTGCGCTGACCGGCATCTCGACCGTTCGCACCGCGGACCTGATCATCGCCGCGCAGCGCGAATCGGGCAGCGACCCGAGCGCCGACGTCGACACGCTGGTCTACGATGCCGGCCGGCCGGTGCTGGTGGTGCCGCATTCGGGTCCGCTCGTCACTAGCTTCAAGCACGTGCTGCTCGCCTGGAACGGCAGCAAGGAAGCCGCGCGCGCGGCCTTCGATGCCCTGCCCTTCATCATCGAGGCCGAGAAGACGGACATCGTCGTCATCGACCCGCCAGATACGCTGGACGAGGCGCCGGAAACAGCCGGCGCCGAGATCGCCGCCTCGCTGTCCAGGCATGGCGCGACCGTCAGCGTCTCGGTGCTGAGGTCCGGCGGCGCCTCGGTCGACGACATCATCCAGACCAGGGTCGCCGAGTCGGGTGCGGACCTGCTCGTGCTCGGCGCCTACAGCCATTCCTGGCTGCGCCAGCTGCTGTTCGGCGGGGTGACGCGAACGGTGCTGCGCACCGCCCCGGTGGCGGCTTTCCTGTCGCGGTAGGTTCACAGGGATAGCTGGCAGGACAATAGCTTTGCCGCGCCCTTGCCAAGGCCAAGCCTTTCCAGTTAATTCCGCGCGCATTCCATAGTGTCTGCGCGCGATGCGCGCTTTGCGGAGTGCGCGAAAGATGTCCCTGCCCGAAAAAGCCTTCCCGGTCTCCTGGGACCAGTTCCACCGCGATGCGCGCGCGCTCGCCTGGCGGCTTGCCGGCGCCAACAAGGGGCAATGGAAGGCGATCGTCTGCATCACGCGCGGCGGCCTGGTTCCGGCGGCTATCATTTCGCGCGAACTTGGCATCCGCATCATCGAGACGGTCTGCGTCGCCTCCTACCACGATTATACCAGCCAGGGGCAATTGCAGGTGCTGAAGGAGGTCACGCCGGCGCTGCTCGCCGATGACGGGGCCGGCGTGCTGATCATCGACGACCTCACCGACACCGGCAAGACGGCGGGCATCGTGCGCGCGATGATGCCTAAGGCGCATTTCGCCACCGTCTATGCCAAGCCGAAAGGCAGGCCGATGGTGGACACTTTCGTTACCGAGGTCAGCCAGGACACCTGGATCTATTTCCCCTGGGACATGGGCTTCACCTACCAGAAGCCGATCGCCGACGATCACGCCGGCTGATTCGCGGCAACGCCGCTTGATGCACCGAGTCCGCCCAGGGGACCTCCGCACACCGATAAAGGCGTGGCGCGACGCTGCTGCAGTCGCGCCATTAGGCTGAGATCGGCGCAGATTGACGGAATCTGGCCGATCCGTGCAACATTTTTTACTTTCATTGCTTATAATTAGCCGTAAGATTCGTGAGACGGCAAATGATTCTGGAAGCTGGGGCAAGCTTCTCCGATGTTGACGAGGCCAACGACGCACAACCATAAGGCCGAAAGGGTCCGGCGACTCTTAGGCGCGGTGCCGTACCGCCTGCAGGTTGCAGCCCTGCCTTGGCGCGATAGCGGGGACGGCGTCGAAATCATGCTGATCACCAGCCGCGATACCGGCCGCTGGGTGCTTCCCAAGGGCTGGCCGGAAGCAAAGGAGCCGCTTTGTGAAGCGGCGGCACGCGAAGCGGGCGAGGAGGCCGGGCTGCGCGGCACGATCTCGCATCACGAGGCCGGCCGTTATTTCTACGCCAAGGTGCTGGATTCCGGCGAGGAAGTGCCGTGCGAGGTGCTGGTCTTCCCGCTGCAGGTCGACAAGGTCGCCGACCGATGGAAGGAAAAGCGGGCACGCACCCGCAAGTGGGTCAGCGCCGCCGAGGCTGTGCGCATGGTCAACGAACCCGACCTCAGCCAGATCATCGCCCATTTCTGCGCGGATCCGCATCGGTTCTCCTGAGTCTCAGTCGCGCATAGCCTATCGCTCAGGTGCTGTGGAACGTCGTTGCCGAAGCGCCTCCACCCAGAGCCGACCCTTCCTTGCGCTCCGCTTCTATCCCCGTTATCCACATGTGTGACACACAAGATGTGGGGGTCATAAAAGCTACGCAAACGAATCCTTGACGGCGCAAAACGAGTCGCCTTTTATAGGCCATGCGCTCCTGTTGAGAGTGCGACCGGAAAAGTTTCGAGGCCGGTCTTTTTCCCGGAATATGTGCGTTTTGAGCCGCATTCCCGCCTGTTTACGAGGCCGGCGAAGGCGTGGGATTTTGAAGCCTTGGGGGGCGAAAGGGGAGGATTGTCGGACTTGAATAAATTGTCTGTTAATACTATATTTAGTGTTTGCAGGTAGGTTCGACGCTAGATAATGTGAATTTCCCTCGATCGAGGGCGTTACAAAAAGTTTTCAGTTTTGAGGGACCCACAGGGTCCGTGAGCGCGTTGGACAGCGGCCTCGCAAGAGGTTTGGCCGGCAGGGCGGCGGAGACTGTGACGATGAGAGCCGGCGGTTTTCGAACGCCGGCAGACGGCGGACATGCGCGTTTCGTCAAGAGGGCAGAAATCCTCTGGGAAAAGCGCTATATGTAGACAAAAGGGACCGGACCAATGCGCATCGAGCGTCGTTTCACCAAGCCAGGACAATCTGCCTATGCGGAGATCGAATTCCGCAAGGCGCTTTCCGAGATCAAGAATCCGGATGGGTCGGTGGTGTTCCGCTTGGACAACATCGATGTGCCGGCGCAGTTCTCCCAGGTTGCCGCCGATATCCTGGCGCAGAAATATTTCCGCAAGGCGGGCGTCCCGGCACGGCTGAAGAAGGTCGAAGAGACGCAAGTCCCCTCCTTCCTGTGGCGCTCGGTCGCCGACGAGGTTGAACTGGCCAAGCTGCCGGAAGCCGAGCGCTACGGTTCCGAGACCGACGCCCGCCAGGTCTTCGACCGGCTTGCCGGTACCTGGACCTATTGGGGCTGGAAGGGCGGCTACTTCAAGTCGGAGGAAGACGCGCGCGCCTTCCGCGACGAGCTCGCCTATATGCTGGCCACCCAGCGCGTCGCGCCGAACTCGCCACAATGGTTCAACACCGGCCTGCACTGGGCCTATGGCATCGACGGTCCGAGCCAGGGCCACTTCTATGTCGACCCGTTCACCGGCAAGCTGACCAAGTCGAAGTCTTCCTACGAGCATCCGCAGCCGCATGCCTGCTTCATCCAGGGCGTGCAGGACGACCTCGTCAACGAGGGCGGCATCATGGATTTGTGGGTGCGTGAGGCGCGCCTGTTCAAATACGGCTCCGGCACCGGCTCCAACTTCTCGTTCCTGCGCGGCGAAGGCGAAAAGCTGTCGGGCGGCGGCCGCTCGTCGGGGCTGATGAGCTTCCTCAAGATCGGCGACCGCGCGGCGGGCGCCATCAAGTCGGGCGGCACGACGCGTCGCGCCGCGAAAATGGTCATCGTCGACGCCGATCATCCCGATATCGAGGAATTCATCGACTGGAAGGTCAATGAGGAGCAGAAGGTCGCCTCGCTGGTCACCGGCTCGAAGATCGTCAAGAAGCATCTCGAAGCGATCATGAAGGCCTGCATCAACTGCGAAGGCAATGGCGACGATTGCTTCGACCCGGCGGTCAACACCGCACTGAAGCGCGAGATCAAGGCGGCCAAGAAGGACGCGGTGCCGGAGAACTATATCTACCGCGTCATCCAGTTTGCAAAGCAGGGCTACACCTCGATGTCGTTCAAGACCTACGACACCGACTGGGATTCGGACGCCTATCTCACGGTTTCCGGTCAGAATTCCAACAATTCGGTGTCGCTGAAGGACGATTTCCTGCGCGCCGTCGAGCAGGACGGCGACTGGCATCTTACCGCCCGCAAGGACGGCAAGGTGCTGAAGACGCTGAAGGCGCGCGATCTCTGGGAAAAGATCGGCTATGCCGCCTGGGCATCGGCCGATCCGGGCCTGCATTTCAACACGACGATGAACGACTGGCACACCTGCGCCTCGGCCGGTGCGATCCGGGCGTCCAACCCGTGCTCGGAATACATGTTCCTCGACGACACCGCCTGCAACCTGGCCTCGATCAACCTTCTGCCCTACCGCAATGCCGACGGCACCATCGACATCGCTGCCTACGAGCACACGGTGCGGCTGTGGACCATGGTGCTGGAAATCTCCGTCATGATGGCGCAGTTCCCGTCGAAGGAGATCGCCAAGCTTTCCTACGAGTACCGCACGCTCGGCCTCGGCTACGCCAATATTGGCGGCCTGCTGATGACCTCGGGTATTCCCTATGATTCCGACGAGGGCCGCGCCATCTGCGCCGCCCTCACCGCGATCATGACCGGCACGGCCTATGCCACTTCGGCCGAAATGGCCGCCGAACTCGGCGCCTTCCCCGACTACGACCGCAATGCGCAGAACATGCTGCGCGTCATGCGCAACCACCGCCGCGCGGCCTATGGCGAAAGGGACGGCTACGAGAGGCTAGCCGTCAACCCGGTGCCGCTGGTCGCCTCGGATCTCAAGCAGCAGGAGCTTGCCGACCATGCCAAGGCCGCCTGGGACCGCGCCATCGAGCTTGGCGAGGAGCATGGCTACCGCAACGCACAGGCAACCGTGATCGCGCCGACCGGCACGATCGGCCTGGTGATGGATTGCGACACCACCGGCATCGAGCCCGACTTCGCGCTGGTGAAATTCAAGAAGCTCGCCGGCGGCGGTTATTTCAAGATCATCAACCGCGCGGTGCCCGAAGCGCTGCGCACGCTCGGCTATTCCGAGGCCCAGATCGCCGAGATCGAGGCCTATGCCGTCGGCCACGGCAATCTCAACCAGGCGCCGGGCATCAACCCCGGCTCGCTCAAGGCAAAAGGCTTTACCGACGACAAGATCGCCGCGCTCAATGCGGCATTGAAGTCGGCCTTCGACATCAAGTTCGTCTTCAACCAGTGGACGCTGGGCGCCGACTGGGTGAAGGAGACGTTCGGCTTCACCGATGAGCAGCTCAACGATTTCTCGTTCGAGATGCTGCCGGCGCTGGGCTTCTCGAAGAAGGACATCGAGGCCGCCAACATCCATGTCTGCGGGGCGATGACGCTGGAAGGCGCGCCGTTCCTGAAGGCCGAACACCTGCCGGTGTTCGACTGCGCCAGCCCGTGCGGCAAGATCGGCAAGCGTTCGCTGTCGATCAACAGCCACATCATGATGATGGCGGCGGCGCAGCCCTTCATCTCCGGCGCCATCTCCAAGACCATCAACATGCCGAACGACGCAACGGTGGAAGACGCCAAGGGCGCCTACATGCTGTCGTGGAAGCTGGCGCTCAAGGCCAACGCGCTCTATCGCGACGGCTCGAAGCTGTCGCAGCCGCTCAACGCCTCGTTGCTTGCCGACGTCGAAGACGACGAGGACGAAGCCATCGAGCAGCTGATCGCGGCGCCGGCCGCGCAGCGCGCCGTGCAGGTGACCGAGAAGATCGTGGAACGCGTCGTCGAGCGTCTCTACCGCGACCGCGAGAAACTGCCGAACCGCCGCAAGGGCTATACCCAGAAGGCGGTCGTCGGCGGCCACAAGGTCTATCTCAGGACCGGCGAATTCGATGACGGCCGCCTCGGCGAGATCTTCATCGACATGCACAAGGAAGGTGCCGCCTTCCGGGCGATGATGAACAACTTCGCCATCGCCATCTCGCTCGGTTTGCAATATGGCGTGCCGCTCGAGGAATTCGTCGAAGCCTTCACCTTCACCAAATTCGAGCCGGCCGGCATGGTGCAAGGCAATGACGCCATCAAGAACGCCACGTCGATCCTCGACTATGTCTTCCGCGAACTCGCCGTCTCCTATCTCGGCCGCAACGACCTCGCCCATGTCGACCAGTCGGACTTCGACAAGACTGCGCTCGGGCGCGGCATCAACGAAGGCAAGGCAACGCCCTTCTCCAAGGGCCTGACCCGCGGCGCCTCGCCGGTCAAGCTGGTGTCGGGCATGGGCGCCGAGCCGAAAGGCTTTGCTGGCTCGGGCTCCGGAACTCCAGCCCGTACCGCCCCGACCGCCTTCTCCGGCTCCAACGTGCTGACGCTGAAGCCGGCCAGCGACGAAGCCATCGCCTATAAGCGCGACTACGAGGAGCGCGCCAGGGAACTGGTCGAGGACATCGTCTACGCGGAAGCCTCCGACCCGACGGAGCTGTTCACCGATGAGGCCGCGAAAGAAGCAGCCGAAGCCAAAGCGCTCGCCGCCAACCGGCGCCAGCAATCATTGATGCAGGGCTACACCGGCAACGAATGCTCGGAATGCCATAACTTCACGATGGTGCGGAACGGGACTTGCGAGAAGTGCGATACTTGTGGGGCTACGAGCGGGTGTAGCTGAGGGGCTGTAGCAGTCTGATTTCAAGGAGGGGGATCTCCACGATGATGTGTACATACA
Source organism: Mesorhizobium sp. M1088 (assembly GCF_040318575.1). Taxonomy (NCBI): domain Bacteria; kingdom Pseudomonadati; phylum Pseudomonadota; class Alphaproteobacteria; order Hyphomicrobiales; family Phyllobacteriaceae; genus Mesorhizobium; species Mesorhizobium sp. M1088. Next base: position 75,827 of record NZ_JAMYMO010000010.1, on the reverse strand, counting down.
ACCGACCCAAACCTGATGGCTTGGGTCACCTGTTCCGAGGATTACATGTCCAGAGGCTCATCCGCTAAGCCTGTCTCCGTCGCTGTTATTCGACCTGGCCTTCTCCCGTTTATGCCGGTAGAGAGACAGGTTGAACTTTTCCCCCTAACCACCCTGATTGAGATGCCAGATACGACTGGTACTGCCGACGCATGGGGACGTGTTGAAGCGTCAGACTCGCATCTTTATTTGGTCAAGACAGACGAACGCGGTGGGAAAGCAATTCGAGCATCCGAGTGGGTTGGAACGCGCTTGGCTGAAGAACTCAATATGCCTTGCCCCACACCGAAGATCATACAGCTTTCGGATGGCCGATTGTGTTTCGGGTCTCGGATAATTTCCGGAATTGCGGACGTAGCGAAGACATCGCAGATACTGACTTCCGTCACGGTCGGGACTGGCGTAACACCCATTCTTGGGCTGCAAGCACTCTTGAGCGCCTTGTATGCGTTCGACATGTTCACGAACAACGTGGACCGCCACGATGAAAACTACCTTTCGATAGAAGACAGAGGCACGCGGCGCTTCTACGCCATTGACTTTGGACGTTCACTCTTCTGGCATGGCAAGCTCGATAATTTTCCGACAGCGACCCAGCTGACGAGGATCACATTTAAGAAGATCGTACAAAGACATGGCTACGATCCGGCTGCTGCGAACGCGATGCTTGATCGACTTGCTGAAATCGGCTCAGACAAAATATCAGCTGCGTTTTCGTCGATGCCGGATTCATGGCTTGAGCAAGCTGCAAGAGTGGAGTTTACTAGTTGGTGGGAGAACGGCGAGAGGCAAAGGCGCATAGATGCGCTTCGCAAGGGCTTATCTGATGCCTCACTCATATAAGTTCGCCATTGTGCGGCTTGAACCCAACGACGGTCGAGGAGAACGGCTGAACCTCGGCATAGTTGTGTTGCGGAATGATAGCCTAGACGTGCGTGTGACGCGAAGTCTGGACCGAGCACGCGTATTGTCGGCTGCACTCGATAAGCAAGTGTTAGTCGATCTATTTTCAAACTTCAGGGATATTGACGATCGCGCTAGGCGTGAAGGCCCAATTACTGAAGAGGAAAGGTTTGGTCGCCTCGCGCGATTGGGACCACTTTCAGTCGTTAAGGCTGGACAGTTTATGGCTGATTCACAACAGGCTTATGAGAGCCGGATATCAACCGTTTTAGAACGATTGATCGAACCAGAGCCGGCTCCTCGAAAGGTGAGGGAGAAGCGTACACGGCTGTATAGTCAAGTGAAGAGAGTTTTGAAGGACCAGAGAATCCTCGCTCGAAAGGAAGAGGGTCTTGATTCCCATCGTTTTGTCGCTGGATACGAGCTCGACGATGGCCTTGTCGCTGATCTTGTTTTGCGGAACGGCGCCTTCCATGTCTTTGAAACAGTGGACGCCTCTGGTGATGAAGCGTCTTTTCGAAAAGCTGTGTCAGAAATCGCCATCTCGGCGCTGGTGATCGAACGGGCAAAAATGCGGTTTGGAGAAAAGTCAACAAAAGCGCGCTTGATCTATTCGACGTCTGCCGCATTGGAAAAGCTTGCCCGGCCCTCGCTTGATGCAGCAGCTCATCAGGGCATCGAACTTGTAAATTGGGCTAGTCTAAACGATAGGAATAGTTTCCTCATTACCGTTTCCCCTCTTGCCCACCCGATAGAAGATGGAAAGGGCAGGCAATTTGCTTCAATCCTTCAAGAGAAACTCTTCCATTAACGATCGCAGCGAGTAAACTACTCGGCGTCGGCCACGTCCTGCCGTCCGCCAACCCAGTCCGGCCAGGCATTCTCATCACCATGGAAGACGTTGAGGTCGATGCGGCCCCGCACCCCGTGCGACAGGCCGGAGCCGAAGTATTGCCAGAACAGCAATTTGTGGCCGGGTTAGACCAGAAACAGCATCCTCAAGCAGTCCGGTCTGAAGGAGTGACGACATGCGATACGCGGTGGTGATTGAAAAAGCCGGAAACAATTTTTCCGCTTATGTTCCGGATCTGCCCGGCTGCATCGCCACCGCTGCGACGGTGCCTGAGGTTGAAGCCGAAATTCGTGACGCAATACGCTTTCATATCGAAGGCCTGCGGGCCGATGGGCTGGATGTGCCCAAAGCTGTCAACCTGGCGGAATATGTAGAGGCGTAGAAGGTGCGATCTCCCCTTCTCCCCTTGTGGGAGAAGGTGGCCTCGCGAAGCGAGGTCGGATGAGGGGTGCTCCAGCTTGGCACCGGCGGCGCTACGTCCAACACCCCTCAACCGTCTCGGCGCTCCGCGCCGAGCCACCTTCTCCCACAGGGGGAGAAGGGAAGAGCGCGCTACCGCCAAGGCTGCAAACTCTCGTCCCGTACGTAGGCGATGATGGTATCGCAGACGGCGTTCAGATCCCGCAGCACGTCATCGTTCCAGAAGCGCAGCACGCGAAAGCCCCTCGCCTTCAATTCGGCATTCCGCTCCCGATCATAGCCCGAATCCGCGTGCTGGCTGCCGTCGATCTCGACAATCAGCCTACCCTCGGCGCAAACAAAATCGGCGATGAACCGGCCGACCGGGACCTGACGCCGGAATTTGATGCTGTCGAGCTTGCGTCCGCGCAGCTCATGCCACAGGCGGTCTTCCGCCTCGGTCGGCTCGCGTCGCATAGAGCGGGCGAAACGACGCTTGGTCGGCGCGACGGGCTGGTGCGGCATGGGACGAGGGTATCCAATCTGGGCATGACGTCCAAGGAATTTGAGACCAAGTGTGGAAAACCGAGCGCTATCCCTTCTCCCCTTGTGGGAGAAGGTGGCCTCGCGAAGCGAGGTCGGATGAGGGGTGCTCCAGCTTGGCACCGACGGCGATCCGTCCAACACCCCTCATCCGGCTCGGCGCTGCGCGCCGATCCACCTTCTCCCACAAGGAGAGAAGGCAAGAGCTGCCGCTACTCCGCCTCCGCTACCATCTGCCTTCCACCAACCCAGTCGCGCCACGCCCTCTCATCACCATGGAACACGTTGAGGTCGATGCGGCCTCTTACGCCGTGCGACAGGCCGGAGCCGGAATATTGCCAGAACAGCCATTTGCGGCCGGGATAAACCTTTGATGGGTGCGCCGCCACGGCGCGCAGCCAAAATGGATAATCTGGGAAGGCGCCCCTGAGATTGTCACGGTAGAAGTCAGGCGCGGTGTAGATGATCGGGCGCTGGCCGTAGTAGCGCTCGAGCATGTCCATGAACACCTGCATCTTCTCCAGCACCTTTTGCCGCGACGGGCGGCGCTTGCAGCTGGATTCGCCGTTCCACTCGACGTCGATCACCGGCGGCAGCGCGCCCTCGACCCTCGGCACGTTGCGGATGAACCAGTCGGCCTGCTCGCCGGCGGTGCGGCACCAGTAGAAGAAGTGGTAGGCGCCGCGCTTCAGGCCGGCAGCGTCGGCATTGCGCCAGTTCCTGGTAAACATCGGGTCGAGATGATCGCCGCCGTCGGTGGCCTTGATGTAGGCGAAGTTGGCGCCCTGGGCGCGCAGCTTTTGCCAGTTCACATTGCCCTGCCAGCGCGAAACGTCGACGCCGTGGACGGCAAGGCGCCTCGGCGAGGAGGATTTACCGAAATTGATCGGCTTGGCGTCGCGAAAACCATAGCGCGTGACCGGCTCGGCAAGCATCGCCGGTGCTGCGCGTGTCAGCCGCTTCGGCGGCGCCATCAGCGCGATCACCTCGGCCGGCGGATCGATGCTTTGGTCGGGTACGTCCATCGCGACCTGTTGTTCGTCCTGCTCCTGTTCCGCGAAGGCTGGCGCAGCATCAGTTTTCGCCACGGATGCCACCGGCGCTGGTGGCCGCACCACCGAGCTGGTGGTCTCGCTGGACGGCACTTGCAGCGCATCGACGCCGGAGGTTGAGGTGCAGCCGGCAAGGCACAGCGCTGCGATCGAGAAGATGACGACGCCTGATAACCGCATCTGGACCTGTACGCAAAACACAACAGACCGAAGGCAGGACAACGCCGCCGGACAAACCAAGCTGGATTCCTAACAAGAAACTACCAACAAAGTTTGAATCGAATTATTAGGGCTTTGCATCGGGACCTTGGCCCGCACCGAGGTGCGCTATCCCCCAACGTTCGGCCACCTGGCTGCCTCGCAATCCCGCTTGACAACTCACTGCATGAGATTAGTCTCCACTAATCTTACGGTGTAAGGCCATACTTGGGAGGAAGTCATGCAGCCCGCCGCCTTGTCAGAATTGCAGCCCGTAGTCCCGCCGGAGCCATGCTCGCCCGCCATCGGGATCGACGAGATATCTGGCGATCTCAGCCGCGTCATCGAACGCGCCGAGGTCGATGCCTGGCTCGACCTCTATCGCGCCGCCCCGGCAGACTTTGCCGCAAGGCAAGGCCTTGCCATCGCCGAAGATGGCGATCTCGTCTGGACCACCTGCACGACGATCCCGTTCATCCATTTCAACTGCGTCAAGAATCTCGGTGTCGATAGCGCAGCCACCGAGAGCCGGCTCGACGCGCTTCTGGCGCATTATCGCGACGCCGGCATTCTGCGGCCCTGGTTCTACACCAATCCACATACCGAGCCGGCGACGCTCAGCTGCTGGCTCGAGGCGCGCGGCTTGCAGCGTCAGGGCGGCTGGGAACGCATCTTTCGCGACGCCGCGCCATTGCCAGCGGAGCCGCTTTTCCCGACTGAGAACGTCTCGGTCGAGCGGGTGACGCCGGCAACGGCAAGGGAATGGGCTGGGTTCATCGACAGCCAATATCGGTTGCCGACCTCACCGTGGTTGCTGGCGCTGGCCGGCCGACGCGGCTGGCATCATTACATGCTGCGGCGGGACGGCGCGGTGGCGGCGGTGCGCTCGATGTTCATCGGTGTCGACGGCATGGCCTGGAGCGGCATCGACGCGCCGGTTCCCGGCATCATGGCGCCGAGCTTCGACCTCGATGCAATGCTCGGCGAAGCGATGGTGCGCGACGGACTTGCGGGCGGTGCAAAACTGTTCGTGACCGACATTGAGGCGCCGCAGTCCGAACGCGACGGGCCGGCCTACCGCAACTATGCACGCCTCGGCTTCAAGCTTGCCTATTTCCGCAGCCATTACAGCTATTTGCCGGCAAATTCCGGCTGACCGTTTCAAGACCCTAGCCGCACAGCCACAGCTTGTGGCAGGTCGTGGCCATCAGGTGGGCCGGCGGTACAAAACGATCGTTGACCGCCACATCGTCGTCCGCCCGGCGGACCTTTTCCTCGAGCAGCGTACGAAGTTCTGCCGGCTGCACGCGGTCGCGCTCCATCACCAGCTTGATCATCGGATCACTCAAGAGCTCGTCCAGGGTGTTGATGCTGTCGTTCATTCCGTCGCCTCCTCGACTGCCGCCCGCACGCAATAGATAGGCAGCAATGATGGCCCGCCAATGACGCTTTGCCGGCTATCTCGTGTCGCTTCGGATTAAATTTTGTCCAGATTTCACCTCAAGCCGGAGGTGGCGCGCCTTCATATTGCGGCAGGCCGTCGTCGATCTGCACCCAGGGCTGCTTCGAGGCGGTCCAGATATGCATCTCAGGCCTGAACAACGAGGGATCATCGAGCGAGCCGGTGGTGATGCCGATAATGCCGGCGGAGTCGCGTCGGGAAAACATCGTCGTGCCGCAGCGCGGGCAAAAGCCGCGCTTGAGATCGGGCGAGGAATTCACCGTCGCCAGCGGTCCGTCGAGCGTCACATCATCGATGCGGAACAGCACGCGCGCGTTGAAGGCGGCACCCAGCGCCTTCTGGCACAACCGGCAATGGCAGACGCGCTCATTGATCGGTGCCGCCTCGGCGCGGTAGCGCACCGCGCCGCACAAACACCCGCCCTGATATCTTGCCATCACCCGCGTCCCTGCCCTGTGAGGATAGGCGGCATACCTATCGATAGGCGTGGCAGCGTCAATTGAAAAGCTTTGATGGCGCCATCTATAGCTGTGATGCGGCCAATACACGATTGGCCGATGCGCCGGGCCAAGGCCCCATGGGCGAAATGCCGGCCATCTCGCGGAAGACAGCCGGCAGACAATTGACTGGGCGTCAGTTCGTTTCGTTGACGACCTCGTCCCAGGTCTTGACCTTGGTCTGGCCATTGAGGAACGGCAGCGCGGCAGCTGTCAGTTCCGGCGCGAAGAACACATCGTAGTGGGTCCGGTTCGGCACGATCGCCAGGCGGTTCTGCGACAGGTTCTCGCGCATCCAGCCGGCGTCCTTCAACCCGCCGCCAAGCATCTGGTAGAACTTGATCTCGTGCTCGGGCCGGTACATGTCGCTGTCGCCGAACACCAGCATGACCGGCATTTTCAGCTTCGGCACGTCGGCTGAATAATCGTAGTCCTTGCGCATATAGGCGCCCAGCTGGTCGAGCAGTTTCGGAAAATCCTCCGGATGCGGCGCAACCGCGACGTAGGACTTGTACATCGGCGTGTCCTTCATCATGTCGGCCATCGCCGCGCCGACCTGTGCCTGCTGGCCACGCATCTCGGCATAGAAGCCGTCCGCGGCATAGCCGGTCGAGACCAGCACCAGGCGGCGCACCGCTTCAGGCTGCTGGACGGCCATGCGGAAGGCGACGCCGCCACCCAGCGAATAACCCATGACGTCGACCTTGTCGTAGCCGAGCGCCTTGACGATCGCCGCCATGTCGTCGCCCATCGCCTCCAGGCTGAGCGGCCGGTCGCCGAGTGCGGTGCGGCCATGGCCCTGCAGGTCAACGCCGATGACGGTGCGGTTTTCGGCAAGCTTCGGCAGGATCGGCGCGAACATGTCGATCGTGCCGAGACCGCCATGCAGCAGAAGCAGCGGCTCGCCCTTGCCATAGACGGCGTAATAATAGTTCAGGCCGTTGATCGGCAGCAGGCCGGATTTTTCCGGCGTCGGCAGTGTTGCGGTTGCGGTCGTCATGGCGGGCTTGGCCTCCTCTGCGTTGATGGTGCCCGGCGCGGCAAATAGCGCGGCGGCCGAGGCGAATATGGCGAAAAATACCGATCTGGACACGTCAGTCTCCCTCTCCCGTTTGCATCAAAGTCGCTTTGCGACCTCCTCAAGCTGTTCGGCGCACTGGCCCCAGCCCTCGTGAAAACCCATTTTCTCGTGCTGTTCGCGGTCGGCGACCGACCAATGCGCGACGCGGGCAATGTAGCGGGTCTTACCCTCGCCCTCGTCCTCAAAGGTCAGCACGACCGTCATGAACGGCTTTTCGGACGGCTCCCACGCCTTCGTATAGGCATCGGTGAAGACGAGCTTTTTGCCCGGTACGACTTCGAGGAAGATGCCTGGATTCGGGAACTCCTTGCCGTCGGGATCGGCCATGACGACAAGGGTGGAGCCACCGGTCCGCACATCCATTTCGGCGCGCGGCGTCATCCACGGCTTCGGCGAGAACCATTGCGTCAACAGCTTTGGCTCGGTCCAGCAGCGATAGACGTTCTCGTGCGGCGCATCGATGATGCGCGCGAGAACCAGCTCGCGGTCGGAGTTGGGGGCGATGTCGAGCTTGGTGGTCATGGTGTTTCCTCACACGTCGGTTTTGGCTTCCGTGTCTAGGACGAACCGACACGACGCAAGCCGACACGGCCCGCGAAAAAATCCGCGGGACAGGAGATTCGAACGACGGAAATAAGTGGCTTCAGTGGCGCTTGGCTTGCACCAGATAGGCGTCGATCTCGGTCTCGCCGAGCCACTTGGCCGCTTCCAGCCGATGCAACCCTTCGACCAGGATATGGCGCTTGCCGTCATGGCGCACTTGGATCGGCATCTTCATGCCGTTTTCCAGAATGTCCTCGGCCAGATGGCGGACGGTCTCGGGATGCAGCGTCTTTTTGCGCGCCGTCGGCACGTAGATATCGTTGACCCTGACCTTTTGCACTCTCAGCATATCGGCTCCCGTGGCGGACAAGGCCGCGTTTTGTGAGATAGTCTGTTTGTCCGGCAACGCCAAGGGAGCGCCCGGCAATGGCTGGCCCGATCGTTTCCAATTGACGCTTGGCCGGCGGATGGCCGAAATGGCGGCCTTCGACCTTAGCGGTGTCCATGAACCACCTGCCGACCGAGTTTCCCGATTTCGGACTGACGCCGGAGCAGCGAGGCCAGGCGGTGCGCAGCCATTACTGGGAATGGCCGGGGATGGATGGCGCGCGCGGCGAAATCTGGTGCTACAGCGACCGTTTTTCCTACCGTCCTGGCGACATGGTGGCGCTGCATGTCAGTTCGACGGCCGCCAGTTTCGGCATCGCGATCATCCGCGACGGCGGCGCGGAAACGACAATGTTCGAAGGGACCGGAATCGCGGCGCGCTGGCAAGATACGCCGGACCAATGTTCGGTCGAAGGCTGCGGCTGGCAAGCGTCGTTCGAGTTTCGGATCGGCGACGACTGGCCGTCCGGCGCCTATCGCGTGACGCTGACAGCAGATGGCCGGGACGGCAAGCCGATCCGCTACCACCATCTTTTTATCGTCGCGCCGCAGCCCGGCAAGAAGCCTGGCCGTGTGCTGCAGGTGGCGGCCACCGGCACCTGGCTCGCCTACAATACATGGGGCGGTTCCAACCATTACGAAGGCATCACCGGGCCAGGCCGGGACCAATATGCACGAATGGTGTCGACGCAGCGGCCGTGGTGCCGCGGCTTCGTCGTGCTGCCCAGGGACGCGCCGCGCGTGCCGCTCGAAGTCGCCGTGCCGCCGAAAACCGTGCCGCGCTATCCGCATATGGAATGGGCCTTTGCTACCGGCCATTCGAAGAAATACGCCTCGTCCGGCTGGGCAAGCTACGACAGCCATTTCTTCCGCTTCGCCGAGCGTGCCGGCTACGCCGTCGATCTCGCCAGCCAGCACGATCTGCATTTTTCGCCCGACATTCTCGATGGCTATGACTGCGTCGTCCTGGTCGGCCACGACGAATATTGGACCTGGGAAATGCGCGATGCGGTCGACACCTATGTCGAGCGCGGCGGTCATGCGGCGCGCTTTGCCGGCAATTTCATGTGGCAGACCAGGCTGGAGGACGAAGGCCGCCGGCAGGTCTGCTACAAATACCGCGCTCGCGCCGAAGACCCGGCCTATCGCGGCGGTGATATAAGGCGCGCCACCAATTCCTGGGAAGCGCCGGAAATCGGCCGGCCGGGTGCCGCGACCTTCGGTCTCAACGCGACAAGAGGCGTCTATGCCGGCTGGGGCGGCTGCGCGCCGCGCGGCGTACGCGGCTTTCCGGTCTACCGGCCGGAGCATTGGGCGTTTGCCGGCACCGGCATCTACTATGGCGATCTGCTCGGCGCCGACAGCCATGTCTATGGGTACGAGGTCGACGGGCTCGATTTCGAGATCCGCGGCGGCCTGCCCTACCCCAAGCCCGACAGCGGTGCACCGGACGGGCTGCAAGTGCTGGCCGTCGGCATGGCGAGCCAGGTCGAGGAAAGCGCCGACATTGCGTTCGAGGACCAGTTTCTCGGCGACGAGGACGGACGCTTCACCGCCGAGACGCTGTTCGGCGAGGCAAGCGATGCCAACCTCGACAAGGTCAAACGCGGCAACGGCATGATCGTCAATTTCCCGCGCGGCAAAGGCGAGGTGTTTCACGCCGGAAGCTGCGAATGGGTTGCCGGCCTGCTAAGGCAGGATGCGATTGTCGAGCGCGTCACCAGAAATGTCCTTGACCGCTATCTTGGAAAGCCATGACATGTTGAAGTCTCCTGCCCCGGAAACTCGCGAAGCCTCGCATCTGTTTTATCTATCCAGCCTGCGCCGGCCGCTGATCGACCGCGCCGAAGGCATCTACATGTGGACGCAGGATGGCCGCCGCTTCATCGACGGATCGAGCGGTCCGATGGTTGCCAATATCGGCCACTCCAATCGCAACGTGCTCGACGCGATGAAAAGGCAGATGGACCGCGCCACCTTCGCTTACCGTCTGCATTTCGAGAACGAACCGGCCGAGGAGCTCGCGCGGCAGCTGGCCGCCAAACTCCCTGAAGGCATGGACCGCATCTTCTTTGTCTCCGGCGGCTCGGAAGCGACCGAATCCTGCATCAAGCTGGCGCGGCAATGGGCGGTCGCCACCGGGCAGCCCAGCCGTTGGAAGGTGATCTCGCGCTTTCCCTCCTATCATGGCGGCACGCTCGGCGCGCTCGCCGTTACCGGCGACGATGCGCTGTCCGAAACATTTGTGCCGATGATGCAGATGATGCCGACCGTGCCGGCGCCCATCGCCTGGCGCGACCGCGACAATCTTTCGATGGAACAGCGCGGCATCCGCTACGCCGACATGCTGGAGGAAAAGATTCTCGCCGAGGGACCGCAGAGCGTGCTCGCCTTCATCATGGAGCCGGTCGGCGGCGCTGCCACGGCAGCACTGGTGGCGCCCGACAGCTACTATCCGCGCATCCGCGAGATCTGCGATCGCTACGGCATCCTGCTCATCCATGACGAAGTGATGAGCGGTGCCGGCCGCACCGGAAAATTCCTCGGCGGCGACCACTGGAACTGCAAGCCCGACATCGTCGCGCTGTCGAAGGGGCTGGGCTCTGGCTACGCGCCGCTCGGCGCGCTGGCGGCACCGATGCGGCTGGTGCAGCCATTGCTCGCGTCGGGCGGCTTTCAGCACGGCCACACCTACGCCGGCAACCCGCTCGCCTGCGCCGCCGGGCTCGCCGTACTCGGCGAAATGGACCGTCTCGGCCTGATCGCCAATGCGGCTGACATGGGCGAGCTTTTGATGGACGAGTTGAAGCGATTGGCGAAGCGGTTTCCATTCATCGCCGACGTCCGTGGCAAGGGCCTGCTCACCGGTGCCGAGATGCTTGCGGATCCCGACACTCTGAGGCCGATCGAGCCTGCAAAGAAGGCCACCCAGCGGCTGCTCGACCTCGCCTATGAGCGCGGCCTGATCATCTACGGACGCAAGGTCAAGGGCGGCGTCGACGGCGACAATTTCATGGTCGCGCCGCCGATGATCGTCACCGCCGCGCAGATCGGCGAGATCATATCCATCATCGGCGACTCGCTCGAGGTGCTGGCCGGCGAGCTCGACCTGCCGGTCGAAGGCTGAGAGGCGAACCATGGCGTCGCGAAAAGTCATCATCACCTGCGCCATCACCGGGTCGGTACACACCCCGTCGATGTCGCCGCATCTGCCCGTGACGCCGGACCAGATCGCCGCAGACGCGATCGCCGCCGCCGAGGCCGGCGCTTCGATCCTGCATCTTCATGCCCGCGACCCCAGGGATGGGCGGCCGACCGCCGACCCCGAGGTGTTCATGCAGTTCCTGCCGCGCATCAAGCAGGCGACCGATGCGGTGATCAACATCACCACCGGCGGATCGTCGCTGATGACGCTCGACCAGCGGCTGGCCGCGCCGCTCAGGGCCGAGCCGGAAATGTGTTCGCTCAATATGGGTTCGATGAATTTCGCGCTGTTCCCGATGCTCGAGCGGCCGCGAGAATGGCAGCACGAATGGGAGCCGAAGCTGCTCGAGGCTACCCGTGACACGATCTTCAAGAACACCTTTGCCGACATGGAGACGGTGCTCGAGAAGCTCGGGCGTGGTTGCGGCACGCGCTTCGAATTCGAGTGCTACGATGTCGGCCATCTCTATTCGCTGGCGCATTTTCGCGATCGTGGACTGGTGTCCGGACCTTTATTCATCCAGTTTGTTTTGGGCATTCTTGGCGGCATCGGCGCCGATCCAGAAAACCTGATCCATATGAAGCGCATCGCCGACAAACTGTTCGGCGACAGCTACCGGTTTTCGGTGCTGGCCGCCGGACGCCACCAGATGCCGATGATCTCGATTGCGGCGGCGATGGGCGGCAATGTCCGCGTCGGGCTGGAGGATAGCCTCTACGAAGGGCGCCAGCTCGCCAAGTCCAATGCCGACCAGGTGCGCCGCATCCGCGGCGTGCTCGACGGATTGTCGCTGGACGTCGCGACGCCGGCCGAGGCGCGGCAGATGCTGGCGCTCAAGGGCGGCGACCGCGTGGCGTTCTGAGATGCGACCGTGACCAACCCACCGTCAAGAGACATTGTCATCCGGCCCGGGACCGTCGAGGACGTCGAAACCATCCACGCCGCGCTCCTGCGGCTCGGCGCGCATGTCGGCGCACATCAGGAGATCACCTCGACAGCTCAGGATCTCCGCACCTATGGCTTTGGCGAAAAGCCTGCCTTCTCGACCCTGATTGCCGAAATCGGTGGCGAATTTGCCGGGCTTTGCCTGTATTTCCCGATCTTCTCGACATGGATGGGACGGCCCGGCGTCTATGTGCAGGACCTCTATGTCGAGGACCGTTTTCGTGGCCGCAGGATCGGTGAACGCCTGCTGCGCCGAGTCGCGGCGCAATGCCGGAAGAGCGGCGGCGCCTATCTCAGGCTGTCCGTCGATACCGACAACGGGACCGCCAAGGCTTTTTACGAACGATTGGGCATTGCCTGGTCCAGCTACGAGCAGGTGCAGAAGATCGTCGGCGACGCCTTTTTCGCCTTTGCCGATGCACCGGAGGAGCCAACATGAAAGCCTTCTATGCCGAAGAACAGAAGCGCCATGACCCGAAGGCGTTCCTCTCGAGCGGCGCGCCGCAGCCCAATCCGGAAAGGCCGGAACGGGTCGAGCGATTGTTGGCCGGCGCAAAGGCTGCCGGCTGCACGATCGAACGGCCGCGGGATCACGGACTCAGCCCGATTGCGGCGGTGCATACGCCGGAATATCTCGATTTTCTCCAGCACATCTTCGCTCGCTGGCAGCGCATCGAGGGCGCCTCGGCCGAGGTCATCCCCAATATCCATCCGATCGCGCGGAACGGCTCCTATCCGGCCTCGGCGGTCGGCCAGGCCGGCTATCACATGGCCGACACCGCCTGCCCGATCTCCGGCGAGACGTGGCAGAGCGCGCTTTGGAGCGCCTGGAGCGCGGTTGAAACCGCCGAGGCGGTGATGTCTGGAGCGCCGGCCGCCTATGCGCTGTGCCGGCCGCCCGGCCATCACGCCTTTGCCGATGTCGCCGGCGGCTTCTGCTTCGTCAACAATTCGGCCGTCGCTGCACAGGTTCTGCGCAAACAGGCGGCGCGGGTGGCGATCCTCGATGTCGACCTCCACCACGGCAACGGCACGCAAGGCATCTTCTATGCCCGGCCGGACGTGCTCACCGTGTCGCTGCATGCCGACCCGGTGCGCTTCTACCCGTTTTTCTGGGGCCATGGCGACGAGCGCGGCGAAGGGCGCGGCCTCGGCTACAATCTCAACCTGCCGCTGCCGCGCAAATCCGGCGATACAACGTTCCTCGAAGCGCTGGAGGCATCGTTCCAGCGCATCAAGGCCTTCTCGCCCGATGCGCTTGTGGTGGCGCTGGGGCTAGACGCCTTCGAAGGTGATCCGTTCGGCGGGCTGTCGGTGAGCACGCCTGGTTTTTCGCGCATTGGCGAGGTGATCGCCGGGCTCGGCCTGCCAACGGTCATCGTCCAGGAAGGCGGCTATCTCTGCGACGAGCTCGGCGACAATCTCACCGCCTTCCTCACCGGTTTTGGCGGCACCCACAAGCGATGATCCGCCCGCGAGGGCCGCTCAGGATCGTTCCTGCCGCAGCATGGCGACAACGCGGTGCACGCTCTCCAGCGTCTCGTCGATCTCGGCTGCAGTGTTGTAATGAGCGATGCCGATGCGCACCACGCCCTGCTCGGCCGGAATGCCGAGCTGGTGGACGATCTCCCAGGCGTAGTTGTGGCCGGACCACAGGAAGATGTTTTCCGCATTCATCTGCCGCACGATCGTCTCCGGCACGATGCCCTCGACGGTGAACGACACCGTCGGCACGCGCTCATTGATCCGCTTCGGATCGGTGATGCCGTGGATGGTCAGGCCGGCAATATCCGACAAGCCATCGATCAGTTGTCGCGTCAGCGGGTTCTCGTAAGCGATTGAAACTTCGAAGGCCTTGGCGATTTTCAGCCGACGCGATCCTTGCGCGCCGGCTGCCGCGCCCAACTCGGCAAAATAATCGACAGCTGCCGACAGGCCGGCCATCAATTCAATCTGCGGCGTGCCGAGCTCGAAGCGCTCCGGCAAGGCATTGGACGAGCAACGGCATTTATACGGCTTAAGCGCATCGATAACGTCCAGCCTGCCCCACAAAATCCCCATGTGCGGGCCGAAGAACTTGTAAGCCGAGCAGATCAGGAAATCGCAGCCGAGGTTTTGGACGTCGATCAGGCCATGCGGCGCGAACTGGACGGCATCGACGTAGACCAACGCACCAGCCCGCCTGGCGATGCCGGTCAACGCCTTCACCCGGTTGATCGACCCGGTGAGATTGCTGGCGTAGTTGAGCGCGACGAGCCGCGTCCTCTCGGAAAGCAGCGCGGCGAGCGCCGCCTCTTCGATCTGCCAGCTCTGCTGGTCGAAGGGCAGCCAGCGCACGACAAGGCCAAGGTCTTCTGCCAGTTGCAGCCAGGGCGAGACGTTGCCCTCATGGTCCATGCGGGTGAGGATGATCTCGTCCCCGGGCTTCATCGTGCGGCCGAGCGTTCGCGACATGTGGTAGGTCAATGTCGTCATGTTGGCACCGATGATAATTTCCTGCGGGCTCGCAGCGCCGAGAAAATCCGCCATCGCCAGATGGGCCTCGTCCCCGATGCCTTGTGCTGCAACGGTGGTGTCGAAGAAGCCGCCGAGGTTGGCATTCGTGGTCAGCAAGCAACGCGATACTGCGTCCCCCACCGCCTGCGGGACCTGCGTGCCGGCAGGATTGTCGAGATAGATGCGCCGGCGGCCCTTGTCGGTCAGCGACAAAGCCGGAAATTTCGCGCGCACCGCGTCGATCCGGAAGTCCACGGCTGTTCCCCTCTCCTTATGACGATCGGACAACCACGTCCCGACGCATCAAGGGCACGGATTGCCGACGCGCTGGTGGATCGCATCAACGGCTTTCTGCATGTCCTCGGTCCAGACCACGTCGGCGGAAGAGAGCGCCATTTCGAGTTGCGAAATGGTGGTGGCGCCGATGATGTTCGAGGTGACCAAGGGCCGGTTCGAGACATAGGCATTGGCAAACAGCGCCGGCTCCATGCCGAAGGTGCGCGCCAACCGGTTGTATTCGAGCTGCACGTCGGCAGCATTCGGAGTCTCGTAGCGCTGGCCGCGGTTGAACAACTGCGAGCGCGAGCCCTGCGGCCGCGCGCCATGATCGTATTTGCCGGTCAAATAGCCTTGCGCCAGCGGCGAATAGGCAAGCAGCGACACCTGCTCGCGCTCGCAGACTTCGGCTAGGTTCACCTCGAAGGTGCGGTTGACGAAATTATAGGCGTTCTGCACGGAGGCGACGCGCGGACCGAGGCCCTTGTCGGCTTCGCCAATGAAACGCATGACGCCCCAGGAATTCTCGTTCGACAGGCCGAAATGGCGGATCTTGCCGGCCTTCACCAGTTCATCGAACACGGCAAGCGTCTCGGCGATCGGCGTCTCGCCCTCCGGCACGCCGGCGGCATCGGAGCGTCGCGGCACGGCGCCGATGCGGTTCGGATTGGCGCCCCACGGCACGTCGCGTTCCGGCCAATGGATCTGATAGAGGTCGATGTAATCGGTGTTGAGCCTGGCGAGTGACTTATCGATAGCGTCGAAGATATCGGCGCGCACCAGCTTAGACGGGCGGTCGCCCCGAAACCAAGTGTTGGCGGTGCGACCAACTACCTTCGAGGCGATGATCATCTGGCCGCGATTGCGCTTCTCCTTCATCCAATTGCCGATGAATGTCTCGGTACGGCCTTGTGTCTCCGCCTTGGGCGGGATCGGATAGAGTTCGGCGGTGTCGATGAAATTGACGCCGCGAGCAAACGCCAGATCCATCTGGGCGTGACCGTCCGCCTCGGTGTTCTGCTGGCCCCAGGTCATCGATCCGAGGCAGATTTGCGACACGAAAAGATCGGTCTGGCCGAGACGGCGTTTGTGCATGGAGTTTCTCCGGCGGGAATTTTGCGCGGCTGCGCGAGGAGGACGCAATAGCATACAGGAAAGCGTCGCCCGCTTCCAAGCCCACGGATGGAAGGTCAGACGACTTTCCCGGGACGCCGGCGGACAGGGTTTATCCCTGCGGCTAATAAAAAGCCGGACTGCATTTTCATGCAGTCCGGAAGTTCGCCAGGAATGGCGAGGAAAAAACCGGCCAAGTGCCGGCATAGACGCCTACGGTCAAAGCGCCGCAGAAGTTTCGCCGGACCAGCCGAATTATGTCAAAAAAGATCAGGGCAGCATGGCTGCCATGCGAATGCTGCACTGCACAATCGTCATGATCTGCTTATATTGACCGCCTTGGAGGTTCAATAAGGGCTTGAATCATGGGATTCTTCACTGAAATGTTCGCTCGTCCGCGTCCGCGGGAACAGCTGCGCTATCGAGCGGCGCTGGCGCTGCTCCATTCGATGAGCAATGCCGATCGCGCCGATATCGGCGTCAAGCCGGCCGATTTCCCGCGCATCGCCCGGGAAATGTCCCTGCGCTAAACAACTGTGAGATATCCGCCGTGGCGGATATCTCCCGAGCGGATCTCAACGCGATCCGAGGAAGATCGACTTGCCCAATGGCACGCCGTTGTGGCGCAGGATGTCGTAGGCGGTGGTCAGGTGGAAATAGAAATTGGGCATGGCGGCATGCAGTAGATACTGCATCCCCGGCATCGAAACCTCGCGTCCCGCAAGCCGCAGTTCGACTATCCTGTCATCTGAACCATCGAATTCGGCCGCCGAAAATGTCGCGAGATAATCGAGCGTCTTGGTAAGGCGGGCCTGCAGATCAGCGAAGTTCGCCTCATTGTCCTCGTATTTTGGCACCTCGCGTCCCGCAAGCCGTGACGGGGCGCCTTTGGCGTGATCGGTGGCAATCTGTACCTGCCTGGTCAGGGCAAACATGTCCGGCGCCAGCCTCGCCGTCAGATACACCTGCGGATCAATCTTGCGATCAGCCGCATTTTGCTCGGCAATGTTCAGCACATTGGCTAGTGCCTTCAGCCTCGCCGAAAATACCGGCACGGATGCTTCATACATTGATATGGTCACAAGAAATCTCCACGCGGCCCGACTGCCGAGGGCGAGAGGTAGCGCCTTCGCAGGCGATTGTTCAAGCGTCACCACGTCGCCGCAATCGATATGATAGGATTTTTCATCGAGTGGAGGTTCCCGATGAGACGCGCCCTTTTTGCAGCGACCGCTTTTGTGTCTCTTGCCATTGCCGGCCAATCGGCGCTCGCCGCAGACGCGCCTTATATCGATGACAGGTCGAATGCCGAAGCGGTCATCCGGTCACTTTATAGTGCCATCAGCCGGCACGAATTCGCGCGCGCCTGGGATTATTTCGGCGACACCAAGCCGGCCAAGGATTTCAATTCCTTCGTCAAAGGCTATGACAGCACGGACACGGTCGAAGTCAAAACCGGTGGCGTATCCGAAGACGGGGCTGCCGGCAGCATCTACTATAGCGTTCCGGTCGCCATCCGGGCGACGGCCAAGGACGGCAGCGAAAATGTCTTTGCCGGCTGCTATACGCTGCGCCAGATCAACGCCTCGATCCAGGAACCGCCATTTCGCTCGATCTTCATCGATAAGGGTGCGCTGAAACCCTCAAAGGCCGATTTCGAGGATGCGGTGCCGGCAAGCTGCGGCGAAGGACCGCCGCCGCCGAAGAAGGACGCAGCGCTTGAGCAAGCCAAAAAGGCGTTTGCCGCGACTTATGGCGACCAGTGTGACAAGGATCTTTTGGCGCAGGAGCCGGACATTTTCTCGATCCACTATAAGGGCAAGGATGCGTCTGCCAGTGATCCCGAAAGCGAAACGCGGCTTTTCCATTTCGCCTGCTCGGCCGCGGCCTACAACGAAAACTCGATCTATTACATGAGCGACGACGTGCTTGGCGTGAGACAATTGCAGTTCGCCGAACCTGAGATGGACATCCGCTACGAGAACAATGACAGCGACGGCAAATTGCTGGGCATGACCATAGTTGGCTTCCAGACCTCCGGCTGGGCAACTAATTCCGATTACGACGAAGAGACCAAGACGATCACCAGCTTCAACAAATGGCGTGGCATCGGCGATGCCTCTTCATCAGGGACCTATCTGTTTCGCAACGGCGATTTTTCCCTGGTCCAGTACGATGTCGACGCGTCTTATGACGGCGAGGAAAATCCGCAGACGGTCGTCGACTACAATACCGCGCCTTAGGGAGCCTTCGACAACATCCAATTGAGCGTGCCGCGCCAGTCGGTCATGCGGATAGGGGTGCCATGCGTGCCGGTCTCGAAGCGGACGAAGCGGGTCGGATAGGCTTTCGATTTGGCCAGAATCGATCGGAAGAAGGCTTCCTGTTTCTCGATTGGAAACACCGGGTCCTTGCTGCCCTGGCCGAAGAAGACCGGCACACGACGCTTGAAGGCGGGGCTTGAGAAGAAACTCTCGTCCCATAGCGAGCCGAGCAGCAGCAGCCCGTCGATGCGCCCGCCGGTGTCATGGCGGGCGGCCAGCTTCCAGCATATTGAGCCGCCCATCGAGCCGCAGGCGACGAAGATTTTTGCGCTCGGCGATTGTTCGGCATAGTGGTTGATCAGCGCGGCGATCTGGGTGGCACCGGTGTCGCCGAAATCGGAAAAATCCGGCGACAGATAGAGGCCGCCATTGCCGGCCATCAGGTTCTTGATGCGGTTGAAATTGCCGCCGAAGGTGAAGTCGTCGCTGCCCTGCTTACGGCTGCCGCCCTGCCCGTGCAGATAAAGCACGATGATGCTGGCGCCCCCGGTCTTGCCGACGGCAATGTGGCGGACATCGCCTGCATCGGTCGGCAGCAAGAGATCCTGCTGCACCTTACGCACGCCGGTGTCGGTGTATTGCGCGTGTACACGACGCTCAGGCACTTCGTCACGAGCGTTGATGTCGCGCAGCTCACGATAATCGACAACCGTATAGGCGCCGTTGCTCTCGGACGAGAGCGTGCCCGGGTAGGCGAACAGATCGTCCTTGAAGGGTTTGAGTTCGAGAGCGTTGGCGTAGGCGGCACAAGAGAGCGACAAAAGAATCGCCATCAGCAGGGCCGGGAGGCCGGAGGAAGGCAAGCGGAACCGGAAGCAGGAACGAAAGGCCATCCCTCAGCCATGCGTTTTTCGGCTTCGGTTTGTCAATCCTGCAGCACGCCGCCGGCGCCTTCCAGCGCCTCGCGCGTGTCGACGTCGACGGCTGCCCCTTCGCCGATCTCGACATCGATGACATCGAGCCCTTCGGCCTCGACCAGATGGCGGGCGCCGGTATCGCCTTCGAGGTGAGCGATCGCGGCAAACAGCGAACGCGGCAGCAGCACCGGATTGCCGCGCCGCCCGTCGTGCGAGGCCCGCACCACCGATCGGCCTTCGGACCTGCGGAACGCCTCAATCAGCCTGTCGAGGTCGGCCGAGGCGACGCCAGGCATATCGCCGAGGACAATCATGGCGCCGGCGGCGTCGCCGGAAATCTTGGCGATGCCGGCCTTCAGCGACGAAGACAGACCCTCGCCGAAATCCGGATTGTCGGCGAAGGTCACATCGAGGCCAGACAGTGCATCGCGCACGCGCTCGCGCTGGTGGCCAGTGACGACGATGGTGGCCGCGGCTTTCGAACCGACCGCGCGTTCGGCAGTGCGACGGACCAGCGGCTTGCAGTCGAAGAGCGCCAAGAGCTTGTTCGGCCCGCCCATGCGGCTGGAGCGGCCGGCGGCCAGAAGCACGATCTCGACCTTTGGTTCGGCTTTGGCCGGCAATGGCTCGCGCGGCTGCGGCCGCGTCGGAATTTCCATCAACAGCCCGCCGACACCCATGCCGGCAATATCCCTGGCGGTCACGTCGAGACCGGCGATCAGCCGGTCAAGCACCCAGTCGAAGCCGTTCTCCTTGGGACTGCGGGCGCAGCCCGGCGCACCGATGATGCGCTTGCCGCCTAGAGTGCCTAGCACCAGCAGATTGCCGGGATCGACCGGCATGCCGGCGCGGATGACAGTGCCGCCTGCCTTTTCGATGGCAGCGGGAACGACGTCGCCGAAATCGGCCATCGCCGAGGCGCCAAAGATAACCACCATATCGTTGTCGCGGATCAGCGAGGCCGCAGCCTCGGCGACGGGGATAATTTCATGCGAGGTTCGACGCTCCGCCGTCAGCCTGCCGCCCGAACGCGCCAGGCGCGCTTCGGTGACGCGCAGCGTCTTGTCGAGCACGCTGGGTTTGATGCCGGGCAGCACCGTCTGGATGACACCGACGCGCACCGGGTGATAGGCGTTGACCGCAAATATGTCGCCGCCGGCGCAGATCCTTGCCACGGCATCGACCAAAGCGGAGGCGACGGCAAATGGGATGATCTTCACCGTTGCTACCATCTGACCTTTTTCGACCGGCGCATGCTGCGCGAGCGTGGCGATGGTGATCGTCGGATCGACGGCGTTGATGGCGTTGATCATCGCCGCGTCGACGGTGAACATGCCGGCCGCCTGCGCGTGGAGGTTGACCCTACCTGTCGCGGCGGGCTTCGCCTCGATGTTGCGATGGATCATGGATGCGGCGATCTTTTCGGCGGCGACGTCCTCGCTGAGATCATCGGGCGCCAACACCGCCGCTACGACCTCGGAAATGCCAGCGGCCTTCAAAAGGGACACATCCCTGGCGCTTAGCCTGTGCGCCTTGCGGAAGCGGCGCTCTCCGACCGTGGTGGCGTGCGCAAGCACTGCCCCTTCGGCCGTATCGATCGCAACGGGACCAAATTTCACGCGACCGCGCCTTTGGATTCGAGGCCGCGGGAGCGAAAGGCGTGGATCGCTTGCGCCAACACCGCGACGGCGATCTCGGCCGGGCTGGCAGCCCCAATGTCGAGGCCGATCGGGGCATGAATGCGGGCGATCTGGTCGGCGGTCGCTCCCGAAGCCAGCAGGCGTTCCACACGTTTGGCGTGGGTCTTGCGGCTGCCGAGCGCGCCGACATAAAAGCAGCCGGCGTCGAGCGCCGCCTTCAGCGCGAAATCGTCGATCTTCGGATCGTGGGTGAGAGCAGCCAGCGCCGTATAGCTATCGAGCGGCTGAGGCGTCAGCACATCCTCTGGCCATTCGGCATGCAGCGCGATATCGGGAAAACGATCGGGCGTGGCAAAGGCCGTGCGCGGATCGATGATCTCGACAGGATAGCCGGCGATCCTGGCCATCGGTGCCAGCGCCTGGCTGATGTGGACGGCGCCGATCACCACCAGGCGCGGCTGCGGCAGATGTGCGTTGAGGAAGAAGGTCCGTCCCTCAGCTTCGACCAAACCGGAATTGCCCGTGCGAAATGCCTTGGCGATGGCCGCCCCGAGTTCGCCGGCTACCCGGTCGCCCTCGCGCACGACACGGTCGCGGCCGTCGCCGAGATCGGTGACCAGGATTGCCGCGCGGCGGGCGCGGCGTTCGGCGTTGAGTGTCTTCAGCGCATAGGGATCCATTCGAGATCAACCCAATCTTTCTACATAGACCTTGATGCGGCCGCCGCATGACAGGCCGACTTGCCAGGCGGTCTCGTCTGCGACGCCGAATTCGAGCATTTTGGCCTTGCCGCTATCGATAACATCGACCGCCTCGGCGACCACGGCGCCTTCGACGCAGCCGCCCGAGACGGAGCCGTGGAAATTGCCTTCGGCGTCGATGACCAGGTGGCTACCGACCGGGCGCGGCGCCGAGCCCCAGGTCTCGACCACGGTGGCAATGGCGACATCCTTGCCGTCCTTCATCCAGCCCTCCGCGATGATCAGCGGGTCGCGGGCCTCATCGAGATAGATACTGCGTTCCATGATTTTCTCCCTGGCAGACATGTGGTGATGCGACGCGCTTCACGCCAGCCTCGATCCACGGGCGCGCGTCGACCGAACGCATAAAAAACAGCACGGTTGCCAGCGACCGGTCCGCCACATAGTCCGCACCGGTCAACAGATCGATCGTCCGCGGCGCCGGACGCGGTTTTCAACTCGGTCATCCTGTCTTCGCGGACGCGGCCATCTGAAAGCCTCTACAAAGCGTGGTAACCGCGGTTGTGATAGATCAGCGGCCGCAAATTATCGCCGATGCGCAAACCTGTAACCTTGCCAAAAAGCACACGGTGGGTGGCCAGATCCTTGGAGTCGATCAGTTCGCAGTCGAAGACGGCGAGCGCACCCTTCAGCGTCGGCGCACCGGTCGAGATCACATCCCATTCGGCCAATGCGAAACGCTCCTCGACCGGCAGGCCGGTAATGCCGGAAAAGCCGATCGACAGCGGCTCCTGATCCGAAGCCAGCGTGTTCAGGGCAAATTTGCCGTTTTCCACGAACGGCTCGTTCTTGGGATTTTCACGATTGAGGCAAACCAAGATAGTTGGCGGCGTGTCCGACACCGAGCAGGCCGCGATCACCGTCGCGCCGCGCCTGCCGGCAGGGCCATCGGTGGTGACTACATGCACATGGCCAGCAAAATGGGCCATCGCGTCGCGGTAGGCCTGCGGCCCGATGTCATTCTTCTTCAGCACCGATGATTTTCCACTAGTCAGAACCAACCGTTATATATGGGGGGATATTGCAGGCCACAAGCGAAGTGCTTGACCTATATCCCGAATTCGCGTGTTGCGCCAAAGCTGGCCAGCCTTTAGGTCTTGACGGCATTGGCGCCGGCAGAACACGCGATCGGCGCGGAGGAATTCTTCGCTCGCATGCGACGTTGGACAACCACAATAGCGGTGCTGGCCTGGCTCTCGGTCGCCGGTAGTGCGAGCGCCGAGACGCTGCGGGTCGGCGTCGCGGCACCTTTGTCGGGGCCGTCGGCAATCCTCGGCAAACAGATCGAGGCCGGCGCGACAATGGCGGCTGAAGCTGACGGTACCGAGATCAGGACGATCGATGACGCCTGCACGGCCGACGGTGGCGCCGCCGCCGCGCGGGAATTCACCGCGGCCAAGGTCAACGTCGTCGTCGGGTTTTTGTGCACCGACGCAATCGAGGCGGCTCTGCCGATCCTCAAGGATGCCGGCATACCGGTGATCACAGTCGGCGTTCGCACGGAAAGCCTGACCGACCGGCGCGCCAAGACCGGATGGCCGATCTATCGTCTCGGGCCGCGCGGCGACGACGAGCGCAATGCCGTCGCTGCCATCCTCACCCGCCTATGGCAGACCGAGCTGTTCGCCATAGTCGACGACGGCACGATCTATGGCCGCGAAATGGCCGAGACGTTTCGGGCAGCCGCCGAGCAAGCGGCGCTGAAGCCGGTTTTCGTCGACACGTTCCGGCCGCAGCTCGATAACCAGATCGGCCTGATCGGCCGACTTAGGAAAGCCGGCGCAACGCATGTCTTTGCCGGCGGCGACGGCGATGATGTCGCCATTATGGGCCGGGATGCTGGCCAGCTAAATACCGGCATGGTGTTTGCCGGCGGCGAAGCGTTGCGCGCGCCGCTCGGCGACGTGGCTTATGCCGCCGGCACGCTGATGATCGCGCCGCCCGAATGGGCCGATGTCGCCGACCCCAAGGTGCTGCAGAGCTTTGCCGGACAAAACATCGTGCCGGAAGGTTACACGCTGCCCGCCTATGCCGCGGTCGAGATCGCCAAGTCGGCTTCAGCATTGACGCAAAGCTCCGGCGAGAGGCTGGCCAACGTGCTGACCGCGCATGACTTCACCACGGCGATCGGACCGATCCGCTTTGACGAAAAAGGTGACCTGACGCAAAATCCTTATCGAGCCTTCCGTTTCGACGGCGGCCGTTTCGTGCCGGCGGAGAGCCAATGATGTCCAGCACAGGGATGTTCCATGCGGGTCCGCGCAATCTCATCACGGACGTCGCCGGCCTGCGTGTCGGCAATGCGGCGAATGCCAAGCTGAAATCGGGTGTGACCACCGTCATCTGCGACGAACCGGCCGTGGCCGGCGTGCAAATCCTGGGCGGTGCGCCGGGCACCCGCGAAACCGACCTGCTCGAGCCGCACAATTCGATCCACGCCATCCATGCCCTGGTGCTTTCGGGCGGGTCGGCTTTTGGCCTCGACGCCGCGTCGGGGGTGCAGGCGGCATTACGTGAAAGGGGCATCGGCGTCGAGGTCGGCGGCTTTCGCGTGCCGATCGTGCCGGCGGCGATCCTGTTCGACCTGCGCAATGGCGGCGACAAGGATTGGGGCCGGTATCCGCCTTACCGTGACCTTGGCTACGAAGCCGCGCAAGCCGCCGCGATAGACTTTGCGCTCGGCACTGCCGGCGCAGGTAGCGGGGCTTTGAGTTCCGGCCTGAAGGGCGGGCTCGGCTCGGCCTCGACAGTGCTGGACAGCGGCGTCACCATCGGCGCGCTCGCCGCCGTCAACCCGACCGGCTCGGTGACGGTCGCAGGGACCCGCCATTTCTGGGCGGCGCCGTTCGAGATCGGCGACGAGTTCGGCGGGTTAGGCTATCCCCACCCGATGCCTGACGATGCCAGAAAGGTCCTGCTGAAGTTCCGTGACAAGCATGCGGCAGAACAGGCGGAAACCGGCGCCAACACGACCATCGCCGTGATCGCCACCGATGCGGTACTCACGAAGGCCGCCGCCAAACGTCTGGCGATATCGGCGCATGACGGCTTTGTCCGTGCCATTTGGCCGACACACACGCCCGCAGACGGCGATCTGGTCTTCGCGCTGGCAACGGGCAAGAGCGGCATCGAGCTCGCACCCAACGATGCCGTCGATCTCTACGCCGCGGCCGGCGCCACGATGGCACGCGCCATCAGCCGCGGCGTCTTTGCCGCGACGCCGGCCGAGGGCGATCTGTTCCCGGTCTGGTCGTCGCGCTGAACGCGCAACGCTCATTCGGGTGAGCCGTAATCAGACTGGATTATGATCAGGTGGGTTCGGATTTTTCTTCCTCGAACGTGACCGCAACATCCGAGTTTGCCGACAGCCGCACCTTCTGGCCCTCGACCTCGGCGACAAGGCTGAGAGGAATGAAGTGGTGATGGCCCCTGTGAGCGCCCTCGCCACTGTCGCGCTTGGTCAGCTTTATGCGATCTCCGTCAACCTTGTCGACGGTACCGACATGGACGCCGTCGGCGCCGATCACTTCCATACGTTCGCGAATCTTGGCTGCATCAGTCATTGGGGGTCTCCCTTAGAGCGCCGCGCGTCCCTTTGAACGCGCAAAGGACGCTCTAAACATTTTTGAATCAATGCATCGCGCCTTCCGAAAATCGATCCTGATTTTCGGAAGGCACGATGCGGTGAAGTTGCCGACAATAACAAACGACGGCCGGATTGGATGCATCGACTTTGTGTTTCAGTCAGCACGATCTTTTGACGGCATCGTGATAGGAATTTGAGGGCGTCGACCGTCGGAATGGAAAGCCCCATGCGAAATCTTGCCCTGTTTGCAGTCTGCCTGCTTGCCCCGCTTGCAACTTTGGCCGCCGCCTTCGCAGGCGATGTCGCCGAGCTTGAGATCCTCGGCTTCAGCAGTGATGGCGGGGTCTTTGCCTTCGAGGAATACGGCGTCCAGGACGGATCGGGATTTCCCTATGCGACACGCTATTATATCGACACGGCCGACGACAGTTTCCTGAAGGGCTCGCCGATACGTGTCCGGCTCGACGACGAGAATGCCACGGTGGCCGCAGCGCGGCTGCAGGCCCGGCAAAGGGGCGAAGCGATCGTCAGTCAGGCGGAACTCACGGCAAATCGCGGCATCACCGCCGGCTTCAACCCGGTGACCGAGCTTTCTGCCGATCCCTTCCGCATGGTGGTCAATCCGCGCCCGATCTTCTCGCCGGTCGACGATCCGCTCGAGTTCCGGCTCGACCAGATCGGCATGAATGACACCGAACGCTGCCAGAGCCAGGGCGAGATCAACGGCTTTCGCCTGCTGCGCATCGAGGCGAAGGATGGCGGCCAGACGAGGATCATTCACGAGGACAAATCGATCCCGCAAAGCAGAGGCTGTCCGAATGGCTACCAGATCGGCGCGGTTCAGACATTTTCGCTGGATAGCCTCAGCGCCTATGCCGTGCTGATCGCGGTGCGCCAATACGGCTTCGAAGGGCCGGACTATCGCTGGATCGCGGTAACCGGTCGCCTGTGAAGTTCCCCGCCATGCGCTATCGCGCCCTGCATCGTCTCCGCCGCTCCTTGCCGCCGCTGCGCACGGCATTTGCCGGTGCCTTGTTGTGGGCCATGGCGATGGGCGCCAGCGCGCTGCTCAATCTGCTGTTGTACGATTGGGAGACCCCGGCGAAGGTCCGCTTCGTCTCGCTGCTTTATGCTGCCGGCGGCGCGCTGGCCTTCCCGGTTGGGCTGTTTCTGGCGCGGCTCGTCTCGCTCGGACGCCACTGGGAAATCGCCCTCGCCGCCGCCTTCGTCTGCCTTCTCGCCGCGACAATTACCTTCACCGGCGGCCTCTTTGGGCTGCAATACCGCTCCTACTATGTCCAATGGCATGCACCCGCGCTCACCATCACCTGGGTTTTCCAGTTCGTGTTCACGATGTTGACGGCGCTTTACCAGTTCGTCGTCCTCGGCATCCGGCTGTATTTTCCGCTCGGTTTCGTTGCACTCGCTGTCGCCAGTGTCTGGTTTGCGCGCCAGCAACGTTGAGCATTTTGCCTGCCTCTGTTAGGACGCGGGCAAATGCTCTCGCAAGTCAGGACCGACTGATGATCCCTCGCTACTCCCGGCCGGAAATGGTGGCCATCTGGTCGCCCGAAACCCGGTTCCGCATCTGGTTCGAGATCGAGGCCTACGCCTGCGACGCATTGGCCGAGCTCGGCGTCATCCCGAAGGAGGCCGCCGAGACCATCTGGGAGAAAGGCGGGGCGGCAAAATTCGATGTCGAAGCCATCGACGAGATCGAGCGGGTCACCAAGCATGACGTCATCGCCTTTCTCACCCATCTCGCCGAATTCGTCGGGCCGGATGCCCGCTTCATCCACCAGGGCATGACATCCTCCGACGTTCTCGACACCTGTTTTGCCGTGCAGCTCACCCGCGCCAGCGACATCCTGCTGGCCGACATTGACGAGCTGCTTGCGGCGCTCAAGCGCCGCGCCTTCGAGCACAAGGACACTGTCACCATCGGCCGCAGCCACGGCATCCATGCCGAGCCGACCACCTTCGGCGTCAAGCTGGCGCAGGCCTATGCCGAATTCTCGCGTTGCCGCGAGCGGCTGGTGCACGCACGCGAGGACATCGCCACCTGCGCCATCTCGGGTGCGGTCGGCACCTTCGCCAATATCGACCCCTACGTCGAAGAATACGTGGCCAAGAAACTCGGACTGAAGCCCGAGCCGGTGTCGACGCAGGTGATTCCGCGCGACCGCCATGCGATGTTCTTCGCCACGCTCGGCGTCATCGCCTCGTCGATCGAGCGGCTGGCGATCGAGGTGCGCCATCTGCAGCGCACCGAGGTACTCGAAGCAGAAGAGTACTTTTCACCCGGCCAGAAGGGCTCGTCGGCGATGCCGCACAAGCGCAACCCGGTGCTGACCGAGAACCTCACCGGCCTTGCCCGCATGGTGCGCTCCTTCGCATTGCCGGCAATGGAGAATGTGGCGCTCTGGCACGAACGCGACATCTCGCATTCCTCGGTCGAGCGCATGATCGGGCCCGACGCGACGGTGACGCTCGATTTCGCGCTCTCACGCCTGACCAGCGTCGTCGACAAACTGCTAGTCTACCCCGACAACATGCTGAAGAACATGAACAAATTCCGCGGCCTCGTGCATTCGCAGCGCGTGCTGCTGGCGCTGACGCAAGCCGGCGTTTCGCGCGAGGACGCCTACCGGCTGGTGCAGCGCAACGCCATGAAGGTGTGGGAGCAAGGCGCTGATTTTCTTGAGGAACTTCTGGCCGACAAGGACGTTGTCGCAGCCTTGCCCGAGGCCGAGATCCGCGAGAAATTCGACTTGGGCTATCATACCAAGCACGTCGATACGATCTTTAGCCGAGTGTTTGGAGAAGCCTGATGATTTCGTCGGCCGGAGATTTCGATTTCCTTGCCCTGCCCGGGCGCGGCAATTCCGGGCCGGATCATTGGATGTCGCATTGGTGCCGGGTGTTCCCCAATTCGAGCCGCGTGCTGCAGGCCGAGTGGGACCGGCCAAAGCCTGAAGACTGGATCGGCCAGGTGGATGCCGCGGTGGCCGCCGCACCGCGCCGCGTCGTGCTGCTTGCGCATTCGCTGGCGGTGGCGACGGCGGTGAAGTGGGCTGCCGGCGCCAGTCAAAGCCAACTCGACAAGGTCGCGGCGGCATTCCTGGTTGCCGCGACCAATGTCGAGGATGCCGATCCCTCATTCGACGCGGTGCGCCCGTTCGCGCCGATGCCGCTGAAGCGCCTGCCCTTCCCGACATTGGTGGTGGCGAGCCGCAGCGACCCACGCGTCACCTTCGACAAGGCGACCGCCTTCGCCGCAGCCTGGGGTGCCGAACTCGCCGATGCGGGCGATCTCGGCCATATGGGAAACGAGGCCCGCCTCGGCCTGTGGCCGGCGGGCCTGCTCATGCTTGGCCGCTTGCTCGAAAAAGCAGACCTCTAACCTACGCCTTACCGGGAACCGTCCTTATCACCGTGCCCCACGGATCCTCGCGGGTGGTCTCGCTTGCGGCATTGTCCGAGCGCATCTCGACCCAGGCCAAGCCGGAGCGGGCGGGATCGCGGCGACCGGCGCCCGCGCTCTGCCACGCATTTGCGCCAATGTGGTGATGATAGCCGCCGGACGACAGGAACACCGCCGCGCCACCGTACTTTGCCACTGTGTCGAAACCGAACTCCTGATGCCACCATGCTTCGGCTTCTTCCGGCCTGCCGACCCGCAAATGGACGTGGCCGATAATGCTGTTTTCCGGCGCGCCCTGCCAGCCGGTGTCGCCGGCCGGCACCTCGGCAACAACCGACGGAATGTTCAGCCGCTCCGTCGCCATCGCTATCTTGTCACCGTTCCATTTCCAGTCCTGCGGACGGCGGTCGGCATAGATCTCGATGCCGTTGCCTTCCGGATCGGTTAGGTAAAGAGCCTCGCTGACCAGATGATCGGATGCGCCCTCGATGCCGATCTTGCCGGCGATGGCGTGATTGATCCAGCGGCCGAGATCGGCCCGGCTGGGTAGCAGGAAGGCGGTGTGGAAAAGACCGGCGCTGCGCGGGTCATCGGGTTTCGCGGCCGGATCCGCTTCGATGTCGAGCAAAGGGCGATGGACTGCGCCGAGCGTAATCGTGCCGCCGGCGCGGCTCAGTTCCTGCAAACCGACGACTTTGCGATAGTAGGCAGCGAGATTGTCTGCATCGCGCGCCCGCAAGCCGACGCGGGCAACGCTGACCGGGGTCGTCGCGGCAAAAGGCAGTTCGCTCATCAAAGTGCTCCGTTCAGGCGGCGCTCGACAAGCTTCCAACACAGCAATCCGGCGCCATCAATCATTCTACGCCATGTCCGTGCCAAAATCTCGGAACAGCCATTCTTCTTTCCTGGCGACAGATCGTTGATCGCGATCGTTCACACAAGAGCGCAAGAAGCGAACAGGGTGTTCACAATAGCGAGCAGAACCGGGCTCATGAGCGGCCGTTTGCGTGTCGCTGTTTAGTTCATACCCGGTTGCACCCGACAGCGCCTCTCGCTACATGCGCGCCATGAAAGTCAGGGAAGCAGATATTCTCATCGTGCCGGGCTACACCAATTCCGGCCCTGATCATTGGCAGAGCCGCTGGCAGTCGAAACTATCGACAGCGCGCCGCGTCGAACAGGCGGAATGGTCGAAGCCGGTGCGCGAGGATTGGACGGCCGGTGTCGCCAAGGCGGTTAACGAGGCCGAGCGGCCGGTCGTCATCGTCGCCCATTCGCTTGGCGTCGCGGCGGTCATTCAAGCATTGCCTCGGTTCGAGAGGCCGGTCGCCGGCGCTTTCTTCGTGGCGCCGCCCGATGTCGCCAATCCAGAGATAAAGCCGAGGCACCTGATGACCTTCGGCCCCTATCCGCGCGACCCGCTGCCGTTTCCGTCGGTGGTGATCGCCAGCCGCAACGACCCGTTCTGCGCCTTCGGCGTCGCCGAGGACATTGCCGCGGCGTGGGGCTCGCTGTTCATCGACGCCGGGGATGCCGGTCATCTCAACACGAATTCCGGCTTCGGCCCCTGGCCTGAAGGCTCGATGACGTTCGCGAAATTCCTCACGGATCTCTAGGAAGCGATCGAATCCCTGACGCTGTTCAGCAGGGTCTTTGCCCCAAGCGAAATCAGCGAATGCTCGGAACCCATCGCCAGCAGCCGGTAACCCATCGACACCACGCGACCGGCGATGGCCGGTTCCATCACATAGATCGCCGCATGCTTGCCGGCTTTGCGGGTGCGGTCGGCGATCGAGGCGACGGTCCCCATCATGCTCTCCAGCGTCGAACTGACGGTGGTGCCCTTCGACCAGGCGATCGAGAAATCCGACGGGCCAAGGAATATCCCGTCGATGCCCGGCGTGTCGAGGATGCCGTCGAGTGAATCAAGCGCGGCCCGCGTTTCGACCATGGCGAACGCCATGGTGCGCTGGTTGCTGTCGCGCAGCCAGTCGGCATAGTCGCCCTTGCCATGGCGCGGAAAAGCATAGGTCGGGCCCCAGGAGCGCTCGCCGAGTGGCGGGTATTTCATTGCGGCAGCAAACAGCTTTGCGTCCGCCACCGAATTCACCATCGGGGCGATCACCGCCTCGGCGCCGAAGTCGAGCGCACGGCTGGCCATGTCGAAGCGGCCGACCGGGATGCGTACCAAAGCCGGCTTGTTGGCGGCCAGCACCGGCACAAGCCCGCGCAGCACGCTGTCCTCGTGATGGCCACCATGCTGCATATCGAGCGTAACCGCGTCGAATCCTTGCCTGGCCAGTATCTCGACCGTCAAGGCATCCGGCACGCCGGACCATGCGGTGAACAGCGTCTCGTCGGCCGCAAGGCGTGACTTCAGGGACATTGGCGATTTCCTCTTTGCTTGCAGCAATTCAGCCGGAAATGACCGCAAAGGCAAAGAAAAACCGCCCGGTGAGGCCGGGCGGTCGATTGGTCCAGCATTCGAAGAGTATCGATGGGGATCAGGTGTTCTTGATCTGCTCGATCGCCTGCGCCATCAATTCATCCATGGTGCGGCGGATCTGATGGTCCGACTGGTCGATGCCGGCCGCATCGAAATCCTTGCGTATCTTGCGGAAAACGTCGTGATCGCCGGCTTCCTCGATGTCGCTGACGACCACTTCCCTGGCATAAGCGTCGGCATCGGCGCCGGACTTGCCGAGCTTTTCGGCAGCCCACAGGCCGAGCGCTCTGTTGCGGCGTGCCGCAGCCTTGAACCGAAGTTCCTCGTCGAATGCGAATTTGCGCTCAAAGCCCTCTTCGCGGTCTTTCATGCTGCTCATGGCATCCCTCCGTGAAATCCGATTCGTTGTGCCAATATGTGTTGCCGGAGCACAAACCAAAAGGGCGCCGGCCGGTCAATATGCTACATTGCTTGCTGCGCTGCGGCATTTCGGTGCCCGAAAGCGGTTGATTGAAAGGATTTGCCGATTGAGCAAACAGTGCGATTGGGATAGACACCGGCATTGAACCCCACCGTCGCCATCTTATTTTAGGCAGACGGACAGGAACTGGTCGCTTGCCGCCTGCCCGCAAATCCAGAGAAAAATCAGATGAAAAATCGCCGCCGCATTTATGAAGGCAAGGCCAAGATCCTTTATGAGGGACCGGAGCCTGGCACGCTGATCCAGTTCTTCAAGGACGACGCTACCGCTTTCAACAAGAAGAAGCATGAAATCGTCGATGGCAAAGGCGTGCTCAACAACCGCATTTCCGAGCACATCTTCAATCATCTCAACCGGATGGGCATTCCGACCCACTTCATCCGCCGGCTCAACATGCGCGAGCAGTTGATCAAGGAAGTCGAGATCATCCCGCTCGAAGTGGTGGTGCGCAACGTCGCCGCCGGCTCGCTGGCCAAGCGCCTGGGCATCGAGGAAGGCACCGTGCTGCCGCGCTCGATCATCGAATTCTATTACAAGGCCGATGCGCTCGACGATCCGATGGTCTCGGAAGAGCACATCACCGCCTTCGGCTGGGCGAGCCCACAGGAGATCGACGATGTCATGGCGCTGGCCATTCG
Organism: Mesorhizobium sp. M1088; assembly: GCF_040318575.1. Taxonomy (NCBI): domain Bacteria; kingdom Pseudomonadati; phylum Pseudomonadota; class Alphaproteobacteria; order Hyphomicrobiales; family Phyllobacteriaceae; genus Mesorhizobium; species Mesorhizobium sp. M1088. The sequence goes on along the minus strand of NZ_JAMYMO010000010.1, from coordinate 43,678 downwards.
CGTCAACGACTTCCTTTCCGGCCTGTTCATGGGCGTCGGCATCCAGTTGGTCGATTTCAAAATTGAATGCGGCCGCCTGTTCGAAGGCGATATGATGCGCATCGTCGTTGCCGATGAGATCTCGCCGGATTCCTGCCGGCTGTGGGACGTGGCGACGCAGGACAAGCTCGACAAGGACCGCTTCCGCCGCGACATGGGCGGGCTGGTCGAGGCTTATCAGGAAGTTGCCCGCCGTCTCGGCATCATGAACGAGAACGAGCCACCGCGTCCGGCCGGGCCGGTGCTCGTCGCATCGACCGACGGCGTCAAAGGCAAGCCGCACTGACGGCTTGCCCGCTCAACAGATGAACAGGAACATGTCCAGCGTGATCAAGGCCCGCATTACCGTAACCCTCAAGAACGGCGTGCTAGACCCACAAGGCAAGGCAATCGAGCATGCGCTGTCCGCAATGGGTTTCGGCGGCATCGGCCAGGTGCGGCAAGGCAAGGTTTTTGATATCGAACTTGCCGAGAGCGACAAGTCCAAGGCCGAAGCGGATCTGAATGCCATGTGCGACAAGCTTCTGGCGAATATGGTGATTGAGAATTACGCGGTGGAGATCGCCTGAGGTGAAATCAGCCGTCGTCCTGCTCCCCGGCCTCAATCGCGACCGCGACATGATCGCGGCGCTGACCAAGATTTCCGGCACGCCGCCGGTCACCGTCTGGCAGACCGACACCGAAATTCCCGATGTCGACCTGATCGCCATTCCCGGCGGCTTTTCGTTCGGCGATTATCTGCGCTGCGGCGCGATTGCCGCGCGCATGCCAGTAATGCGGGCGGTGGCCGAAAAGGCGGCCATGGGCGTTACGGTCATCGGCGTCTGCAACGGCTTCCAAATCCTGGTCGAGGCCGGCCTGCTGCCGGGCGCATTGATGCGCAATACCTCGCTGAAATTCGTCTGCCGTCAGGTGAAGCTGCAGATCGCCAACGCCAACACGATGTTTACCCGCCGCTATCAGCCGGGCCAGATCATCCGCGCGCCGGTGGCGCACCATGACGGCAATTATTTTGCCGATGCCGAAACGCTGGCCCGCCTCGAAGGCGAAGGCCAGGTGGTGTTCCGCTATGCCGTAGGCACCAATCCCAACGGCTCGATCAACGACATTGCCGGTATCGTCAACGGCCGCGGCAATGTGCTCGGCCTGATGCCGCATCCCGAGAACCTGATCGAAGCGGCGCATGGCGGCAGCGACGGCCGGGCGCTGTTCGAAAGCGCGCTGGGCATCGCCGCTTGATGCCTTCAATTTTCCTCCTGGAGCGACGGTCATGAAACTCTATTCGCGGCCGTTGTCGCCCTATTCGTCGATCGTGCGGGCGTTGGCCTACATCAAGAACGTGCCGCTCAAGCTCATTGCACCGCCGCCGGGGTTTCCCATCCCCGAGGCATTTCGTGCCATCTCGCCGCTCAACAGGATTCCGGTGCTGATCACCGGTTCCGGCGAAACGATCGTCGAATCGGTAGTCATTGCCGAATATCTGGAGGAGCGTTTCCCCGAGCCGGCGCTGCTGCCCAAGGATACGAAAGACCGGGCGTTGGTGCGCATGTTCGCCCGCATTACCGACCTCGACGTGCTCGCCCCGACCATGAAGCTGTTCGAACTCTATTTCGTGCCGCAGCGCAATGAGGCGGAGATCAAGGCACAGTTCGCCCGATTGCATCACGGGCTTGCGGTAATCGAGGCCCGCATGGCGCATGGCCCGTTCGCGCTCGGCGACGACATCTCCTTTGCCGATGCGTGGTTGACGCCGACCCGGTTCGTCTTCAACAATTTCAGGACAACGATCGGCCGCCCCGATTTGCTTGACGCCTATCCGAAATTCGATGCCTACGAGCAAATCGCCTTGCAGCATCCGGCGCTGTCGCGCGTCTGGGGTGAGATGACAGACGGTCTGAAGATCTTTCTGTCCGAACTCGAGATGGGCGCCGCTTGAACATGACACCGACGACCACGCGCCTCGCCGTCGCTACTGCCGCCGGGCTTGTACTCGCCTCATGCCAGTCAGGCCCGAAGAGCACGCCGGCGCCAGCGGGCAAGAGCGCGTCACTGCTTGCCATGGAACAGGTGGCAATCGCTGCCCACAAATGCTGGATCGCCAGCAAGGACCCTGCCTTCAAATCTTACCAGATGGCCAACGAACTGAATTCGTTTAGCGGCACGCCCCGTTTCCTGCTGGTGCCGGCCAAACATTATGGTGGAAAGCCGTTGCTGGTCGTGCAAGCGCAAGGCAATTCGAGCCGCGTCGACGTGTTCGGCCCATTGATGGCGGAACCGCTCGGCGCGCGCATCGGCTCGGACATTGCCCGCTGGCAGGCGGGCAATCCGGCCTGCGGCGCTGCTGCCTAGCCCAATGGGTCGCGTGCTGCAGATCACCGGTCTGGTCGTCGGCCTGGCCGGGCTCGTCCTGCAGATCTGCATCACCGTCCCGGCATCAATGGAAGCCGGCCGCGGCTTTGGCGGCTCGCTGGTCTTCTATTTCAGCTTCTTCACCATCCTGACCAACATCGGCGCAGTGCTCGTCCATGCCTCGTTGCTGTCGTCGACGGGTTATGCCTGGTTTCCGGCCTTTGCCGCGCCACGGATGCGGGCGGGCGTAGCCGTCGCCATAACGCTGGTCCTCATCGTTTATGCAACGGTCCTGGCGCAGCTTTGGCAGCCGCAAGGGCTGTTCCTGCTCTGCGATGTGCTCCTGCACTATGTGACGCCGGTGTTGTTCGTGCTGTGGTGGCTTGTGGCAGGCGCCGACGGCTCGACGCGGTGGCGCGACATCTCCTGGTGGATGATCTATCCGATCGCCTATCTGGCCTACGCGCTGCTGCGGGCGCCGATTGCCGGTGAAGTGCCTACCCGTTCCTCGATCTCGCTAAGAACGGCGCGACCAGCGTCGCCGTCTCGGCTCTGGCCATCACCGGGCTCTTTCTGATGCTGTGCATTGTGGCGGTGCTTGTGGACCATGGTGTCACGCGGATCAGGGCGGCGGACATCCGCTAAAGTGCGATAGCGCCCCGTCGAACTCCTCAGTCCCAGAACGGCCTCAGACCTTCACGATGGGCATCGCAGCGCGAAATGCCGATATCCTTGAGCTGGGCTTCGGTCATCTCGAGCAGGACCAGCCGACTGCGGCGGCGATCCAGCAGGCTGTCGATCCATCGGACGAATGACGTGACCACTTGCACGAGCCGGCGAACATAGGATCTCCGGCCCGACGAGCGGCTTCCGGTCAATTCAACTGCCGCGTAGCGGATTGTCTCTATTGTACCCATTTTCTTTCTGCCAAGATTGCAATTGTGCCTTTTCGTACGGCCCGCTCCATATGTATTGACTCTCATTTCGGTGCAATGTAAAAAATTGTCACCATGACAACTTGGCTTCCAGACCTGACCGCCCGCACCGGCCCGCTCTATCAGCGGCTTGCCGATTCCATCGAGACGGACATCGACCGCGGCTTGATCCGTGCAGGGGCAAAGCTGCCGCCGCAGCGCGATCTGGCATACGACATCGGCACGACCGTCGGCACGGTCGGCAGGGCCTATCAATTGCTGCGCGAGCGGGGATTGGTCAGCGGCGAGGTCGGCCGCGGAACCTATGTTATCGCTCAACAGTCGGAGAGCGCAAAGCCGGATTTCCTGGGGCCGGTCGAACAAGGCACGCGCTGTATGGATGCGCCCGGCGACAAGCTGCGCTTCGATAGCACCGCCGCACCGGATGTCGGCCAGGGTGCCATCGTCGCCGATGTGTTGACACGCACGGCGCAAGACCATCCGCATGAGATTTCAAGCTATACTCGTGATTTCCCGGACCGCTGGTTCGAAGCGGGCAGGCGCTGGCTGTCGCGCAATTCCTATCGCCCGGCGGCGGATGCAATCGTTCCCACGCTCGGCACCCACGCCGCGGTGATGGCAACCATTGCGGGGCTCACCGCCCCCGGCGACTATGTCGTCTTCGAGCACCTCACCTATTCGCAGATCTCGCGCAGTGCCGGCCTGATCGGTCGCCGGACCGCACTGGTGGCGACTGACGACGAGGGCATCGATCCCCAGGATTTCGAGCGCGTCTGCGCACAAAAGCACCCGAAGATGATGTTTTTGATGCCGACGGCCAAGAACCCGACGCTGACAACGCTGTCGGCATCGCGCCGCGAGGCAATCGCGCATGTCGCCCGTCAATATAACGTCGTCCTGATCGAGGACGATCTCTATGGCGGACTGACCGATGACCCAACGCCTTTAATGGCCGAATATGCTCCCGAACGGACCATCGTTGCCGGCGGCCTGTCGAAATCGGTTGCGGCGGGTGTTCGCGGCGGCTGGCTCGCTTGCCCGCCGGCCTATCGTCACCGCATCCGGGTTGCCCACAAGATGATGACGGGCGGCCTGCCCTTTCTGCTGGCGGAGGTGGGCAGCCGGCTGGTGCTGTCCGGTCAGGCCGCTGAGGTGCGCAAGCGCAGCATTGCCGAGATCGGTGCGCGCATCGCGATCGTGCGCGAGACACTCGACGGCTTCGATTTCAAGGCGCTGGATAACGTGCCGTTCGTCTGGCTCACTTTGCCGGACCCATGGCTTTCCGGCACTTTCAAGCAGGCCTGCCTTGAACATGGCGTGCTCATCGACGACGAGGACGAGTTCAAGGCAGGGCGTTCCGAACAGGCCTTTCACGGCGTGCGGTTTGGCATCTCGCAACCGCGACAGCGGGACGATATCGCGCACGGCGTCGCGGTAATCCGGCGGCTTCTGGACGAAGGCCGCGCCGGCTACGACAGCTTTTCCTGAACCGGCTTGAAACCGGCGGGTCGAGTGGCGATCTTTCGCAACTTGCGGTCAGCTGTTGCTTTCCATCGTTTTAGTCATCCAACGGGGTGTATCGGCTGCAACGCTTGCGATAAGACGGGACTCGATCTCAAGGACACAATTGCCGATCATGACCATTTCCAATTCCGTGCCGATCACTCCTGAACTCATTGCCGCGCACGGGCTGAAGCCCGACGAGTACCAGCGCATCCTCGACCTGGTCGGGCGCGAACCGAGCTTTACCGAACTTGGTATTTTTTCGGCGATGTGGAACGAGCATTGTTCCTACAAATCCTCGAAGAAGTGGCTGCGCACGCTGCCGACCACCGGGCCGCAAGTCATCCAGGGCCCGGGCGAGAATGCCGGCGTGGTCGACATTGGCGACGGCGACTGCGTCGTCTTCAAGATGGAGAGCCATAACCACCCCTCCTATATCGAGCCCTATCAGGGGGCTGCGACCGGCGTCGGCGGCATCCTGCGCGATGTCTTCACAATGGGCGCGCGGCCGATCGCGGCGATGAACGCGCTGCGCTTCGGCGCGCCGGACCATCCCAAAACCAGGCACCTCGTTGCCGGTGTCGTTTCCGGCGTCGGCGGCTATGGCAATTCCTTCGGCGTGCCGACGGTCGGCGGCGAGGTCAATTTTGACGCCCGCTACAATGGCAACATCCTGGTCAATGCCTTTGCGGCGGGGCTTGCCAAGACTGATGCGATCTTCCTGTCGGAAGCCAAGGGTGTTGGCCTGCCGGTGGTCTATCTCGGCGCCAAGACCGGGCGCGACGGTGTCGGCGGCGCCACCATGGCCTCGGCCGAGTTCGACGACAAGATCGACGAGAAGCGGCCCACCGTGCAGGTTGGCGATCCGTTCACCGAAAAATGCCTGCTCGAAGCCTGCCTCGAACTGATGGCGTCCGGCGCCGTTATCGCCATCCAGGACATGGGTGCCGCCGGCCTCACCTGCTCGGCGGTCGAGATGGGCGCCAAGGGCGACCTCGGCATCGAGCTCGATCTCGACAAGGTGCCGGTGCGTGAAGAGCGCATGAGCGCCTATGAGATGATGCTTTCGGAGAGCCAGGAGCGCATGCTGATGGTGCTGCGCCCCGAAAAGGAAAAACAGGCCGAGGCGATCTTCCACAAATGGGGCCTCGACTTTGCCATCGTCGGCAAGACTACCGACGATCTGCGCTTTCGCGTGCTGCACCAGGGCGACGAGGTCGCCAACCTGCCGATCAAGGATCTCGGCGATCAAGCGCCGGAATATGACCGTCCCTGGGTCGAGCCGAAGAAGCCGGCGCCGCTGGCCGGCGATGCACCGCAAGCCGATGTGGCTGACGCACTGCTCAAGCTGCTGAGCGGACCGGACCTTTCCTCGCGCCGCTGGGTCTGGGAGCAGTACGACACGCTGATCCAGGGTAATTCCCTGCAGCTTCCCGGCGGCGACGCCGGTGTCGTGCGCGTCGATGGCCACCCGACCAAGGCGCTCGCCTTCTCCTCCGACGTGACGCCGCGCTATTGCGAGGCCGACCCTTACGAGGGCGGCAAGCAGGCGGTTGCCGAATGCTGGCGCAATCTTACCGCCACCGGCGCTCTGCCGCTCGCGGCCACCGACAACCTCAATTTCGGCAATCCGGAACGGCCGGAGATCATGGGCCAGCTGGTTGGTGCTGTGAAAGGCATCGGCGATGCCTGCCGGGCGCTTGGCTTTCCGATCGTCTCCGGCAACGTCTCCCTCTATAATGAGACCAACGGACAGGGCATCCTGCCGACACCAACCATCGGCGGCGTCGGTCTGATTGCCGACTGGTCGAAAATGGTGCGCATCGGCTTTGCCGCCGAAGGCCAGATGATCGTGCTGGTCGGCGCGCCGACGATATGGGGCTCGCATCTTGGCCAGTCGGTCTATATGCGCGACATCTTTGGCCGCGCCGACGGCCCGCCGCCGCCGGTCGATCTCGGCCACGAGAAGCGGGTCGGCGACCATGTGCGGGCACTGATCGCCTCCGGTGTCGTTACCGCGGCGCATGACGTTTCCGATGGCGGCATCGCGGTAGCGCTGGCCGAGATGGCGATGGCCTCCGGCATCGGCGCGACCATCCCCGGCCTGATCGGCACAGATCCAATCCCCGTCTGGTTCGGCGAGGACCAGGGCCGCTATCTCTTGACGCTGTCGATCGACCCGCAGAGCGAGCAATGGGACGCCATTCGCGAACAACAAAACAAGCTCGGCGTTTTTGCGCCGTGGATCGGCTCGACCGGCGGCAGCGACCTGAAGCTGGGCGAGGCGCGTGCGATACCGGTCAGCGAATTGACCGCCGCCCACGAATCCTGGTTCCCTCGCTTCATGGCAAATGAGGTCGTGGACCCGTGATGTGATCGAGTGGGCCCTTTCCCTGTGGTTCATCCGCCATTTCGACCATATCTATGAGATCACGACCTGAACAAGGAATCCTCATATGGCAATGGACGCCCACGACATCGAACGGCTGATCAAGGAAGGCATTCCCGACGCCAAGGTGACGATTCGCGACCTGGCCGGCGACGGCGACCATTATGCGGCTGAGGTTGTGGCCGAAAGCTTTCGCGGGAAAAGCCGGGTCCAGCAGCACCAGATGGTCTATGACGCGCTGAAGGGCAATATGGGCGGCGTGTTGCACGCGCTTGCCCTGCAGACCAGCGTGCCGGACTAATTCTACGCAAGCGGGAAGTCATGGCCAAAGGCGACAGCGATCCGGTTGCAGTCAGTGCCTATGCTTCCTTCGCCGAGCGCTATGACGCGCTGGCGCCGATCAAGCCGCACAACGCCCTTTATGAACGGCCAGCCTCGCTGGAGTTGCTGGGCGACGTGACGGGTCTGAACATACTGGACGCCGGTTGCGGCTCCGGTATCTGCTCGGAAAAGCTGGCTGGCTCAGGTGCGCGGGTAAGTGCCTTCGACATTACGCCGGAAATGCTGGCTCTGGCACGTCAGCGATGCGCTGGGCTCGATGTCGATATCCGGCTTGGCAACCTCGAAAGGGCTCTCGACTGGCTCGCGGATGGCAGTTTCGACCGAATACTTTGCTCGCTGGCGCTCGACTATGTCGAAAAACTGGAGCCGGTATTCGCTGAGTTTCATCGCGTGGCCTGCCCGGGCGGCTGGCTGGTGTTCTCTATGGGCCATCCAATGCGCGACTGGCAGGACACGCGCACGCGCGGGACGAAAACCTATTTTGAAACGAATCGCTGGGGCATGTATTGGGGAGGTTTTGGGGAGCCCAAGCCCTATGTCGAATCCTATCGCAGGCCGCTCGGCGATATCCTCAACGGGCTTGCCGACACAGGCTGGACGCTCGATCGTTTCGTCGAGCCGGTTCCCGCGCCCGAGATGGAAATGGTCGACTCCAGGCATTTTGCCGAACTGAGTTTGGCGCCGGCATTCATATGCGTACGTGCGCATAAATAAATTCACCTTTTCGCCGACACGGCGATGATCGGCCCGACCGGATAGCTTCCACCCACAATCATCCGCTCGCCGTTCGACAGCGCCGAAACGACCCCGTCGAAGAAAAGCGCGTTGGGACAATTGAGCGCATCTCGAAACAGTCGCGCGAAGCTGCCGAGGCTGACCTCAGAGCGCGAGATCGCCAGCACGACAGTGTTTTCGTCACGCACGCCGATGCCATTGCGGATATAGCGCGATGTGCCGTTTTGCTCGAAGCGGGGATGAAGCCGGCCGTCGATCACCAGCATCGGGCCGGATTGCGTGGCAAACATCACGTCCAGTCTGGTCGCAGCATAGGCGCTTGTCTCCATGACCGCCGCCTTGCCGTCCTTCCGGACCAGGAAGACGCCATTCGGTTTCAGGAAGAAATTCCCTTCGCTGTCGGCGACGTTGATCGGCGCCTTCTCCCGGCCGTCTTCGACGAGAAGGCCGACCGGAGTCAGGTCTTGGTGATACATGCCGGCGTTCATGGCGAGCAGCACCGGCCGGCCATGATCCGCCATCGCCTTGTCGAATTTGTCCAGTGAACCGAAAGCCTTGCCGTCAAGGCCTGCATGGAACACACCGATGTCATAGTGGCGCAGATCGATTTCGCAGACGACATAGGCGACCGCCTCGAAGCTCGCGTCGCGGCACGGCGCCGGTAATTCACCGCCGACGACGAGAGATGGCTGTCTCGGCGACCTGGCCCACCAGATCAAGGACAGTGCGGCGAACAGAACGGCGAGGAGGAACCCGGCGAGATATCGTCTTTTCATCGCGCCTCGGGAAAGATGGTGGCCAACGCTCTTGGCCCAAGATCAGACGTTCCTTTGCGCCATTTGCATGGCAAGGCGGCAAACATCTTGTTTCGCGCAACCCATGGGTTTATTTGAAGGGTAATGTTCGAGCCTGACTCCCACAGGCATGAAAGGGTATTCCATGAGCGGCATCAACGACTACATCGACAATGAAGTGAAGGGCAACGACGTCGTTCTCTTCATGAAGGGCACGCCCGGCTTCCCGCAATGCGGATTTTCCGGCCAGGTCGTGCAGATCCTCGACTATATCGGCGCCGACTATAAGGGCGTCGACGTGCTGACGTCGGCCGAACTGCGGCAAGGCATCAAGGACTATTCCAACTGGCCGACCATCCCGCAGCTCTACGTCAAGGGCGAGTTCGTCGGCGGCTGCGACATCATCCGCGAGATGTTCCAGGCGGGCGAATTGCAGACCTTCCTCGTCGAAAAGGGCGTCAGCGTCAAAGGCGCCGCCTGACTTCTGTTTCTGCGTATGACCTTCCGCCTGCGATTTTCGGGGGTCATGCGCTAAGCGCCGGGGCAGCCCCCACCTTGGCAAAAAGTTCTGCCCGCTATCGGGCAATCAACGAATGGATGCGTCGGCCAGCCGGCGCATTTTCGTTTGAGGATCGGACTGGCCTTGGATCAGCAAGCACAAGCGCAGCAAAAGGCAAGCACCTTGCCCATTCCGCGCTGGGAATTCATTGCGCTGTGCGCGGCGCTGATGGCGCTCAATTCGCTGGCAATCGACATTATTTTGCCGGCGCTGCAGCAGATCGGCGCTTCGCTTGGCATCGAAAATGAAAACCACCGGCAATATGTTGTCACCGCCTATATCCTTGGCTTTGGCGGCGGACAGCTGTTCTTCGGGCCGATCTCGGACCGCTTCGGGCGCCGCGCGCCGCTTGTCGCAGGGCTGGTGATCTACGTCCTGGCGGCCGGCGCTGCGGCAATCGCCCCGTCATTCGCCACGCTTCTGCTATGCCGGGCGGTGCAAGGCATCGGCGCGGCGGCGACGCGCGTCATTGCCGTCTCGATCGTGCGCGATACGTTCGACGGAAGGCGCATGGCCGAAGTCATGTCCTTGATCTTCATGGTGTTCATGGCCATTCCGGTGGTGGCGCCCGGTATCGGCCAGTTCATCATGCTGTTTGCGACCTGGCATGTGATCTTCGTCACCATGGCAGCCGGCGCGCTGATCGTGTCCGCCTGGTCGCTGCTGCGCCTGCCCGAGACACTACACCCCGAATATCGCCGGCCGCTGACGCTGTCCTCCATCATCGGCGGCTTCCGCATCGTTCTCACCAACCGCATCGCGCTCTGCTATGCCTTCGCCAGCACCTTCATCTTCGGCGCCATGTTCGGCTTCATCGCCTCGGCCCAGCAAATCTATGTCAGCGTGTTCAATGTCGGCGAGATGTTCCCCGTCATCTTCGCGGGGGTTGCCGGCGTACTTGCTTTTTCGAACTACCTCAACTCGCGCCTCGTCGGCCGCATCGGCATGCGCCGTCTGTCGCAAAGCGCGCTGCTGCTGTTTCTGGCCATCAGCCTTGCCTGGCTGGTCGTTTCCATCGAAATAAAGATGCCGCTCTGGCTCTTCATTACTTTCTTTGCCTGCGCCATGGTCCCGTTCGGCGCGCTCGGCGCGAACTTCAACGCGCTTGCCATGGAGCCGCTGGGGCACCTGGCCGGCACTGCATCGTCGATCCTTGGGTTCATGCAGACATTTCTTGGCGGCATTCTCGGCACGCTGATCGGCCAAGCCTTCAACGGCACGGTGACGCCGCTGGCCGCCGGGTTCTGCAGCGTGTCGGTGGCGGCGCTGCTGATGATCCTGCTGGCCGAGCGCGGCAGACTGTTCCAGCCGCATAACCCGCCGGTCTAATGCACATTGCCGGGCGCGCCTAGGATGCACCCTCACTGACCGCGGTGAAGCGTGGGAACAGCGTACGTCCTGCGATTGCTCCACCCATGCTGTCCGAAACGGGCAGTGGGAGAGCCTTGTCGAGCGCCTCGAGGACGGAAGCCACGAAGGCCCGATTGAGTGGACCATCGTCCCCTAGATGGGAATAAGTGGCGCGCGGTTTGCCGATAAGCGTGCCGTTTCGGCGAATTGAGAACTGCAGCGTCAGGGTCATGCCCGCGGTTCCGGGCGGCGGCTTCCAACAGGCGAAGATCGCGGAGAACATCTCGTCTATGGTGTCGACGGAGTCGGGACTGCGACATGCGCGTTCCCCAGCGCTTGCTTCATTGACACCGGCAACCAAGGCAAGGGCAAAGGCCGTTGCAACAATTGCGGACCGAGGTTTCATTCGAGGTCTCCGGTTTCGCACAGGATTGGACAACTTTGGCAGCGAAGAGTTATTCCGCCCAGAGCTCGCGGCGCAGCTCCCGCCAGCTCTCCCGGTCCGGCGCGACCAGCAGGCCACCTCCGACATGCGACGGCAGATAGGCGCTGCCGTCGAAGCGCGCGGCATGGCCGCCCGCCTCCGCATGGATCAGCACGCCAGGCAGGTGATCCCAGGGCATCAGCTTGTTGTAGACGACGAAATGGCCGTGGCCGCTGGCCAGCAGGCGGTATTCGTGGGCGGCGCAGCGATAATTGAACTGCGATAGCGACTTGGTCTGGTTGCGCGCCAAACGTGAGCGGTCCGGCTCGGGCACGTAGTGCCATGAGACCGCACCGGTCATTTCCGACATCGGCGCCGGTTTGGCGACATGGACCTTTTCCAGATTGCCATGGGCATGGCGGATATGGCTGCCGGCGCCACTAACGCCGATCAGCCAATCCTTGCCGACGGGATCGTGAATGATGCCGACGACCGTCTCGCCCTTGACCACGACGCCAAGCATGACGCCGAACAGCGGCACGCCGGAGGCGAAGTTGAAGGTGCCGTCGACCGGGTCGATGACGAAGGCGAGTTCGGCATCGCCGAGACCGTCGAGCAGCGTCGGGTCGTCGGAGCAGGCCTCCTCGCCGACGATCATTGCGTGGGGATAACGCTGGCGCAGCCTGGCGGTGATGAGCCGTTCGGCATTGACGTCGGCCTCGGTGACGAGATCGGCGGCCGAGGTCTTGCGACGGACGTCGCCCTCGCTCAGCCGGCGAAAGCGCGGCATGATCTCGGCGACGGCGGCTTCCGACAGAAGGTCTGCAAGCCAGTCGATCGCGCTATCGTCAAATGTCATCGGGACGCCTGGTGGTGAGGGTTTCGTTGAGGGCGGCGAAATCGAACAGCTTCCTGTCGAGCAGATGCGAACGCCGCACATTGGTCATGGCGCGGATCATCGTGTCCTTGCGGCCGGGCATGCGCTTCTCGATGTCGTCGAGCATCGCCTTCATGGCGTTGCGCTGCAGGCCTTCCTGGCTACCGCACAGATCGCACGGAATGATCGGGAATTTCATGGCGCCGGCGAATTTCTCGAGATCCGCTTCCGCACAATAGGCGAGCGGCCGCAGCACCATGACATCGCCTTCGTCATTGAGCAGCTTCGGCGGCATGGCGGCGAGGCGTCCGCCATGGAACAGGTTCATGAAGAAGGTTTCCAGTATGTCCTCGCGGTGATGACCGAGCACCAGCGCCGAGCAGCCCTCCTCGCGGGCAATGCGATAGAGATGGCCGCGCCGTAGCCGCGAGCACAGCGAGCAATAGGTGCTGCCCTCGGCCAGCTTGTCGGTGACCACCGAATAGGTGTCCTGATATTCGATGCGATGCGGAATGGCATGGCTGTCGAGATAGTCGGGCAATATGTGCTTGGGAAAGTTCGGCTGGCCCTGGTCGAGATTGCAGGCCAACAGCTCGACCGGCAGCAGCCCGCGCCATTTGAGATCGAGCAGCACGGCAAGCAGGCCGTAGGAATCCTTGCCGCCCGACAGAGCGATCAGCCAACGGTCGCCGGGCCTCACCATGGCGAAATCGTCGATCGCCTGGCGGGCAAGCCGCAACAGCCGCTTGCGCAGCTTGTTGAACTCGACGGAGGACGGCACATCGGCAAACAGCGGATGAAAGCCGCCTTCGGTGTCGGCGACCGGTTCGAGTGTTTCGGCGTCTGGCAGCATATTCATGGCGCGTCCGCCCCAAGATCCTGTTGCCGCAGTAGCGCATCGGACCGAAAACCGAAATCGATTTCGGAATCACGCCGCGGAAAAGGAACGAAAAAAGAAAGGCCGCCTCGACGGGCGGCCTTCGATTGTATCGCGACGAACGCGCCGATCAGCGCGAATAGAACTCGACGACCAGGTTCGGTTCCATCTGCACGGCAAACGGAACGTCCGCCAGGCCGGGGATGCGCGTGAAGGCCGCGGTCATCTTGTTGTGATCGGCCTCGATATAATCGGGCACGTCGCGCTCGGCCAGGCCCACCGATTCCAGCACGATGACCAGCTGCTTCGACTTCTCGCGCACTTCGATGACATCGCCCGGCTTGCAGCGGTACGAGCCGATGTTGACGCGCTTGCCGTTGACGTTGACGTGGCCGTGATTGACGAACTGGCGCGCCGCAAAGATGGTCGGCACGAACTTGGCGCGGTAGACGACCGCGTCGAGGCGCGATTCGAGCAGGCCGATCAGGTTCTCCGAGGTGTCGCCCTTGCGGCGGTCCGCCTCTTCATAGACCTTGCGGAACTGCTTTTCCGACACGTCGCCATAGTGGCCCTTCAGCTTCTGCTTGGCGCGCAGCTGCAGGCCGAAATCGGAAAGCTTGCCCTTGCGGCGCTGGCCATGCTGGCCGGGGCCGTATTCACGCTTGTTGACCGGGGACTTCGGGCGGCCCCAGATGTTTTCGCCAAGACGGCGGTCGATCTTGTACTTCGCGGATTCGCGCTTGCTCATCGCATTCCCTTTCAAAACAACACACCCGGAACCTCATGGTCCGGGCGAAGGAAACGCGCCCTCCTCTGGCCTCCGTTTTCGAGACCTGACAGGGTTTTCCACGCAACGCGACGGAAAACCCACGGGACACGTCATTTCAAACAAGACATAGGGAAAGTAAACCGGCTTCCCAAACGTCTTGCACACATAAAGAAAACCACCGGGCATTGCGGCCCGGTGTTGGTGGGCTGGTTAAACGGAGATTTAACCGCTGTCAAGCTTCCGGCTGGCGCGAATCGCCGAACCGGATAGTGTTACGGTTGTAGAACGTGCCGGATGTGGCGGGAGGTTGCGCCAGCGGCATCAGGAAGGGACTGAAATCAGAGGAGCTGGAATTCGCATGAAGAAGTTCTTCCTTACGTTGGTAGGCGCCGCGGTGATGGCCGGCACGATGGCGGTCGCGCCCGAGCCGGCGCAGGCCCGGCATTGGCATGGGCACAGGCATCACCAGGTCTGCCGCATCGTGGTCAAGAAGAAGGTGGTGTGGCGCCACGGTCATCGCAAGGTGATCCGCTACAAAGTGCGGCGCTGCGGGTGGGGCTGGAACTGGTAATTTTCGTCCTCGCCCGTTGAGACTTCATGGCCCGCGGCTCAGCCGCGGGCCTTTTATTGACCGGCATCCGCCGTCAGAATGGCCAGTCGATCAGTGTTTCGACTTCTTTTCCGGCAGGCCCTTGCGCTTGGTCTCGGCGAATTCCTCGAGCTGTTTTTCGCTCATGGATTTATACATTCCCTTCGACGCGCCTTTGAGCGCGCCCTTCTTGGTCTCGCCGCGCTTGGCTGACAATGCCGCGCCGGCCGCTTTCTGCTGGGCTTTTGAGGTGGCTGGCATGATGGTTTCTCCCGTTTCCAATGAGAGGAAAACGCATTGTCCGGTGTGATGTTCCCAAAGCGAAAATTGCCTGCGATCAGGATATCGCCAGGCCAAATCCCTGCATCAGCCGGCGCGTCGGAAAATCGGCGCTGTTCGAGGTGAAGAATGCAAGGTCGGCGCCTTCCGGCAGTGCCTCTCTGCGATAGCGGGCCTCGGTATCGGCAAGCAGCGACAGCGCCCGGCGTGCGATCGCCTCGGCCGGGTCGAGCCAGTCGACCGGCCACGGTGCTGTCTTGCGCATGCGGTTGGCCAAAAACGGATAATGGGTGCAGGCAAGCACGACGATGTCGGTGCGCAGCCCGTCATGGTCGACGAAGCACGGCGCGATCTCGGCGCGCACGGCGTCCTCGTCGACAAAGCCATCGCGCATATAGGCTTCGGCCAATCCCGCCAGCTTGTCGCTGCCGACCAGGCGGACATGGCATTTCTGCGCCCATTTGCTGATCAGGTCGCGCGTGTACTGGCGCTTGACGGTGCCGGGCGTAGCCAGCACCGAAACCAGGCCTGAGCGCGTGCGTTCCGCCGCCGGCTTAATGGCCGGCACGGTGCCGACGAAAGGGTGGCCGGGAAACCGCTCGCGCAAGGCATCGATGACCAGTGTCGAGGCGGTGTTGCAGGCGATGACCGAAATGGCCGGCGAAAACCGGTCGAGCAGCCTGGCGAACAACTCCAGGATATGTGTTCTCAGCGCCGGTTCCTCCCAGCCGCCGAAGGGGAACGCCGCGTCGTCGGCGACATAGATGAAGCGGCGGTCAGGCATCAGCACGCGCGCCTCACGCAGCACGGTGAGGCCGCCAATGCCGGAATCGAACATCAGGATCGGACGGGCGCTCGATGGATCGGTCATTGTCATTGAGTCACTAAGGGCTGGGAATCACTAAGGGCTGGGAATCACAAACGAGATCACGAGGGAAGGCCCGGCCCATGCTTTCTGCTTCGGCCAATGATGCTTTATCCCGGCCGCTTCTATGTGGAAGCATCATGGCCTTGATGCGGCGAGCCGGTCACACAAGGCCGCGCTTGCCGAAGCCGCCGGGCCGCGGCCGGCCGTTCGCCGGAGATGCAGGTTGAGATGCAGGGTGGTTCGACGGCACCGGCGCGGCCCGCGTTGCGCAGGCTGGAGCCAGGGCCGTCGCGCCGGCGGCTGACGCTGAATGGAGCGCGGCGGCGCCGCGCAGCGGCCCGGGCGGGTCGAAATCGTCGAAACTCAGGGATGACGCTATATCCGAAGAGCCGCCACCCGCCGGCTTGGCCGCCAAGATGACGGCCCACAGCCCGACAAGAGCTAATCCCAGCAGGTTAAGGCCGGAATGCGAATCTTCGCCGTCGAATTTTACGACAAGAACAGTGCCGGCCTGCAGGATCGCAAACAGCGTCGAGAACACGATATAGGACCAAAGGATCCAACCCGACCCTTGCGCGTCGCGGCTTCGACGCCAGGCGAAATTCGCGCGGAACAGAACGATCACCAGCGAGGTAACGAGAACGGCCGCGGCCAGCCCTTCCCTGGAAGGTCCGGGCTTCGAATTGGCCAAACCCTCGATGCCGATGGTCAGCACGACGCACAGGACAAAGGTCACGATTTCCGCAACCAGCAGGGCCGCGGAATAGAAGAAAAAGCGAAGACGCCCGATATTTGAATTGAACATCCAAGGACCCATCGTTCGCCGGACAATGGATCATATCGAATAACATTCGGTTACTGGTGAGGTGGCGGGATTCGAAGCTTAGGGCCCGTTGACAAAGTCGGCTTTGTTCACTGAAGCCCAAATGCTACCCGCTTCAAAACGTCCTTCACCTGAAGCCTAAAATCGACGGTGTAGAAGGTCGATTGAACGACTGCGCCTTCTTTGATCTCTAGAATGCTGTCTCGACTGAATGTGCATCCCGTTGCGTCCAGAAGGCTTGATACCGCAGCTACGTCACCGACGGTTTTTTCATCTAGGCGATAGAGTGCCGGATATATCGGGGCGCACTTGTTCCCAGCATTCTCAACTAAGCGCCATTCCGTGTCGAAGAAATACGTCGCACGTGCCTTCGCATCAGATCGCGTGCCACCATGCTCATCGCCCCATCTTGAATGCAAACCGTTGGCCCAGTCGTCTATTGAAATCAGGTTCGAGGTATTTGACTCGACTCCGTATACTATCGAGTAGACGTGGCTGCCGGTTAGCGGCGACGTCAACGCAAACCTATATCTGAAGATCAGGTTATGCTCTTTCTCTTCGTGAGATATTGAGATGGTCTGCAAATATGCAGAGCGAGCCTCCAGTGAAAGTGACATGTCCTTGCGGTTGTTGAGCGCTCGTTTCTTTTCCGAACGCTCCCAATCGGGATAGCGTGACCTGATAACTTCCTCCAGTTCTTGTCTAGGCATTCCGACGCGGAGCACGGAATTGGGTAACAATCTTTCAATGGCTTGCTGTGCGGGAAGTGTGCTCGATGGCTTTTCAAATTCCGACGCCGCAGACATTTCAGATAACAGACAGAATAAGACAAACGCGGGCAAGATAGCTCTGGGCACGATCTCTCTCACTTAAGGGCGTCGCCAGCAGAAGAAGCACACCCGCCTTGGCAGTCAATGGCAATTGCTTTTTATGCGCTCCCGTTGGGAACAAACACCTAGTCTTTGTCTGTCGCCTTGCCAGCGCGCCGGGCCGCCGCCGGGAGCCGCCTTGGATCGTCGCCGGGCGATCCGTCGCCGCGCGGCATGGCCGGCGAGAACCTGTCCAGCGATGATATTATGCCGCGCAGCACCTTGAGCTCCGGCTCGGCAAAGCCGGGGCGGGTCAGCACAGCGCGCAAATTGTCGACCATCTTCGGCTTCTTCGCTGCCGGGCGGAAATAGCCGCGCGCCTCCAGTGCACCTTCCAGATACGCCAACAGGCCGTGCAATTCTTCCTTGGTGGCCGGTGGCATTTCGGGGCCGGAGAAGTTGGTCCTGGTCTCGTCTTCCAGGCCGGACTTCATCCATTCATAGGACATCAGCAGGGCCGCCTGGGCGATGTTGAGCGAGGAGAAGGCTGGATCGACGGGGAAAGTGACGATCTCGTCGGCAAGGCCGACCTCGTCATTATAGAGGCCGAAGCGCTCGCGGCCGAACAGGATGCCGGTGCGCTGGCCGGCCCGCTGCCGCGCGCGCAGCGCCCTGCCCGCCTCCACCGGACCGCGCACCGGCTTGAAATTGTCGCGCGCGCGCGCCGTGGTGGCGAAGACGAAGTTCAGATCGGCAACCGCCGAAGCGAGGTCGTCGAACACCGTGACGGCATCGATGACGTGGTCGGCGCGGCTTGCGGCGGCACGCGCCTTCTCGCTCGGCCAGCCGTCGCGCGGATTGACGAGCCGCAGCTCGGTAAGGCCGAAATTGGCCATGGCGCGCGCAACCATGCCGATATTCTCGCCGAGCTGCGGCTCGACCAGGATGATCGCCGGTCCGGACGCTGGAGTTCCGGAGGCAAGAGGGGTGGCGGGATCCTGGGTAGCGGCCATGGTTGTCAGTGAACTGCTGTTTGCGGCATTTCGCAGTCCCCTGCCACATTTGGCGGCGAAAATGAAGCTTTCGCAAGGAATGCCGACACTACGGCGCGGTTCGCCGTTTGCGCGGCCAAAAAGCCTTTGATATACGGGCCGCATCCCAGGGCCGGCAGCCGTGCGGGCAAGGCCGTTCCGTTCCCCAAAAGCGAGGCATTCTTTCCATGGCGAAGATCAAGGTGGCGAACCCGGTCGTCGAACTCGACGGCGACGAGATGACCCGCATCATCTGGCAGTTCATCAAGGACAAGCTGATCCACCCTTATCTCGACCTCAAGCTCGAATATTACGACCTCGGCATCGAGCACCGCGACGCCACCAACGACCAGGTGACCATCGATTCGGCCAATGCCATCAAGAAATACGGCGTCGGCGTGAAATGCGCGACGATCACGCCCGACGAGCAGCGCGTCGAGGAATTCAAGCTGAAGAAGATGTGGAAGTCGCCGAACGGCACCATCCGCAACATCCTCGGCGGCACCATCTTTCGCGAGCCGATCATCATGAAGAACGTGCCGCGGCTGGTGCCCGGCTGGACCAAGCCGATCATCGTCGGCCGCCACGCCTTCGGCGACCAGTACCGCGCCACCGACTTCCGCTTTCCCGGCAAGGGCAAGCTGACGATCAAATTCGTCGGCGAGGACGGCCAGGTAATCGAGCACGACGTCTTCGACGCACCCGGCGCCGGCGTCGCCATGGCCATGTACAATCTCGACGAATCGATCCGCGAATTCGCCCGCGCCTCACTGAACTATGGGCTGCTGCGCAATTACCCCGTCTACCTCTCGACCAAGAACACCATCCTCAAAGCCTATGACGGACGCTTCAAGGACATCTTCCAGGAGGTCTACGAGGCGGAGTTCGAAGCAGAATTCAAAGCTAAGAAGCTCTGGTACGAGCACCGGCTGATCGACGACATGGTGGCCTCGAGCCTGAAATGGTCGGGTGGCTATGTCTGGGCCTGCAAGAATTATGACGGCGACGTGCAGTCCGACACGGTGGCGCAAGGCTTCGGCTCGCTCGGCCTGATGACCTCGGTGCTGATGACGCCGGACGGCAAGACCGTCGAGGCGGAAGCCGCGCACGGCACCGTCACCCGCCACTATCGCCAGCACCAGAAGGGCGAGGAGACCTCGACCAATTCGATCGCCTCAATCTTTGCCTGGACGCGCGGCCTCGCGCACCGCGCCAAGCTCGACGACAATGCCGAACTGAGGCGCTTTGCCGAGACGCTGGAAAGGGTCTGCATCCAGACGGTCGAGTCCGGCTTCATGACCAAGGACCTGTCGCTGCTGATCGGCCCCGACCAGCCATGGCTTTCGACCACCGGCTTCCTCGACAAGATCGACGAGAATTTGCAGAAAGCGATGGCCTGAGCCCAACCGGCATGGGCAAGCCCGTCGTCTACGGCGCGGACTACAGCGTCTATGTGCGCATCGTGCGGCTGGTGCTGGAGGAAAAGGGCGTCGGCTACGAGCTCGTGCCCGTCGACATCTTTGCCGCGGACGGCATTCCCGGCTGGTATTTCGAGCACCAGCCGTTCGGCCGCATCCCGGCCTTCGAGCATGACGGCTTTCGCCTCTACGAGACCGGCGCGATTGCCCGTTATGTCGACGAAGCCTTTGGCGGCCCGGCGCTGCAACCGGTCGAAGCCCGGCCTCGAGCACGCATGAACCAGATCACCGGCCTGCTCGACGCCTATGCCTACAGGACCATGGTCTGGGATGTCGCGGTCGAGCGGCTGGAAACAACGCCGCCCGACGAAGCCGTGATCGCCAACGGGTTGCGGCAGGCAAGAACGGCATTGCAGGCGCTCTCCTCGCTGAAAGCTGAAGGGCCTTGGCTGTTGGGAACGGACCTGACGCTGGCCGACCTGCACGCCGCACCGATCATCGGCTATTTCGTCAAGGTCGCCGAGGGACAAGCCCTGCTGGCCGAGTTTGCCGAGATCCAGAATTGGTGGACCCGCATTGCGGCGCGTGCGAGCGTTGCCGGCAGGCTGACTTAACTCTCGAGCGCATTCATGGCCAACTCTCACCAGGACGCACTGACGGTGGCCAGAATAGTCAGAGTCAACCACGCCGGCGAGTACGGCGCGATCAGAATCTATTCGGCACAGATTCTTGTCGCGAAGCGTTTCTGGCCGGACTGCGTGCCGTCATTGTCGGAGATGCTTGGGCACGAGCGCACCCATTGCGCGTCTTTCCATGCAGCCATGCCACTGCGAAATTCCCGACCGTGTCGCGTGATGCAATTCTGGAGCTGGGGCGGCTGGCTGCTGGGTTTCCTCACTGCCCTGCTCGGCCCGCAAGGCGTCTGGGCCTGCACCGCAGCTGTCGAAGCGGCGGTGCACCGCCATCTCGATGATCAGCTGTTCTTTCTCACCGGACGCGATCACGAGTTGCACGGCATCATCCTGTCCATCCGCGAAGAAGAGCTTGCCCATCTCCGTCACGCCGAAGAGCAGCTGACCTCGCCTGGACCGTTGCTGAACCGCCTGCGCGCAGCGATCTCCGTTACCACCGACTGCCTGATTTGGCTGTCGACCTGGGGGGACTCGAAGCGAATGACGCGTGCCCTGAAGGCATCAAGGCATCTCTGATGAGCGCTATGCCGTTCTAGCGCCGCCTCTTTGGGGCCACTGCCCTGCGCCATCGGGCCGCCGCCCGGCCCTAACGCCATACCGTGATCTGGACACCTGGCTCAGGCGAAGCAGCCACCGAATTGGCAAGCCGCTCAATCGGGAAGGTAGACCTCCGCCTTCATGAAGGTCTTCGCACGGCCTGTGATCAGCACGCGATCTCCGGCCAGTTCGCATAGCAAATGCCCGCCGCGCTGCGAGCATTGGAATGCCGACAGATGCGTCTTGCCGAGTTTTTCAGCCCAATAAGGCACCAGCGTCGCATGAATGGAGCCGGTTACCGGATCCTCGGGAATGCCCGCCCCAGGCACGAAGTAACGGGAGACGAAATCGTGGGCTGCCCAGGCGCGGTAATAACCAGGCCGAGAGGATGAAAACGTCCGATCCTGAGCAGATCGGGAACGAAAGATCGCACGGTTGTCTCGTCGGCAAGCTCGACAAACAGGTTCTCGAAATTGCGGAAGCTCGCAACCGGCCGCTGAGGCAATATCGCTTGCAGCGCCGAGTTCAGCTCTTCCTCGACGGGCTGCGGCGGAAAACAAGGCAGATCGAGCTGATAGCCCCCTTCCCACCGGGAAACCCGCAGCTCGCCGACCCGGGTGGCGAAGGCCATTTCGCCCTGACCATTGTATTCCGTAGCCAGCACATGGGCGGCCGCAAGAGTGGCGTGGCCGCAGAAGTCGACTTCGTGGACCGGCGTGAACCAACGCAAATCCCAACCTTTGCCATTCGCCCGCACAAACGCGGTTTCAGCAAGATTGTTTTCGTTGGCGATGGCCTGCATTACCTGCTCCGACAGCCATTCCTCTAAAAGGAGAACGGCAGGGTTACCCTGGAAGGCCCGTTCGGCAAAGGCATCGACCTGATACATCGTCAGCGTCGGCATATCGGCCCTCAAAGATATTCGCTGGGCGGCGCGCCATTTCGGCCGTGCCGCCCCCGGGGCAGGTTCACGCCGCTTCGAGAGCCGCTTTCACCGCAGCGATCGCGTCTTCGGCCTTCGAGGCGTCCGGGCCGCCGGCCTGAGCCATATCGGGTCGCCCGCCGCCGCCCTGCCCGCCCAATGCCGCGGACGCGACGCGCACCAGATCGATGGCGTTGAAGCGGCCGGTCAGATCATCGGTGACGGCGACGACGACGCTCGCCTTGTTGTCCTCGCCGGCGCCGACAAAGACGACGATGCCGGAGCCGAGCGACTTCTTGCCGGCATCGGCCAACGGCTTAAGATCCTTTGGCGAGACGCCCGATACCGCCTTGCCGAGAAAACCGACACCGGCAATGGTTTCGTTTTCCGCAGGCACACCGGCTGGCGAGCGATCGCCCAGCGCCAGCTTCTTGCGCGCCTCTGTCAGCTCCTTTTCGAGCTTCTTGCGCTCGTCGAGCAGCGCCTCGACGCGGGCCGGCACATCGGCCGGCGAAATCTTCAGCGCGGCGGCGGCCGCCTTCAGCCGCTTGTCCTGTTCGTCGAGATGCTTTCTGGCCGCCTCGCCGGTCAACGCCTCGATGCGGCGCACGCCGGCAGCGACCGCGCTGTCGGACAGGATGCGCACCAGGCCGATATCGCCGGTCGCCCTGACATGCGTGCCGCCGCATAGCTCGACCGAATAAGGCCGGTTGGCCTTGGCGCCATGCAAGCCCGTGCCCATCGAAACGACGCGCACTTCATCGCCATATTTCTCGCCAAACAGCGCCATGGCGCCTTCGGCAATGGCGTCGTCGACAGACATCAGCCGCGTGGTTACAGGGCCGTTCTGAACGACGATCTCGTTTGCCATGCGCTCTACCTCTTCGAGCTCGTCAGGCGAGATCGGCTTGTTGTGGGAGATGTCGAAGCGCAGACGCTCGGGCGCAACCAGCGAGCCCTTCTGCGCCACATGGGTACCCAGCACCTCGCGCAGCGCCTCATGGATCAGATGCGTGGCGGAATGGTTAGCGCGCAGCCTGGAGCGGCGCGCGTGGTCCACCTTCAGCTCGACGGTCGCGCCTGTCTTGACCGTGCCGTTAGCCACCTTGCCGAGATGGACGAAAAGCCCATCGGCCTTCTTCTGGGTATCGGATATCTCGATCGAGAACCCGTCGCCCGAAATGACGCCGGTATCGCCCATCTGGCCACCGGACTCGCCATAGAACGGCGTCTGGTTGACAACCACGGCAACGGCGTCACCCTTGCCGGCGCTGTCGACGGTTTTGCCGTCCTTGACCAGCGCCTGGATGAGGCCTTCGGCCTGCTCGGTCTCATAACCCAGGAATTCGGTGGCGCCGGTCTCCTCACGCACCGCGAACCATATCGTCTCGGTTGCGGCCTCACCGGAACCAGCCCAGCTTTTGCGCGCCTCCGCCTTCTGCCGCTGCATCGCCTCGGTGAAGCCGGCAAGGTTGACCGAGATGTTGCGCTGGCGCAGCGCGTCCTGCGTCAGATCGAGCGGAAAGCCATAGGTGTCGTAGAGCTTGAACGCTGTCTCGCCATCCAGCATGTCGCCGGAGGCCAGCTTTTCCGTCGCCTCCGAAAGCAAGCCCAAGCCTCGCACCAGCGTCTTGCGGAAGCGCGTCTCTTCCAGCTTCAGCGTTTCGGTGATCATCTGTTCGCCGCGCACCAGTTCCGGGTAGGCTTGGCCCATCTCGCGGACCAGTGCCGGCACCAGGCGCCACATCAGCGGATCGCGGGCGCCGAGCAACTGCGCGTGGCGCATGGCGCGGCGCATGATGCGACGAAGCACGTAGCCGCGTCCTTCGTTGGACGGCAGCACGCCGTCGGCGACCAGGAAGCAGGACGAACGCAAATGGTCGGCGATGACACGGAACGATGCGACGGTGCCCGCATCCGGACCTTTGCCAAGCGCCGACGACGCAGCGTCGATCAGGTGGCGGAACAGGTCGGTTTCGAAGACGCTTTCAACCCCTTGCAGGATGGATGCCATGCGCTCGAGGCCCATGCCTGTGTCGATCGACGGACGCGGCAGGTCGACGCGCTCGTCCTTCGTCACCTGTTCGTACTGCATGAACACCAGGTTCCAGAATTCAAGGAAACGGTCGCCATCCTCCTCGGGGCTGCCGGGAGGGCCGCCCCAGATATGCTCGCCGCGGTCGATGAATATCTCCGAACACGGCCCGCAAGGTCCAGTGTCGCCCATTGCCCAGAAATTGTCCGAAGTCGCGATGCGGATGATGCGATCGTCCGAAAGGCCGGCGATCTTCTTCCAGTACGAGGCCGCCTCGTCGTCGGTGTGGTAGACGGTGACCAGCAGCTTGTCCTTCTTCAGCCCGAACTCCCTGGTGATCAGGTTCCAGGCAAGCTCTATGGCCCGCTCCTTGAAATAGTCGCCGAAGGAGAAATTGCCGAGCATCTCGAAGAAGGTCAGGTGGCGCGCGGTGTAGCCGACATTGTCGAGGTCGTTGTGCTTGCCGCCGGCGCGAACACTCTTCTGGGCGGTCGTGGCGCGCGAATAGGGCCGCTTCTCCAGACCGGTGAAAACGTTCTTGAACTGCACCATGCCGGCATTGGTGAACATCAGCGTCGGGTCGTTGCGCGGCACCAGCGGGCTTGACGCGACGACCTCGTGACCTTCCTTGCGAAAATAGTCGAGAAATGCCGACCGGATCTCGTTGACGCCACTCATGAATACTGCCTTTTCGAGAGAACCGCCGGCTGCCGGCGGAAAATAGACATGGCCTTTTAGCGGTCGCACCGCAGCCTGTCCAGAAACACCAAATGGGCTCAAATCCCGGCTTTCACCAGCGCCTTGAAATGCGTCTGCCTCGCCGTCAAACGCGAACCGCCGGCCCTGGGCCGGCGGTTCGAAACGCATCGATTACGCAAACTCAAAATCAAAACATCAAATCGAAACCTGGCTGAGGCTCAGCGAGGCGTCGCTTGCCCTACATCACCCCAGCGTCGTCCTCGAAACCGTCATCGCTGCTTTCGGAGCCGCCGTTCTCAAGGAATTTCTCAGCGATCAGCCCGGCATTCTGCCGTAGCGCCAGCTCGATCTCGCGCGCCGTGTCGGGATTGTCGCGCAGGAACATTTTTGCGTTTTCGCGGCCCTGGCCAAGACGCTGCGAATTGTAGGAGAACCAGGCGCCCGACTTTTCGACCACGCCCGCCTTGACGCCGAGATCGACCAGCTCGCCGGTCTTGGAGACGCCCTCGCCATACATGATGTCGAACTCGACCACCTTGAAGGGCGGCGCCAGCTTGTTCTTGACGACCTTGACGCGGGTCTGGTTGCCGACGACCTCGTCGCGATCCTTGACCGAGCCGATGCGGCGGATGTCGAGGCGGACCGAGGCATAGAATTTCAACGCATTGCCGCCGGTCGTCGTCTCGGGCGAACCGAACATGACGCCGATCTTCATGCGGATCTGGTTGATGAAGATGACCATGGTGTTGGAGCGCGAGATCGAGGCGGTGAGCTTGCGCAGTGCCTGGCTCATCAGGCGGGCCTGCAGGCCGGGCAGCGAATCGCCCATCTCGCCTTCGATTTCCGCCCGCGGCGTCAACGCCGCCACCGAATCGACCACCAGCACGTCGATGGCGCCGGAGCGCACCAGCGTGTCGCAGATCTCCAGCGCCTGCTCGCCGGTATCGGGCTGCGAGATCAAAAGGTTTTCGAGATCGACGCCGAGCTTGCGGGCATAGACCGGGTCGAGCGCGTGCTCGGCATCGACGAAGGCGCAGATGCCGCCCTTCTTCTGGGCTTCGGCCACCGTGTGCAGCGCCAGCGTCGTCTTGCCCGAGCTTTCCGGCCCGTAGATCTCGACGATGCGGCCGCGCGGCAGGCCGCCGACGCCAAGCGCGATGTCCAGCCCAAGCGAGCCGGTCGGCACCGTTTCGATCTCGACGACCTGCTCATTCGCGCCGAGCCGCATGATCGAGCCCTTGCCGAAGGCACGCTCGATTTGCGACAGCGCCGCATCCAGAGCCTTTGATTTATCCACCGCTTTGTCCTCTACAAGCCGCAAAGAATTCTGAGCCATGATACATCACCCCGTGGTCGTCAATGGAGGCCGGACAATCCCGCAATCCTTAAAAGAATGTACCTCATTTGTTCTCATTTGTCAATGAGCACCAAGGGTTTGAAAAACAACGGATATCCATATTTGTTCTATTTTTGTTTCGCAATTATTGCTTCCGATGTGTCTCGCCTCGCATGCGGCGCCGTTGCCGTCACCAACCGAATCGGACCCGCGATTGCAGGGTTCCGCCCGGCGACCTAGTCTCCCCCGGGCAACAGCTAAAGGGCATTTTGACGGCATGATCAAATCCCCGACGATCCTGGCCGTGGGCGGCGCCTATATCGAGCGGCGCGGCCGGGTTGCCGGCGCCTTCGTGCCGGCCGCTTCCAACCCCGGCACGATGCGCGAGCATGTCGGCGGTGCCGTCTTCAACGCCTTGCGCTGTGCGGTGCGACGCGGCGTCTCGGCCTCGCTGCTTTCGGTG
Source organism: Mesorhizobium sp. M1088 (assembly GCF_040318575.1). Taxonomy (NCBI): domain Bacteria; kingdom Pseudomonadati; phylum Pseudomonadota; class Alphaproteobacteria; order Hyphomicrobiales; family Phyllobacteriaceae; genus Mesorhizobium; species Mesorhizobium sp. M1088. Next base: position 17,235 of record NZ_JAMYMO010000010.1, on the reverse strand, counting down.
CGCGGCGGCGATGCCCTTGGCGACACGGTTTTACGCGCCGTCACCGAGGCCGGCGTTGCCGACCTGTCGGCGGTGTTCCTCGACCGAGCAACGCCAAGCCATACGATGCTGATCGACAGCGACGGCGGGCTGATCGCCGGCCTTGCCGACATGGTGCTCTACGAGCTGGCGCTTCCCAAGCAGATCCGCCGTGCCAAGGTGCGGGAAGCGATCGGTTCGGCCGACGCGGTGCTGTGCGACGCCAACCTGCCGTCGACCGCGCTGGAGCGGCTGGCGGCACTCGCCGCCGGCAAGCCGGTGTTTGCGCTTGCGGTCTCGCCCAACAAAGCGGCGCGGCTGACGCCGGTGCTCGACCGTCTGGCGATGGCCTTCATGAACCGGCGCGAGGCCGGCGTGCTCGCCGGCGTCCAAATCGATCAAGGCATCGTCGACGGCCTGAGACGCGCCGGGCTGAAAAGCGGCGTGATCACCGCCGGCGACGAACCAGTGCTCGGTTTCGACGAATTGAGCGCGTTCTCGATCTCGCCACCGCCGCTGCAAAAGCGGACCGATGCTGCCGGCGCCGGCGACGCATTGGCAGGCGCCACGATCGCTGCCCTGCTGCGCGGCCTGACGCTGCGCGCGGCACTGCGCGAAGGCATTGCCGCAGCGATGCTCGCCGACGAGCGCGCCGCCTTCACCAGCGCTGGCTTTGCCGAGGCGCTGGCGCTCGTGCCCGAGGCGCGGGACCTGGCATGAAGTGCGGCCCGGAATTGCCGAAGCATGACGCAGCCTATTTGCCGGCGCGCCGTGCTGCCTCGTAGGCGCGGCGCGACCAGATCGCCATCTCGTCGGGATCGTCGAACGCGCTGTCGGGAACGCTCCAATAGGGCATCGACACGAGCTTGCCGTGGCGCGAGCCGGTATAGGTCCATTGCAGGCAGCCGGCCGCTTCGAAATCCGGGGCGCTTTCGGCGTCGGCCTTCAGCATCAATTCGCCACCGATGACGATGGCGACGATGACGCCGTCGAAATAGATGCCCTTGCCGCCGAACAGCTTGCGGATGCTGACCGGGCCGAGGCCTTCGAAAAGCTCTTCTATGCGCTCGTTGTCCATGCGGCGATCATGTCACCCGGATTTCCCCTTGTCATCGCCGCAACCGGCGCCATCCTGACAAAGTGCAAATCACTTTCGTCGGAGTTTCTCATGCCGCTTCTGCTCAAAGGGTCCTGCCGGTGCAATGCCGTGCGTTTCGAGGTGGAAAGCCACACGCCGGTGCCGTTCATGCTGTGCTACTGCTCGATCTGCCGCAAGCAGCAGGGCGGCGGCGGTTTTGCCATCAATCTCGGCGCCGATTACCAGACGCTGAAAATCCAGGGCAAGCGCCATCTCGGCGTCTACCGCGCCGAGATCGAGGACGACGAGCACCCGCAACGCGAGATCTCGACCGGCGAGCGGAACTTCTGCACGAAATGCGGGACGGCACTCTGGCTCTACGATCCGACCTGGCCGGAGCTGGTGCATCCGTTTGCCTCGGCGATCGACACCGACCTGCCAAAGCCGCCGGAGAAGGTGCATCTGATGCTGAAATACAAGGCGAACTGGGTCGAGCCGGATATCGGCAAGGGCGACAAGGTTTTCGATGTCTACCCGGAGGAGTCGATCGCAGACTGGCACAAGCGAACGGGGATGTGGGTGGATTAGCGTTCTTCTCCCCGTCGCTATATGGGGAGAAGATGCCGGCAGGCAGATGTGGGGCGGCGCAAACATTGCGAACGCCGGCTCGGCCCCTCATCCGGCCCTTCGGGCCACCTTCTCCCCGTATAGTGACGGGGAGAACGAAAACCTCAGGCCGAAGCGCGCGCCTCGGCCAGTGCCTTCAGATCAGCCGGCTTCAATTCGACCGATTCGCCGCAGCCGCAGGCCGAGCTCTGGTTCGGGTTGCGGAAGGTGAAGCCGGTTCGCAGTGTCGTCTGCTCGAAATCCATCTCGGTGCCGAACAGGAAAAGTGCCGCCTCCGGCGCGACATAGACATGGGCGCCATCGCGCTCGATATGGTCGTCCTTGGTGTTCGGCTCGGTCACCAGATCGACCGTATATTCCATGCCGGCGCAGCCGCCCTTCTTGATGCCAAGGCGAATGCCATGCGCATTCTCACGGGTCGCGACGATCTCGCGCACCCGGTCGGCAGCCTTTTCGGTCATCGTGATGACGGCGAAGCGTCCCATGTCTTTCCTTCTCCATTCTTTGCAGGTTCAAGGCCTGCCGAATGATTCCTCACCTAAAATGGTGAAGTTTTGTACCCGGCGCAAGTGCGCCAGCTCTGTCTGGTCGGATGCTAATACCAGCCCACCGCCACCTGTGCCTCTTCCGACATGCGGTCGGGCGACCAGGGGGGATCGAAGGTCATGTTGACCTCGACGCCGGAAACGCCTTCGACGGCGCCGACGGCATTTTCGACCCAACCCGGCATTTCGCCGGCCACCGGGCAGCCGGGCGCGGTCAGCGTCATGTCGATCTTGACCGAGCGGTCGTCCTCGATGTCGATCTTGTAGACCAGGCCGAGCTCGTAGATGTCGGCCGGGATTTCCGGGTCGTAGACCGTCTTCAGCGCCGAGACGATGTCGTCGGTCAGCCGCGCCAATTCGTCGGCGGGGATTGTCGATCCGGAAACCGCCGCATTGGTCGTCGCTTCCGAATTGGTCTCGGCGGTGTGGCTGGCATCATCCATGATCGTCACCCGAAGAATTTTCGCGCTTTTTCCAGCGCATCGGCCAAAGCATCGACTTCGGCCCTGGTATTATACATGCCGAACGACGCCCTGCATGTGGATGTTACGCCGAAGCGTTTCAACAGCGGCTGCGCGCAATGCGTGCCGGCGCGGACCGCCACTCCCTGCCGGTCGATGACCATCGACACGTCATGGGCATGGATACCCTGCAGCTCGAACGAGATGATGGCGCCCTTGCCGGGCGCATCGCCGAAGATGCGCAGCGAGTTGATGGCGCGCAGTTTTTGATGCGCATAGTCCTTCAAATCGGCCTCGTGCGCGGCGATGCGTTCGCGGCCGATCTTTTCCATGTATTCGAGCGCGGCACCAAGCCCGATTGCCTGCACGATCGGCGGCGTGCCGGCCTCGAAACGGTGCGGCGGATCGTTGTAGGTGACGATGTCTTGCGTCACCTCCTCGATCATCTCGCCGCCGCCCATGAACGGGCGCATGCGCTCCAGAATATCCTTCTTGCCATAGAGCACGCCGATGCCCGACGGGCCATAGACCTTGTGGCCGGTGAAGACGAAGAAATCGCAGTCGAGATCCTGCACGTCGATCGGCATATGCACGGCGCTCTGGCTGCCGTCGACCAGCACCGGAATGCCGCGCGCGTGCGCGATGCGCACGATCTCCTTCATCGGCGTCACCGTGCCCAGCGCGTTCGACATATGGGTTATGGCGACCAGTTTTGTCCGATCGGTCAGCCGCTTTTCGAATTCCTCGATGTGAAAAACGCCGAGATCGTCGACCGGTACCCAGACCAGCTTCGCGCCCTGCCGCTCGCGGATGAAATGCCACGGCACGATGTTGGAATGATGCTCCATGATCGACAGCACGATCTCGTCGCCTTCGCCGATATTCGGCATGCCGAAACCATAGGCGACCGTGTTGATCGCCGCCGTGGTATTCGAGGTGAAGACGATGTTGTCGGTGCTCGGCGCATTGAGGAAACGGCGCACCGTCTCGCGAGCCTTCTCATAGGCGTCGGTCGCGGCATTCGACAGGAAATGCAGGCCACGATGGACGTTGGCATATTCCTGGGAATAGGCGTGCTGGATAGCGTCGAGCACCGCCTGTGGCTTCTGCGCCGAGGCGCCATTGTCGAGATAGACCAGCGGTTTGCCGTAGACTTGCCGCGACAGGATCGGGAAGTCGCGGCGGATCGCCTCGACGTCATAGGGGATGTTTTCGACTTTCTGGTCCATTACAAGCTCTCTCGAGGCACCGCCTCATTCTGTCCAGCACCCCTCATCCGACCGAGCTTCGCTCGGCCACCTTCTCCCACAAGGGGAGAAGGAAGAGCGCCTCTCCTTCTCCCCTTGTGGGAGAAGGTGGCGCCGAAGGCGACGGATGAGGGGTGTTGGCACCAACCCCTCAGTCACCTCTACCCGTGCGTCAAAAACCAATCGTCGAGCCGTGCTTCCAGCGCCTCGACGATGGCCTCGTCGTCCAGTTCCTCGATCACTTCGGCGACGAAGGCCTTGACCAGCAAGCCGCGCGCGGTCTTCTCGTCGACGCCGCGCGCCATTAGGTAGAACAGATGGCTGTGGTCGATCTCGGTGACGGTCGCGCCATGGCCGCAGACGACGTCGTCGGCGAAGATTTCGAGCTCCGGCTTGGTCGAGAACTCGCCGTCGTCCGACAGAAGCAGCGTGTTGCAGGCCATCTTGGCGTTGGTCTTCTGCGCATATTGGTGGACGTTGATGCGGCCCTGGAAGACGCCGCGCGCCTTGCCGGTCACCACATTGCGGATGACTTCGGTCGAGGCTGTGTGCGGTACGGCGTGGTCGAGCACCATAGTGACATCGGTATGGGTATCGCCGGCGAGCAGATTGATGCCGCGCAAGGTGAATTCGGCGCCCTCGCCGGTCGTCTTCACAACGACCTCCTGGCGCACCAGCTTGCCGCCGGCATTCATGACGAACAGCGTCAGTTTCGAATTCTTGCCGAGATGCGCCTTGAACTGGGCAAGGTGCGTCGCCGTATCCGGATGCTCCTGCACGATGAGCCATGTCACTTCGGCGCCCTCGCCAAGCACAAGCTGGCTGACCGAACTGACCAGCGCCGCCCCCTCGCCTGCCTGGCGCTCGACGACGACAGCCTTGGCGCCGGCGCCGACACGGACGGCCAGGCGTACATGCGTCTGTCCACCGGCCTGCAAATTCTGCAATTCGATCGGCTTTTCCAGTTGGGCACCGTCGGCGATGTCGACGAAATAGCCGTCGGCGACAAAGGCAGTGTTGAGCGCGCCGATGGCGTCGTCGCTGCCATAGGAATCCAGCCCCGGGGCGATGCTGCCGTCGGTCAGCTTCTCCGACAGGCGCTGCACGGCAACGCCTTCGATACCGGGCAGTTTCGTACTCGAAACGCCGTTCAGCACCGGCAAAACCGAGGAGCCTTCGACGATCGGCGCAATGGCTTTCGCGACCGCTGCCGGATCGAAGTCCGGCACCGAGGTCAGCAGCCGGCGCAGGTCCGTATAGTGCCAGGATTCGATGCGCCGCGTCGGCAGGCCGCTCTTGATCGCCTCGATGGCGTCGTCGCGCTTCAGCATCACCGCGCCGTCGCCAGGCAGCAGCGACAGCCGCTCGCCAAAGGCGTCGATCAGCGCCGTTTCGGCCAATGTTCGCTGGGGTGTCGTGTGCATATTCATCAGTTTCGTCCCGCCTTCCGGCATCTCACGCGGCTTGCCCGATCACGCCGGCATAGCCATTGGCCTCGAGATCGAGCGCCAGCGACTTGTCGCCCGACTTGATCACCTGGCCCCTGTAGAGCACGTGCACCGTATCCGGCACGATGTATTGGAGCAGGCGCTGGTAGTGGGTTATGACGACAATGGCCCTATCCGGCGAGCGCAGCGTGTTGACGCCGTCCGCGACGATCTTCAGCGCATCGATATCGAGTCCGGAATCGGTCTCGTCGAGGACACACAGCTTCGGCTCGAGCAGCTTCATCTGCAGGATCTCGGCGCGCTTCTTCTCGCCGCCGGAAAAGCCGACATTGAGCGGCCGCTTCAGCATCGCCATGTCCATGTTGAGCGAGGCGGCCGCTTCCTTCACGCGCTTGAGGAATTCCGGGATTTTCAGCGGCTCCTCGCCGCGCGCCTTGCGCTGCTCATTCATCGCAACTTTCAGGAATTCCATCGTCGCCACGCCCGGTATCTCCATCGGATACTGGAAAGCGAGAAAGATGCCGGCGGTAGCGCGCTCGGCCGGATCCATGTCGAGGATCGACTGGCCGTTGTAGAGGATGTCGCCCTCGGTGACCTCATAATCCTCGCGCCCGGCAAGGATATAGGACAGCGTCGATTTTCCCGAGCCGTTCGGCCCCATGATGGCCGCGACTTCACCGGCCCTGACCGTCAGGTTCAGGCCGCGAATGATCTCGGTGCCGTCATCGACGATACGGGCATGGAGGTTTCTGATTTCAAGCATTATTTTCCACTTTCTTGTTCGCGGTGCCCGGCCTGCGACGGAACTTTTCTAAAAGCTCGAAAAGCGCGTACAAACTTGCTGGTGACCAACATCCAGCTAAAAAACCCAGCCGCGCTTAAGCCTGCAATCGAACCACCAATAGTTTTTGTCGAACTCAAGCCAAACACTGCGCCTATCAACGCCATCACAGCACCACCAACAGCCAATGTCAGCAAGAGCATCAGAACGGCAAATATCAAGCCTTCTATCCGCTTGAACAAATCCATGATCGCCGTTCCAGTTAACTCACCCAACACTCCCCTCAAGACTAATCCCGATCAGCTTCTGCGCTTCGACCGCGAATTCCATCGGCAGTTGCTGGATGACGTCCTTGACGAAGCCGTTGACGATCAGCGCAATCGCCTCTTCTTCCGGGATGCCACGCTGCATGACGTAGAACTTCTGGTCCTCGGAAATTTTCGAGGTCGTAGCCTCATGCTCGAACTGCGCCGTCGAGTTCTTGGCTTCCATGTAGGGCACGGTGTGTGCGCCGCACTGATCGCCGATCAGCAGCGAGTCGCAATTGGTGAAGTTGCGGGCGTTGGTCGCCTTGCGGTGCGCCGAGACCTGGCCGCGATAGGTATTCTGCGAGAAGCCGGCGGCGATGCCCTTGGAGATGATGCGGCTGGACGTGTTCTTGCCGAGATGGATCATCTTGGTGCCGCTGTCGACCTGCTGGTAGCCGTTCGACACGGCGATCGAATAGAACTCGCCGCTGGAATCGTCGCCGCGCAGGATGCAGCTCGGATATTTCCAGGTGATGGCCGAACCGGTCTCGACCTGCGTCCACGAAATCTTCGAGCGATGGCCGCGGCAGTCGCCGCGCTTGGTGACGAAATTGTAGATGCCGCCCTTGCCTTCGGCGTCGCCGGGATACCAGTTCTGCACCGTCGAATATTTGATCTCGGCATCGTCGAGCGCGATCAGCTCGACCACCGCGGCATGAAGCTGATTCTCGTCGCGCTGCGGCGCCGTGCAGCCTTCGAGATAGGAGACGTAAGCCCCCTCCTCGGCGATGATCAGCGTGCGCTCGAACTGGCCGGTGTTCTTCTCGTTCATGCGGAAATAGGTCGACAGTTCCATCGGGCAGCGCACGCCCTTGGGCACGAAGACGAACGAACCGTCGGTGAACACGGCCGAATTCAGCGTTGCGTAGAAATTGTCGGAGGTCGGCACGACCGAGCCGAGATACTTCTTCACCAGCTCCGGATGCTCGCGGATGGCTTCCGAGATCGAGCAGAAGATGACGCCGGCCTGCGCCAGCTCCTTCTTGAAAGTGGTGACGACGGAGACGGAATCGAACACCGCATCGACGGCGACGCGGCCCGACTTGTAGACGTTGTCGCTGGCTTCCTCGAGCTCCGACGCATCGGTCTTCTGCACGCCGGCGAGGATTTCCTGTTCCCTGAGCGGAATGCCGAGCTTCTCATAGACCTTCAGCAGTTCGGGATCGACCTCGCTGAGCGAAGTCGGCCCCGGCGTGCTCTTGGGCGCGGCGTAATAATGGAGGTCCTGGAAATCGATTTTGGGATAGTGGACGCGCGCCCATTTCGGCTCGTCCAGCGTCAGCCAGCGGCGATAGGCTTCCAGGCGCCATTCCAGCATCCAGGACGGCTCGTCCTTCTTCGCCGAAATGAAGCGGATAATGTCTTCGCTCAGGCCCTTGGGGGCCTTGTCCATCGCGATTTCGGTCTGGAATCCGTATTTATACTGGTCGACATCGATCTTTCGAACTCGATCGATCGTCTCCTGCACAGCAGGCATCAGCGTTCTCCATCCACGCCGGGGTCAAGGCCCGGCAGTTTTCAAACTATGGCACCGCAAACGAGCACCCATCAGGCACCCGAGGCGGCGTACGTTTCATATAGTGCGTTCATGCCGGAAATTCACCCGGCCAAATTCGAACGCACGGCTCTACCAGGCCGCAAGGCCCAAACGTTCCGTTGCCGCGCTCAGGCGGCCTTTTCGCTGTTTGCCTTTTCCTTACCGGCTTGGCGCGCGACGATCGTCGCCAGCGCCGAACGAAACAGCTCAATGTCTTCAGCGCTGGTCGCGTGGCCGATGGACACGCGCAACGCGCCGAGGCCGTCACCGTAACCCATGGCTTTCAGCACGTGACTCGGCCCGACTTTGCCCGACGAACAGGCCGATCCGGCCGACAGCGCCACACCGGCCAGGTCGAAGGCAATCTGCGCCGTCTCGGCCTTGATGCCGGCAATAGCGAAGAATGTCGTATTGGCAAGCCTTGGCGCGCCGGTCCCGAAGATTTCGGCGTCCGAAACAAGCGTTTTCACGATCGCCTCGATTTCGTCGCGACGCTGCCGCACCGTTTCGATCGTTTGCAAGCCGGCAGACGCCTCTCGCGCCGCCGCGCCAAACCCGGCAATCGCCGCCAGGTTTTCGGTGCCGCCGCGATGGCCTTTTTCCTGGCCACCGCCGCTGACCAGCGGCTTTGGCATCATCAGGTCCGACGCCGCGACAATGGCGCCGACGCCCTTTGAGCCGCCGATCTTGTGCGACGAGAGAATCAGATAGTCTGCGTAACCCGCTGACATATCGAGCGGAATGCGGCCGGCCGCCTGCACGGCATCGACAACCAGGATGCCACCCGCCGCCTTGACGATTTCGGCAATGCGGCCAACCGGCTGGATGACGCCGGTCTCGTTGTTGGCGGCGTGTATCGCCACCAGCGGCAAGCCTTCGGCCTTGTCATGCTGGGCGAGAGCCTCGGCCAAAACGTCGAGCCTGACGACGCCATCGGCGTCGACGCCGATCCGCATTACCTGCCCCGTGGGGAAACGACCGCCGTTCAGCAGGCAAGGATGATCGGCCTCGGACACATAGAGCTGGCTCATACGGACAGCGCCGCGCCCCATTTGCCAGTCCGGCGTCAGCAGCGTCGAGGCCGCTTCCGTCGCGCCGGAGGTGAATACGACATGCTCGGCCCTGGCGTTGACCAGTCGCGCCACGTCGCGCCTGGCGTCCTCGATCAGCCGCCGTGCAGCGCGGCCCTCGGCATGAACCGAGGACGGGTTGGCGGCAACGTCGAGCGCAGCCACCACCGCCGCGCGCGCCGAGGCAAGCAGCGGCGCGCTGGCGTTGTAGTCGAGGTAGGCGCGTGCTCCGGCCATTTCCGTCCAACTGGTCCCTTCAAAAGCCGTTCCGCGAAGATAGCGCGTTATTTCCTTGAAATTGCAAGGCAAGACGTCCTATTTACGCGGCTTGCGGCGCGGGTGGCCGAGCCACAATTTTTGGCCGCCCAGTTTTGAACAATTCTAAACTAGCTTCTAGAAAGACGCTCGCCCTGCGTCAAGGCCAGAGGAAAAGTTGTTCCGGGCGCCGCGCAATTTATGCCAAGTGGAGTATTTCATGCCTGAGGTCATTTTCACCGGTCCGGCCGGCCGTCTGGAGGGTCGCTATCAGCCCTCGAAGGAAAAGAGCGCGCCGATTGCCATCGTCCTGCACCCGCACCCCCAGTTCGGCGGGACGATGAACAACAAGATCGTCTATGACCTCTTCTACATGTTCCAGAAGCGCAATTTCACCACGCTGCGCTTCAATTTCCGCGGCATCGGCCGCAGCCAGGGCGAGTTCGACCACGGCACCGGCGAATTGTCCGACGCCGCCGCGGCGCTCGACTGGGTGCAGTCGCTGCATCCGGATTCCAAGAGCTGCTGGGTTGCCGGCTATTCGTTCGGCTCGTGGATCGGCATGCAGCTTCTGATGCGCCGGCCGGAGATCGAGGGCTTCATCTCGGTCGCGCCGCAGCCCAATACCTATGATTTCTCGTTCCTGGCGCCATGCCCGTCGTCCGGCCTGATCATCCACGGCGACGCCGACAAGGTCGCGCCGCCCAAGGACGTGCAGGGCCTGGTCGACAAGCTGCACACGCAAAAGGGCATTACCATCACCCAGAAGACCCTGCCCGGCGCCAACCATTTCTTTGCCAACCATGCGGAGCTTCTGATCGAGGAATGCGCGGACTATCTGGATCGCCGGCTGGCCGGGGAACTGTCCGACCCACGGCCGAAGCGGCTGAGATAATCGGCGATGTACCAACCGCCTCACTTCCAGGAAACACGGCCGGACGTCCTGCACGGGCTGATCCGGGCGCATCCGCTTGGCCTGCTAGTGTCGAACGGCGTCGAGGGGCCGGTCGCCAACGCGATTCCCTTTCTTCTAGACGCGGATGTGCCGCCGAACGGCAGGCTTCGCGCCCATTTGGCCAAAGCCAATCCGCAATGGCGGCTTTTGGCCGACAATCCCCTGGCGCGGGTGCTGGTCGTCTTCCAGGGCGCCGATGCATATGTGACGCCGTCCTGGTACGAGACCAAGCGTGAAACCGGCAAGGTGGTACCGACCTGGAACTACGCCATCGTCCAGGTGCGCGGCATCGTCACGGTGATCGAAAACCAGGATTGGCTGGCCGAGCAGATTTCCGATCTGACGATGTCGCAGGAGGGCAGCCGCTCGGCGCCGTGGGCGGTGACCGACGCGCCGGCACCCTTCATCCACTCGCAGATCAAAGGCATCGTCGGCCTGGAGATCGAAATCACCGAAATCAGCGGCAAATGGAAAGTCAGCCAGAACCGCCCGGCCGCTGACCGCGTCGGTGTCGCCGAGGGGCTCGAGAGCGAGACTGCCGATTCGGCCGACATGGTCCGGCTGGTAAGGTCTTACGGCGGGCTGGACGGCAAGTAATCTGGATTGCTTGCTCGACCGGTTCAGGCCGGTCGCGGACTCAATCGACCTTGGTCATCGCCGCCTTGCGCTCGTTGGCGATCAGCCAGAGATTGCGGATGTAGATCAACAGGCCCATGGCCTGGCCGGCGATGAACACCGGATCCTGACGCTGGATGGCGTAGATCAGCAGCAGGCCGCCGCCGAACAGCGAAAAGAACCAGAAGGCGATCGGCACGACGCTGCGCTTGGCCTTTTCCGACGCCACCCACTGCACCAGAAAGCGCATGGTGAAGAAGAACTGGGCGACGAAGCCGAGCAGAACCCAGGCATCGAATTGCTTGACGAAAACATCGTGAAGCCAGGTCGCCAATTCCTGAAGCACGTTACCCATGCCTGATTTCCTCTACTTTGGGCATTCTGCGGCGCCTGCGGCGCAGCCACCAGACGCCGGCAAGATCGAGCACGCCCTGCAGGCCGCGATCGAAGATGCCGTAATTCGATTTGCCGTGACGGCGGGAGCGGTCGACGACATCGCAATGGACGACGCGGTAGCCCTCCTGGATGACCAGCGCCGGAACAAAGCGGTGGGTGCCGTCGAAGAACGGCAATTTCCGCAAAATGTCGGTGTAGATCGCCTTGAGGCCGCAGCCGGTATCCCGCGTCTCGTCGTGCAGGATGGCTTTTCTCAGCCCGTTGGCGAAACGCGACGCCAGTTGCTTGATCTTGCTGTCGCGGCGCTTCAGACGCTGTCCCTGCGCGGCCCCGACTTCGGGACCAGCCTGCCGCAGCGCGTCGATCAACACTGGGATATAACAGGGGTCGTTCTGGCCGTCGCCGTCGATGGTGGCGACGATATCGCCGCGCGCCGCCCAGGCGCCTGAGCGCACCGAGAGCGACTGGCCGGCGGATTTTTCATGCCTGAGATGGCGCAGCGGAAACCGGCGAAGCGCTGCCTCTGCGGCAAGCACCGAAGGTGTATCGTCTGTCGAGCCGTCGTCGACGACAATGACCTCGAAGTCCCGCCCGGCCATGGCAGTGCCGATCTCGTCGAGCAGAAGCGGCAGGTTCGCCGCCTCGTTCCGGCAAGGAATGACGATGGATATCTCCGGCATCTCGACTCTGTCACAGGATATGGCATTCGATCGATGCCGCGCGGTCCAGTGGAAGAGCCCCGCTGGCGCGGCGCCTCATTACGCCAGCCGAAACAATGACGCAAGCAGGCCGCACGCTTGGGGTTCTCCCTTCTCCCCTTGTGGGAGAAGGTGGCCGCGCGAAGCGCGGTCGGATGAGGGGTGTTCCAGCTTGGCAACGACGGCACTCCGTCCAACACCCCTCAACCGTCTTGGCGCTGCGCGCCAATCCACCTTCTCCCACAAGGGGAGAAGGCAAGAGGGTGTCGCAAAACCGGATTCCACTTTTGCTGATCGCGCTTGAGTGCTAAACGCCCGCCTTCATGCATAGCCGAGCCGCGTTCGGCCGGAAGCTTTTCGGGAAAGAAAATGTCCGCCTTCAAATCCGATTTCCTGCGCACGATGAGCGAGCGCGGTTTCATCCACCAGACCTCGGACGATGCCGGCCTCGACCAGCTTTTCGCCACGGAAACGGTGAGCGCCTATATCGGCTTCGACGCCACCGCCAGGAGCCTGCATGCCGGGTCGCTGATCCAGATCATGATGCTTTACTGGCTGCAGCAGACCGGCCACCGGCCGATCGCGCTGATGGGCGGCGGCACCTCGATGATCGGCGATCCGTCGTTCAAGGACGAGGCGCGCAAGCTTTTGACGCCGCAGGACATCGAGGACAATCTCGCCGGCATCCGCCGCAACTTCACGCCCTACCTCAAATTTGGCGGCGGCCCCAACGACGCCGTCATGATCAACAATGCCGACTGGCTGATGGACATCAACTACGTCAATTTCCTGCGCGATGTCGGCCGGCATTTTTCGGTCAACCGCATGCTGGCCTTTGATTCGGTCAAGCTCCGGCTGGATCGCGAGCAGTCGCTGTCGTTCCTCGAATTCAACTACATGATCCTGCAGGCCTACGACTTCGTCGAGCTCTACAAGCGCCTCGGCTGCCGGCTGCAGATGGGCGGCTCCGACCAGTGGGGCAACATCGTCAACGGCATCGATCTCGGCCATCGCATGGAAGGCGCGCAGCTCTATGCGCTGACCACGCCGCTGCTCACCACCTCGTCCGGCGCCAAGATGGGCAAGTCGGCCTCGGGCGCGGTCTGGCTCGATGCGGAGATGCTGAGCCCATACGAGTTCTGGCAATACTGGCGCAACACCGAGGATGCCGATGTCGGCCGTTTCCTGAGGCTCTACACGACCCTGCCACTCGCCGAGGTCGGACGCCTCGAACGGCTCGGCGGCTCGGAGATCAACGAAGCCAAGAAGATCCTCGCCACCGAAATCACCGCCATGCTGCATGGCCGCGAGGCGGCGGAGGAGGCCAGCGAAACGGCGCGTAAGACGTTCGAAGAAGGGGCGCTCGCCGAAACACTGCCAACCGTCGAGGTGGGCAGGACCGATCTTGAAGCCGGCGTCGGCATATTGTCGCTGTTCGTCACCGCCGGGCTGGCCGGGTCCAACGGCGAGGCACGGCGGCATATCCAGGGCGGCGCCGTGCGCCTCAACGACCAGCTCGTGGCCGACGATCGCAGGATGGTGACGCTGCAGGACCTTGGCCCGGAAAACGTCGCGAAACTGTCGCTCGGCAAGAAGAAACACGTTCTGGTGCGGCCGGTCTGACCAGGGCCCGGTACTTCCTGTTAGATCTTTTCCGAAACCGGTTTCATCTTGCGGCGCTGACCTTCGGTTCGGAATCACCGCCGAGGCTAATCAGCTAGCTCCCGAGAATGGCCGAGGTGCCATTCGTCTCATCGATCGGATCGAGCAGGTAGCGCAAATAGCGGACGTTCTGCGGCGCTTCGATGAACGTCTTGTTCGGGGCACGGAAGCGGACTTGCGGCTTGGAGGCTTGGAGGCTTGGAGGCTTGGAGGCTTGGAATGTGAGAAGCGGACGTTCAGGCGCCCCCATGCATCGACGCGATCTGACCCATTCACGACAGTCGAAATCACGGTGAACGGGTCCGCTTGCGCCGGTAAAGCGAACGTACGACGTGCTACGAATCTCGCCTGGCTGGTCCTGGGCGGACCAGAGGAGCTAACGTCTATGCTATAGCCCTCCATGGCCCTCCTGAATCCCTGGGTTTGGACACCAGTTCGAGCGGAGCGCCAGAGAGATGCCCTGAGGCGCTGCTGTCACGTGGGATGGCTGCCTCGCAGGCGCCGCCCTCCGATAGCTCATGGGCGGCTTGAGGCGGCGATCGCGGGATAGTCGGTATAGCCAGCGGAGCCGCCGCCATAGAGCGTCGCCGAGTTGAACTCCGTCAGCGGCGTGCGCGTCTTCAGCCGTTCCACAAGGTCGGGATTGGCGATGAACGGGCGCCCGAAGGCGAAGAGGTCCGCCTTGCCCTCGGCGAGCCGCGACGCCGCGAGGTTGAGGTCATAGCCGTTATTGGCGATATAGGTATTGTTGAAGCGCCGGCGGAGCGATCCGAAGTCGAACGGCGCGACATCGCGCGATCCGCCCGTGGCGCCCTCGACGACATGGATATAGACGATGCCCAAAGCATCGAGTTGATCGACGATATAGTCGAACTGCGCCTGGGGGGCGCTGCTCGAGACGCCGTTGGCGGGCGAGACGGGCGAAATCCGGATGCCGGTGCGCTCTGCGCCGATCTCCTCGACCACCGCAGTCGCAACCTCCAGCATCAGCCGGGCGCGGTTCTCGACCGATCCGCCATAAGCATCCGTGCGGACATTGGCACCGTCCTTGGCGAACTGGTCCAGCAGATAGCCGTTGGCGCCATGAATCTCGACGCCATCGAAGCCGGCCTCAATGGCGTTCGCGGCTGCTTGCCGGAAATCGTTGACGATCCCCGCAAGCTCGTCGAGCGCCAGCGCGCGGGGCTCCGAAACCTCGACAAAGCCGTTGTTCACGAACGTCTTGGTCGCGGCCCGGATTGCCGAGGGCGCGACGGGCGCGGCGCCGTTCTCCTGCAGATCGACGTGCGAGACGCGGCCGACGTGCCAGAGCTGCAGGAAAATCCGCGCGTCCTTGGCGTGCACCGCGGTCGTGACCTTTCGCCAGCCGTCGATCTGAGCCTGAGAATAGATGCCGGGCGTGTCCTGGTAACCTTGTCCCTGCCGCGAGATCTGCGTGGCCTCGGAGATCAGCAGGCCGGCGGAGGCCCGCTGGCCGTAATACTCGGCGGCAAGATCGCCCGGAACGAAGCCCGGGCCAGCGCGATTGCGCGTGAGGGGCGCCATGACGATACGATTGGAGAGCGTCAGCGAGCCGAGAGAATAAGGCTCAAAAAGTGCTTTGTTGGTCATAGGTCACCTTGTTTGTCCCCGCCGCGACGAGGTCGTTATCAAATGGTTTCGTTGGTGCTCAGGCGACCTTGCGGTACCGCTCGGCGGGATGTTCGTTCCGATAATTCGGAAGCATGGCCTGGCGCGCGGCCTGAAGCGCATCCCACTGCCCGGCATCGGGAAGCGGCGGGATGGTCACCGGTTCGCGGCGGTCGAAGCCGACCAGCGCCGCATCAACCAGATCGTCCACCTCCATCACGTTGGAGAGCGTGTTGATGTCGGCGCCGACGTGGTCCCAGATCTCCGTACGCGTCGTGGCGGGCAGCACGGCCTGGACGTAGACACCCTTCGGTGCGAGCTCGAGGCTGAGCCCCTGCGACAGAAACAGCACGAAGGCTTTGGTTGCGCCGTAGACCGTCATGCCGAACTCCGGCGCCAGGCTGACCACGGAGCCGATGTTGACGATCGACCCTTCGCCAGCTTTCGCAAGACGCGGGGCGATGGCGCTGGCAAGTCGCAGAAGCGCGGTCGTGTTGAGCGCAACGAGCCGGGCGACGTCATTGGTACTCTGCTCGATGAAGCTTCCGCCGATGGCTGTTCCGGCATTGTTGACGAGAATCCCGATGCGGACGTCATCGCGCAGCCTCGTCTCTACCGTTGCAAGCTCGGCAGGCTGCGTAAGATCAGCCTGGATGATGTCGATCGCAACGCCAGTTTCCTGACGGAGCCGGGCTCCCAGTGCCTCCATTCGTGCCACGTCACGGGCAACGAGCACGAGGTCGTGTCCGCGGCGGGCGAACCGTTCGGCATAGGAAGCTCCGATGCCCGTGGAGGCGCCGGTGATGAGGACTGATGGAATGGTGGTCATGGCATTGCTCTTTTCTCTGATGGAACCTATATTCATGACGATCATCATGATTGCGGCTAAATATGATGGGCATCATGTAAATGTCAACGGGGCCGACGGAGAATTTTGAAATGAAGGTCAGTCGAGAGCAGATGGCGGAGAACCGTCACCGGATATTGGATGCGGCCAGCCGGCTGTTTCGCGAGAAGGGGTTCGACGCGGTCAGCGTGGCGGAAGTGATGAAGGCCGCCGGGCTCACCCATGGCGGCTTCTATGGCCATTTCAGTTCGAAGGACGACCTGATCGCGCAGACCCTTGCCCACGTCCTCGCCGCGGACTCAGGCGGAGGGGGCGATCTTCGCGCTTATGTAGGTTCCTATCTTTCGCCCCGGCATCGCGACAACTGCGCCGGCGGTTGCCCGACGGCGGGCCTTGCCGCAGCCATCCGCCATCAGACCCCGGCTGCACGCTCGGCCATGACGGAAGGCCTACGATCGCAGATCGACCGTATCGGCAAGGCGCTCCCGGAGTTGGATCCGGCAGACAGACGCCGCGCGGCGATCGGAAGCTGGGCAGCGATGGTGGGGGCAGTAATCCTCGCCCGGGCGATCGACGATCCCGCGCTCTCGGATGAAGTGCTTGAGCAGACGCGTGCCTGGGTCGATGCCGGGATCAGCCAAGTGTCTGCCAGCTAGGTGGTCTGCGGCAGGAGTGCTCTTGTCGAGAGCAATGCGGCGGCTATCGGCGTTGGTTGGGTGGCTATCTTGCAGAATATCGCACCGCAGCGTGCAATCAGCGGGATTCGCGGACCAAGAGGGTTTCGAACTTCCCTGTTCAGGCAACCATGCTGTCGCCCAATTTCCGCTAAACTGGCGAATGAAGCCGTTCAACGGCAGAACATCGAATGACCGCTCCTGGCGCAACTACGCCCTCAAGCGCGGTCGCCGGTGACGTCCGCTGTAAGGCGGTGGCACAACTAACTTTAACGGCCGACATTGCTGAAGGGTTTCGGGTGCCGTCAGGCGTACGAAAGTCTCTGATGCAGGAACCCGCGGGCCGCAGGCGGTGAGCTATGGGGATTTGTGTTTCGGGGTGTG